>CANKBG010000005.1 GCA_947479935.1 Comamonadaceae bacterium
GAATAATCAATTTGCGAATTGCCTGTCTTGGCATCTTGACCCGCCACACCATTTCCAGGCACTTGGCGTTCTGTAAGAGACAGGATGTTGATGCCCGTCATTTCACAGATGTGCTTGTAGATGGGAATGAGCGCATAACCAAAGGCAAACATACCTGCCGCAACAATGGCCAGCTTGCTCACCATTTTGATGTTTTCGCGGTAAAGGCTCATGCTGCTGGTGACTTGAAATGAAGTGGGCTTACTTGGCGGTGAGAACGATCATTTTGACCATGAACCCAACAAAGAAAACCACCGCTACCGAGGCCAAAATAAGGCCTAAGCGCGCGTTGCTTTTCTTTTGTTCAGGGGTGGTGGCCATAAAGTCTCAATGCCTTGTTAACCAATCACGCGGGTTGCCGTGGCATCCAGCTTGGGTGGGTTTTCAAAAGTATGGAAAGGTGCAGGAGAAGGAACTTCCCACTCCAAACCTTCGGCTGCTTCCCAAGGTTTTTGAGATGCTTTTTCGCCTTTGCCGCGCATGCAAGGCACGACCACGAACAAGAAGAAGTAAACCTGAGCAAAACCGAAGAAGAAAGCACCCACAGACGCAAGCGCGTTGAAGTCGGCAAACTGCATAGGATAGTCGGCATAACGACGTGGCATGCCAGCCAAGCCCAAGAAGTGCATAGGGAAGAAGGTAACGTTGAAGGAAATGAGGGTCCACCAAAAGTGAATCTTGCCGCGGCCTTCGTTGTACATCACACCTGTCCATTTGGGCAGCCAGAAATAGGCGCCAGAGAACATGGCAAACAAGGAACCTGCTACCAACACATAGTGGAAGTGAGCCACTACGTAATAAGTGTCTTGCAGTTGAATATCAATGGGGGCCATGGCCAAAATCAAACCGGTAAAACCGCCCATGGTGAACACAAAGATAAAGCCAATGGCAAACAACATGGGTGTTTCAAAGGTCATGGAGCCACGCCACATGGTGGCAATCCAGTTGAAAATTTTCACAGCAGTGGGCACTGCAATCAACATGGTGGCGTACATGAAAAACAACTGGCCTGTGACAGGCATGCCAGTGGTAAACATGTGGTGAGCCCAGACAATGAAAGACAAAATAGCGATAGAAGAAGTGGCATACACCATGGAGGCATAACCAAACAAGCGCTTGCGCGAAAAGGCTGGAACCACATGACTGATGATGCCGAAGGCCGGCAAGATCATGATGTAAACCTCGGGGTGGCCAAAGAACCAGAAAATATGCTGGTACATGACAGGGTCGCCGCCGCCCGCGGGGTTGAAGAAGCTGGTACCGAAGTGACGGTCAGTGAGGGTCATGGTGATGGCACCCGCCAACACAGGCATGACCGCAATCAACAAGTAAGCCGTAATAAGCCATGTCCAAGCAAACATCGGCATCTTCATGAGCGTCATGCCAGGCGCGCGCATGTTCAGAATGGTCACGATGATGTTGATAGAGCCCATGATGGATGAGGCGCCCAAAATGTGCAATGCAAAAATACCAGCGTCCATGGACGGGCCCATTTGCAATGTCAAAGGTGCATACAAGGTCCAACCAGCAGCAGGTGCGCCACCGGGCATGAAGAAGGAACCCGCCAACATGACTGCCGCTGGAATCATGAGCCAGAAACTGAAGTTGTTCATGCGCGCAAAGGCCATATCGGCTGCGCCAATTTGCATTGGAATCATCCAGTTGGCAAAGCCCACGAAGGCCGGCATGATGGCGCCGAACACCATGATCAGGCCGTGCATGGTGGTGAATTGGTTGAACAACTCAGGATTGACCAATTGCAAGCCAGGTTGGAACAGCTCTGCGCGAATTAGCAAGGCCAAAACGCCGCCAATCATGAGCATTGAAAAACTAAACAACAAATACAAGGTGCCGATGTCTTTGTGATTGGTGGCAAAGACCCAACGGCGCCAGCCTTCTGGGGCGCCATGGTGGTCGTGGCCGTGGTCATCTTGACCGTGGGCGTGATCGTGAGGGTGTAGAACTGCGCTCATCTTGAATTCCTTTAAATACTCTTCAAAGTACTAAATTACTTGCGGGACGCCAGCACTTCTGCTGGTTGCACCACTTGCCCAGTCTTGTTAGACCAATTGTTTTTCGTGAAAGTGATCACTGCCGCAATTTCGGTGTCGGACAGTTGTTTCCATGCAGGCATGGTTTGGTTGTTTTGACCGTTCAGCAAAACCATGATTTGTTTGGTTTTGTCAGCGTCGAGCACCACCGCAGCGCCATCGAGTGGCTTGATGGGGCCGGCACCCTTACCAGTGGCTTGGTGACATGCAACGCAATTGGCGGCATACACTTTTTCGCCGCGCTTCAGTGAGTCTTCTAAGGCCCAGACTTTCGCTGGATCATCGGCCTTGGCTGCCATTTTCTTTTTCTCAGAATCGACCCATTTAGTGTAGTCTTCAGCGGAAACAACCTTCACATGAATGGGCATGTAGGCGTGCTCTTTGCCGCACAACTCTTGGCACTGACCATGAAAATCGCCCACGCGTTCGGCTCGGAACCATGTGTCACGCACAAAGCCCGGAATGGCGTCTTGTTTGATGCCCAGTGATGGCACAGCAAAGGCGTGAATCACGTCGTTGGCCGTGGTAATAACGCGAACTTTTTTGCCCACGGGCACCACCAAGGCGTTGTCGACCTTCAAGAGGTAATCGTCGCCAGAGGGCTTGCCGCTGTTGGACATCTCGCGCTGCGCGCTGTCCAAGGTTGAGATAAAGCCAATGCCTTCACCTTCACCTTTGATGTAGTCATAACCCCATTTCCACTGGTAACCAGTGGCCTTGACGGTGAGGTCAGCGTTGGTGGTGTCTTTGGAGGCCACCAATATTTTGGTAGCAGGCAAAGCCATCAAAATCACAATGATGAAGGGCACGATGGTCCAAATAATTTCAACCGTCATGGACTCATGGAAAGTGGCTGGCTTGTGCCCCACCGATTTGCGGTGCTTCCAAATGGAATAGAACATAACAGCGAATACAGCCACAAAAATGACCGTGCACAAAACCATCATGAACACATGAAGGAAGTGCTGCTCTTCGGCTATTTTGGAGGCCGCGGGGTGAAAGTCCAACTGGTTCACAGCTGGGCCGCCTGGTAAATCTTTGACGGCGTAAGCGGCAGTAGCCGCCCAAGCGCCAGCCCAAATACCCGCTTTGCTTAGCAAAGAAACCAATGTTTTGGAAATGCTCTTCATAGTTTTCACTAACTTCCAAGTTTCAATTGAAACCACTACAGTTATTACAAAAGGGGAACTCACAGTGTCACACCGTTGCCCGCTTCAAAAAGCATCAGGGATTCGGGTTAACGCGAAGAATTTTAACCGAGTTGAAGGGCTTCTTTGCGCTTTATCAAACTTGATTTGATTTCTTTTGCGGATTTCTAAGCATTTGACGCATGTCACTCAAGTCAATTTCACTTTGTGAAGTTACTTTCACACGCGCCTGAGGCTTCAATGCATGGCCATAGACCACCTCAAAAGTGAGCGCCAATTGGCCCTCCTGGTCTTCTCTGGCCAATGAAAGCAGCGCCAAGTGCAACTGCTTCAGCCATACCTTGCCTCGAAGCGCATCAAATCTGCTGACGTGAAAATTACGCCCTAAAGCCCTTAAATCTTCCAGTAATTTTTCTGAATTGACGTAAGTCAAGGTGATTTTTTCCATGTCCATCACGGGCTCTGCAAAACCTGCGTGCACCAACATGTCTCCCCAATCGTGCATATCGGTAAATTCATGGGAGGGCATGGGCCAGCCCTGTTGCGCATAGACGGTTCTTAATTCTTTAAGTGTGTCGGGCCCAAGACATGAAAACATCAAAAAGCCATCTACCGTCAACACGTGGTGCCATTCGGCCAGCAATGCTTGGGGGTCGGCTGCTTGATGCAACAGCATGTTGGCCCAGACCATGTCCATGTTGCTGTTTTCAAGCCCCGTCGTTTTTAACTTGGGGCTCAACCAATTGGCAGGCTTCCACCAAGCAGCCCGGTCGCCTGACTGAACCCACTCCACCTCGCCCCGTCTGGCGGCTGTGAGGTGGCCCTTTGCTTTGGGATATCTTTTCTGCAATAAATCCAGCACATTCAGGCCCGAACGAATCGGGTTCCAGCAAACCCAAGACTTGGGCTGCAAGCGAATGTATTCGAGGCGTGATTCCATTCGGCGCGCCACCTCTTCGTGCAACCAGGGCGAAACCTCGCTACGAGACCTTGTGGGCAACTTCGTCAACGGCAATGAAGCCCATCGGCGCGCAGCAACAGGGTCAAGGGTGGGTGGACGTTCGAGAGGCATGCGAATGAAAGCAATTTTGTGGGGTGACCGCAGTATATTGGTTCGTGCTTCTCCTACCCAGTCAATGCGCCATTTGCAAGGCTTGGCCCTCACTCTCCATCTGCGAGGCTTGCGTGGCTGCATTTGGTCAGCCTTGTCCTCGGTGCCCCACTTGCGCCACCGTCACCACCTTAGGCACCTCTTTAGGCACATCCTTCGGCTCATATTCGCAAGCTTTCCAGTGCGCAGCATGCATTCAACAAGCCCCAAGCCTTGATGGGTGCTGGTCGGCCACCACATACCAATGGCCCTGGACCCCTATCTTGGCTCAGTTTAAATTTCAAAACGACCCGGCTTGGGCTTCAAGTTTGGCGCTCTTAATGCGCAGTACGCCGTTTGCAGAAGCTGCCATTGAACATGCTGAATGGCTCATTCCCATCCCCTTGTCATCACTGCGACTATCGGAGCGGGGGTTCAATCAAGCCTTGCTTTTGTCAAAGCATCTGTGCGCATCTAAAACTCAAGCCAACTTGCTGCTCAGAATGCGTCACACTGCCATTCAAAGTACCCTCAAACGAAAACAACGACTGGTGAATTTAGACGGTGCATTTGCAGTCTCTCCGCTCCTTGTGCCCTTGTTACGAGGCAAACGCGTCATGCTGATTGACGACGTCATGACCAGCGGGGCCACACTCAATGTAGCCGCCAAAGTTTTAAAGCAAGCAGGCGCGTCGCACGTCACTGCGATGGTGTTTGCCAGAACTCCAGCTTAACGCCAGCACGCTCAATCAATGAAAAAAGCATCGTCAATAGCAACGACAATAGCGCCATGTTTCAAATTGTCTTAGTTGAACCCGAAATTCCGCCCAACACAGGCAACGTGATTCGCCTGGCCGCCAACACGGGTTGCAATTTGCATCTCATTGAACCTTTGGGTTTTTCGATGGAAGACAAGCACATGCGCCGTGCCGGCCTTGACTATCACGAATATGCCCAAGTGAAACATCACGCCAGTTGGACCGACTTCTTGGCCACGCAAAAGCCCAATCTAGCGCGCATGTTTGCCCTCACCACCAAAGGCACGCGCTATGTTCAAGACACACGTTTTGAAAAAGGCGATTGGTTTGTATTTGGTGCCGAAACTCGCGGCTTGGCGCCTGAACTTAGAGAAAGTTTTGAGCCCGCAAACCGATTGAAACTGCCCATGCTGGAAGGCCAGCGCAGTTTAAATTTATCCAACAGTGTGGCTGTGACCGTTTATGAAGCTTGGCGTCAAAATGGTTTTATCATGCCCGGTCAAACGTAATAACGCGCCAACGATTCTGCAATGCAAGCCGGCTTTTCCGAGCCTTCGCGTTCAATGGTCATCTCCCACGTGAACTGCATGCCATTGCCATCAATGGGCACTGCGTTAAGCAGCTTCATATGACCTCGAAGGTTGCTACCCACGGGCACTGGCGATGTAAAACGAACCTTGTTCAAACCATAATTCACACCCATTCGCACATCTTCAATTTTGATGGCACTTTGCGAAAGTTTGGGAATGAGCGACAGCGTTAAAAAGCCATGGGCAATGGGCCCACCAAAAGGGCCCGCTTTGGCTTTCTCAACATCAATGTGAATCCACTGATGATCTCCTGTAGCTTCAGCAAACATGTTGACTTGCGCTTGGGTAATTTGGGTCCAAGGAGAAACGGCCACCGTTTGACCGATGCAAGCAGCAAGTTCTTGTAGGGTTTTAAATGTTTTCATGACACTCACTCTAACCATCTTTGACTCAGAGATCAATCACCACATTGCCAATCAGTTGTCCCGCCTCCACAGCTTCATGGGCCTTGACAACCTGATCCAAACTGAACCGAGCACCGATGCTGTGCTGCAACTTTTGGGCATGAAGCAAATCATTCAAACGTTGCTGACACCATGCACGGTCTTGTGGCAACAAGTCATAAACCAAGAAAAATTTCAAGCCAATGGAATTGAACAACAGCGGCCTGAACGTGAGTGGAATATCTCCCACCACGTTAGAGCCATAACCCACCAATTGGCCGTGCGGCGCCAAGCCTCCCTTGGTGACCCACTGCGAGGCCGTTGCAAAGTCCAAGTCGATCATGACATCAACACCTTTACCGCCACTGAATTTTTGCAAACGCTCTACAACGTTTTCTGTTTTGTAAAAAACAGTTTCAACAGCGCCCGCCTTCTTGGCATGTGCGGCCTTGTCTTCAGACCCCACGGTGCCAATGACCTCGCCACCATAGAGCGTCACCATTTGGGTGATGTAGTGCCCCACTGCCGATGAAGCACCGGTAACCAAAACTTTTTTACCACGCAAATTTTCATTGCCCGCCAAATGCACCGCTTGGACTGCGGTCAACCCTGGAATTCCCATACAGGCACCTGCTGCAAAGTCGGTGGTGTTGGGCAAATGCACCGCTTGTGCTTGCGGCAACACAATGGCCTCAGAGGCTGTGCCGTGAGGCCTTTGCCACTGTGCATTCCAAATCCAAACACGTTCTCCCACGCGCGCCTTGGAGACGCCCTCGCCCACCGCTTCAATCGTGCCAGCGCCATCGCTGTGCGGCACCACCCAAGAATCAGATAAGGGTTTTGCGCGTCTTGATTTCACATCAGAAGGATTCACGCCTGAAGTGGCGATGCGCACCAGCACTTCACCAAAGCCAGGCGCATTCAAGGGCAATGCGCCAAGCACCATGACATCGCGTGCTTCACCATTTTTTTCATACCAAGCGGCACGCGTTTTCATGGTCAATCCTTAAACTCGTTCCAAAATAAGCGCAATGCCCTGACCTACGCCAATGCACATGGTGCAAAGCGCATAGCGACCGCCCGTGGCGTGCAAACGGTTCACGGCCGTGGTGGCCAAACGTGCACCCGATGCACCCAAGGGGTGGCCCAATGCAATGGCACCGCCCCATGCGTTCACGCGCTCGTCATCGTCTTTCAGACCCAACATGCGAAGCACGGCCAAGCCTTGCGCTGCAAAAGCTTCGTTCAATTCGATCACATCAATTTGGTCCAAGCTCAAACCCGTTTGCGCCAGTACTTTCAGCGTCGCGGGTGCAGGGCCAATGCCCATCACGCGCGGCGCCACACCCGCTGTGGCCATGCCCACCACACGCGCTTTGGGCGTGAGGCTGTATTTGCCTGCCAAGGTTTCATTGGCCAGCAACAAAGCGCAAGAGCCATCGTTCACGCCGCTGGCGTTGCCGGCTGTGACGGTGCCATCTGGGCGCACCACACCTTTGAGTTTGGCCAACGATTCCATGCTGGTTTCACGCGGATGTTCGTCCTTGTCCACCACAATGGCATCGCCTTTTTTCTGTGGAATGGTGACCGCCGTTATTTCGCGCGCCAAGTGGCCTGCCTTTTGCGCCGCCACCGCTTTCATTTGGCTGGCCAAGGCCATGCGATCTTGTGCTTCACGCTCAATTTTGTAATCGGTGGCCACGTTTTCAGCGGTCTCGGGCATGGAGTCCACACCATATTTTTCTTTCATCAATTTATTGATGAAGCGCCAGCCAATGGTGGTGTCGTAAACCGCATTGGTGCGGCTAAATGCTGTCTCAGCTTTGGGCATGACAAAAGGTGCGCGACTCATGCTTTCCACACCACCGGCAATCATCAAACCCGCCTCACCTGATTTGATGGCGCGGGCGGCAGAACCCACAGCGTCCAAGCCCGAACCACACAAACGGTTCAAAGTTGCGCCAGGCACATCAATGGGCAAACCCGCCAGCAAGCTGCTCATGTGAGCCACATTTCGGTTGTCTTCACCGGCTTGGTTGGCGTTGCCATAAAAAACATCGGTGACGGCAGCCCAGTCTACTTGCGGGTTGCGAGCCATCAAGGCGCGCAAAGGAATGGCGCCAAGGTCGTCCGTGCGAATGCTAGACAGCGCCCCCCCATACCTGCCAAAGGGGGTACGGATGGCATCGCAAATAAAGGCTTGGGTGATGTTGTTGCTCATGATTTTGTTTCTAGGGCTTGGAATTTTAAGAATGATGCAATATAGTGCATGCGCTCAGTAAATTCAAGTCGGAATTTCCCTTTGGCTTACTAGGCTGGCACCATGCGAGACAATGCGCTCATGCTGATACAACCCTCTCAAGCCGACGTACGGCGTTTTTTTTGTGGTGCTTACGCCAAGTCACGATCGGGCGCCAAATTAGAGCCGATTGAAATTTTGGCAAGTCAGTGGATTGATGAGCATCCCGAATACCATGCGGCTCTGGCGGATTTAGAGGGTGCATTGGCCACCATGCTGCATACTGACCCTGCACAAGAAAACCCGTTTTTGCACTTATCTATGCATCTGTCGGTCAGTGAGCAGTGCAGCATTGATCAGCCGCGGGGAATTCGACAAGCCGTCGAGTTGTTGAGCCACAAAAAGCAATCCTTGCACGAGGCGCATCATGCCACCATGGAGTGCTTAGGCCGCATGATTTTTGAAAGCCAACGTGCGGGAAAAATGCCCGATGGCAACACCTATATCGACTGCGTGCAAAGGCACGCCACCCATGACTAGGGCGGCTTTAAGGGCTTAGCGGAATTTAGATTGGGGAACTGTTTTGAGTTCGCCGTCCAAAGAAGCAACGTATGCTGACAATGCTTTCAATTCATTGTTGCTGAATTGTTTGGCAATTCCGCCCATCACGCCGTTGGAGCGGCCCCATGTGGCTTGGTTTTCAGTCTTGTAAGACTTCAAAGCCACAAACAAGAAATCTTTGTGCTGACCGGCAATTTTGGGATAGCTAGGATCAATAGGCTTAGAGAAGTTCTCGCCATGGCAAGACACGCAAGCGCCCTTTTTGAGCAACTCGCCCACCTTGTCGTCAGCCGCTTTGGCCACCACAGGTGCCGCACCTTCAACCACGCCGTGTTGCGCGTAGTAGGCTGAAATATCGGCAATGTCTTGGTCTGTCAGGCTGGTGGCAATACCGCGCATGGTGGGGTGCTTGCGGTCACCTTTTTTGTAGGCATTAAGAGAAGCCGCGATGTACTTCGCGCTTTGGCCAGAAATCATGGGGACTCGGTAAACCTCAGGGAAACTGGCTTGGTAACCCTTAATTCCGTGACAGCCAATGCACATGGCAATCTTGCCTTCTGCGGCTTTGGCGTTACCCTGCACGTCTTGTGCGTGGGCTGAGAAAACGGTCGCTGAAGCGACAGTTAAAGCGATCAATGAGGATAACAAAGCGTTCATTTTGCGAGCACAATCAAACTTGGATTGATGAAAATCAATGCAGGATTATATCGACTGAGCCTACTCAATCCTGACTTTTCTGAAATCAAACAACTTTTAATCCACTTTTGCAGCACATTATGAAATTCCAAGGGACCGAAAACTACGTCGCCACGCAAGACTTGAAGCTGGCAGTCAATGCCGCCATCACTTTGAAGCGCCCTTTGTTGGTCAAAGGAGAGCCTGGCACAGGAAAAACCATGCTGGCCGAGGAAGTGGCCGAGGCCTTGGGGCTCAAACTCATTCAATGGCACATCAAATCCACCACCAAAGCTCAGCAAGGCCTGTATGAGTACGACGCCGTCAGCCGATTGCGCGACAGCCAGCTGGGCGATGAAAAAGTCAAGAACATTGAAAACTACATCATCAAGGGCGTGCTGTGGCAGGCCTTCACCGCCGAAGAGCCGGTGGCTATTTTGATTGACGAAATTGACAAAGCAGACATTGAATTTCCCAATGATTTGCTGCGCGAAATCGACCGCATGGAGTTTTATTGTTATGAAACCCGTCAACTGATCAAAGCCAAAACCCGCCCGGTCGTCTTTATCACTTCTAACAATGAGAAAGAATTGCCAGACGCATTTTTACGTCGCTGCTTCTTCCACTACATCAAGTTTCCCGAAGCCGACACCATGAAACAAATTGTGGATGTGCACTTCCCTGGCCTGAAAAAAGAATTACTCACAGCGGCGCTTAAAAACTTTTATGACGTGCGCGGCTTACCAGGTTTGAAAAAGAAGCCTTCTACCAGTGAACTGCTCGATTGGTTGAAGCTGTTGGTTGCAGAAGACGTTCCTTTAGAAGCACTGCAAAGTGCCGATCAAAAAGTAAGCGTGCCTCCCTTGGTGGGCGCACTGTTAAAAAACGAACAAGATGTGAGTTTGTTTGAAAAATTGGTTTTCATGAATCAACGTAATCGCTGAGAAATTTTCGATGGCTCGCAACTTACTCCTTGAAGGCATTTCAGACGCCGTTGGCTTTGTCGGTGGCGCCTTGTCAGGTTTTTGGTTGGGCCGTTTGCTAGGCTGGAATATTTTTGCAGCTGGCTACGGTAACGAAAGTATTGGCGGCATCGTGTTGTTGGGTTTGGGCGGCGGTTTGGGATTGCAATTGGCGCGTCGATGGCAAGCCAGCCAACAAAAAAACTCAGAGTCTTTGCCTTCTTCAAACGAAGACAAGAAGGACAACTGATGAGCACAACCAAACCTTTCCTTCAAGAAACCCAACTCACGGGCAAGCACGTTCAGTTGGCGCCTCTTTCTATGGTGTACCTCGATGAGCTGATCGAAGCCGTGAAAGATGGCGAACTATGGCGGCATTGGTATACCTTCATACCCACACCCGAAAAAATGGCGGACGAAATATCACGGCGTTTGAGCTTGCATCAACAAGGCAGCATGTTGCCCTTCACCGTTTTGTGCGATGGCAAAGCGGTGGGCATGACCACTTACATGAACATAGATGCCGCCAATCGACGTGTTGAAATTGGCTCCACTTGGTATCGCGCCAATGTGCAACGCTCGCCACTCAATACAGAATGCAAACGTTTGATGTTGGCGCACGCCTTTGAAAAATTAAACTGTATTGCGGTTGAATTTAGAACCCACTTCTTTAACCAACAAAGCAGAAGCGCCATAGAACGCTTGGGCGCCAAGCTGGATGGCGTGCTGCGCAACCATGCCATCAACACACACCCCGATGCTTTGGGCGCACTTCGCGACACCTGTGTTTACAGCATTTTGAACACCGAATGGCCTTCCGTCAAAGCCCATTTGGATTACCAACTTAGTCGCACGCGCAAGGCTTAAACCATGCTGATCGATTTTTTTTACACCCTTCGCGCAGCCAAGCTGCCAGTGTCTGTGCGTGAATATTTGAATGTGCTTGAAGCACTTCAAGCCAACGTGATTGGACCCGATTCTGATGCATGCAGCATTGATGATTTCTATCACCTCAGCCGTACTGTCATGGTAAAGGACGAAAAGCATTACGACAAATTTGACCGAGCCTTTGGCGCTTACTTCAAAGGCGTTGAAATGCTCACCGACTTCACCAAAGAAGTACCATTAGATTGGCTGCAAAAAATCTTAGAAAAAGAACTCACGCCCGAACAAAAAGCGGCCATTGAAAAAATGGGCTGGGACGAACTGATGGAGACCTTGAAAAAACGTCTCGAAGAACAAAAAGAGCGTCACGAGGGCGGCAGCAAATGGATTGGTACCGGCGGCACGTCGCCCTTTGGCAATGGCGGCTACAACCCCCAAGGCATTCGCATTGGCGGCAAAGGCGGCAACCGCAGCGCCGTGAAAGTTTGGGATCAGCGCACCTACCGAGATTACGACGACACTCAAGAATTAGGTACCCGCAACATCAAAGTGGCCCTTCGCAGATTGCGTAAATTTGCACGAGAAGGCTCTGCTGAAGAACTTGACTTGCCTGACACCATTCGTGCCACAGCGGCCAACGCCGGCTACCTCGATATCAAAATGATTCCCGAGCGACACAACAACGTCAAAGTGTTGTTGCTCATGGACGTGGGCGGCACAATGGACGACCACATTGCGCGCGTCGAAGAATTGTTTTCAGCGGCCAAAGCAGAATTCAAGCACTTGGAGTTTTATTACTTCCACAATTGTGTTTACGACTTCATGTGGAAGAACAACAAACGCCGGTATGCCGAAAAGTTTTCCACATGGGACATCTTGCGCAAGTACAACAAAGATTACAAACTCATCTTTGTAGGCGATGCCACCATGAGTCCTTACGAAATTTTGCAAGCTGGCGGCAGCGTGGAATATAACAATGAGGAGGCAGGCGCTGAGTGGCTACAAAGACTCACTCACACCTTCCCAAAGTTTGCATGGATCAATCCTGAGCCACAGGGTGTTTGGCAATATCGCCAAAGCATTGCTGTCATTCAACAACTGATGAGCCAACGAATGTTCCCCCTCACCCTCAAGGGTTTGGAAGATGCCATGCGCATGATGAGCAAATAAGCTAGCCATTTTCAAGAAACCCATTACCAGGAATCAGCATGACCAAGGCCTATCTCATTGGACAATTGACAGTTCACAACCCAGAGGGCTACCTCAAATACTCTCAACACGTCCCTGCCACGTTGGTGACTCATGGCGGCAAATATTTGGTCAGGGGCGGCCCAGACACCCAATTGGAAGGTCAAGCCCAAGGAAGTCGGAAGGTTGTGATTGAGTTTTCAAGTCGCGCAGCAGCAGAAGCTTGGTATCACAGCGCAGAATACCAAGCCATCTTGCCTCACCGCCTGGCCAATTCAGAGGGGCACATTGTTTTGGTAGATGGCTTTGACGGCTAAAATCTAGAATCCGCCGCCGTAGTTCAATGGATAGAACGAGTGCCTCCTAAGCGCTAGATACAGGTTCGATTCCTGTCGGGGGCACCAGAGATCAGTCTCAACCCATCTCATAACGTATCGAACCCCGCACGTTTACTAGCGTAGCGGGGTTTTTTATTGTCTTAAGTTGTTCCAAGCACTTTCATGGGATACCAACAAAGATGGCATTGACTGACGCCTTCTAAGAGTCATTGCCTGCTTCAGGCTTTTACATTAGTTGCTTTCAGCACAAGATCAGGGGATGCGTCTGCACTATGGAACCGAGCCTTGGCAATTTTTGACGATGTGCTGTTCCAGTGATCAGCGCTTTGGCCAGACAGTGCCCTGAGATTTTGCCAATTCACCCATTCCCTTGTAGACAAATTTTTGCAGTCGTTTACCTTCATAGGTTTCCGTGGTGTAGATGTTGCCTTTTGAGTCGGTTGCGATACTGTGCACGCCAAAGAATTGGCCGGGCTGTCTGCCACCATCTCCAAAATTGGTAAGTTCCATCATGGTTGCTCTGACAATGACGCGAATTTTTTCATTCGTGCCATCCGCTAGAAAAATGAAGCGTTGCTGTGGGTCCTTGGAGAAAGCCAAATCCCATGTTGAGCCCGAACCCAAGGTCTGCTTTGCAAAATGGGCTTCTTTGACATAGGTGCCGTCTGGTTTGAAAACTTGGATCCGGTTGGCTTGTCTGTCGCAAACATAGACCATGCCATCGTGACTTCTTTCCACACAATGCACAGGATTTCTAAATTGTTTGGGCGGCGCTGCAGACGGGTCGTATTTACCTAAATCTGCGTCGTCAGGTTTGTTGCCGTAGGCACCCCAATAACGTTTCATGACCCCCGTGTCGGCATCCAATACAGCGATACGTTTATTTTTATAACCATCGGCAACATAAGCCTCATTGGTTTTGGGATCGACCCATATTTTGGCAACACGGCCAAAGTTTTCTGTGTCGTTGCTGCCTTTATTTCCTTTGTGTTTTCCCATTTGCATTAAGAATTTACCATCGCGGGTAAATTTCAAAATGTGTGCATCGTTTTCGCCGTTACCGCCAATCCAAACATTGCCTTTGTGATCAATGTGAATGCCGTGATTGGAATCGGGCCATTCGTAGCCAGGGCCTGGACCACCCCATGCTTGGACCAACCTGCCAGCGGGGTCAAACTCAAGAACAGGGGGTGCCGCCGCGCAGCACTCACCTACATTTTTAGTCAGGGCCAACTCATTGGCGTTGAGGGTGTCTGCGCCGCGGTGAATGATCCAAACGTGGTCTTTTTCATCAACCCAAACGCCAATGGCCATGCCAAGCAACCAATGATTGGGCATGGGTTTGGGCCAAAGTGGATCTACTTCAAAGATGGGCGCCTTGACCGTGTCGGCCTTTGCGTTGACGGGGTGATCGACAATGCTGATTGCCAATACAGTGAGGCCGATGGCGGCCAAAAGGGCTGAAGCAAGATAGGAAAAGCGTGAGCGATTAAGCATAAAGTCGACCTCTTTTTATTTGTGAAGTAAAGTCAAAGCACGAATCATTTCATATGTGTTTAAGGCTAGCATAGGCCCATGTATAAAACAACTGTTAAGAAGCCATTTTGAATGCGATGCTCGGAAACCCCTAGTGCGATTGGACGCTTGTTGTGTCGGATGGTCTTGGCGGTCTCGCTGTCCAATTGGGGCCTTTATGTGGGTGCCCAAGCGCATGAAATTCCAAATGATGTGCAGGTTCAGTCTTTTCTGAAACAGGAAGAGCAGGGTCTTACTTTGTTCATTCGAGTGCCCTTGAGTTCAATGAAAGAGGTTGAGTTTCCACTGCTTAACAACTTGTACCTAGACATCCCCCATATCAAACCCGCTTTGCAGCAAGCGGCAGAGTTATGGTTTGTAGACAACCTCAAAATTGTTCAAGGTCATCAATCTTTGAACCGGGTGAGTGTCAAAAGTGCAAGGATCAGTCTGCCTTCTAACCGTTCATTTGTCACTTATGAAACAGCTTTGGCGCATGTGAGATCGGAAAACTGGGAGCTACCCTCTCAATTGGTTTGGAATCAACAGTATTTGGACCTTGAACTGCAAGTGAATGCCAAAAACGACTACTCAAATATCGAAATCGATTTTGGACTACAAAGGCTCGCGCAAAGGGTGGCCATTGATTTGAGATTTCAATTGTTGAATGCTGAGGAACGGGCGTTTGAATTCAATGCCAAGGAGGGGGCGGTCTTGCTGAATCCAAGTGCCTGGCAAGCTTCTTGGCGATTTATACAGATGGGATTCAAGCATATTTTGAGTGGCACAGACCACTTGATTTTCATTGCATGCTTAATTTTGACTGCAACACAATGGCTCAGTTTGGTGGGTGTGATCACCAGTTTCACGGTGGCTCACTCTCTAACGCTCATTGCTGCTGCAATGGGTTATGCGCCAACAGGATTGTGGTTCATGCCTTGGGTGGAATTGGCCATTGCATTTTCCATCTTGTACATGGCCTTGGAAAATATCTGGCGACCCAATGTCTATCGCAGATGGCTTGTTTGCTCGCTATTTGGCCTGATCCATGGATTTGGATTCTCATTTGCCCTGCATGAAAGCATGCAATTTGCAGGCACACATCATTTTCTGTCTTTGCTATCTTTTAACCTTGGTGTTGAAGCTGGGCAACTCTTGGTTTTGCTTCTAGGTGTACCTGTTGCAATGTGGCTTGCTACCAAAGCCTATGCGCGTACTTTGACCATTGTCTTATCAGCCCTGATTGCACACTTGGCATGGCATTGGATGGAAGAGCGTTGGGCCATTGCGGCCAAGTTTTTGCCAGCTTATTTTTAAGTACTCAATTCGAGATAAAGCCGCCAAACACCGCTCGGGTCTTGTGTCAGTTGGTGATGCACAATTTGTTTGTTGCTCGCAATGTTGGCGTTTTGCAATTCTTTGGTGCTTGTTGCTATCCAAAAACGGCCATCGGCATCAGTGACGACCTGCTCTGTACTGGACACAACAGACTGGCCGCAGCAAGGCTTATTTTGAGAGTTTGTGACTCTTCCAGAAACTACCATCGGCTCAGAGTTGTGTGGCAATCGCAGCAATTGAGTTTCCAAGGTCGACACATTGAAAGCCGTTGCGCTGGCATTTGCCGAAGCCCACGAAGCCCATGCGGCCGAACTGACGCCAACTACCACTTTCATGAAAGTTCTTCTTTGCTCAGTTTGGTTGAAGTTCATGAAAGGCTCCTTAGGAACATCCATGGTGAACTCAAAAGCTGAGAGAGTCGATTAGGGAAAACCGCAGTCAATTAAGACGGAAACCCATTGATAACTCTCAGCCGCAGACCTATGATGATTCCTGCAAACCGCTTCTAAGCCGACTCTATAAGAGGGATCATTATGAAAATTATGCTTTTCAACGACTACCGAATTGGCATTATCAAGGGAGAGGGTTTGGTAGACGTCACCTCAGTCGTTTCAAATATTCCTCACAATGGCATTGGCGACTTAATGAATGGTTTGATTGGCTCGTTTGATCAAGTCAAGCCTCGAATTGACAAGTTTGTTGAGACGGGTAAAACAGTCCCAATGGCCGGTGTCAAAATTCGCCCACCCTTGCCCAAGCCCGTCAACATCGAATGCATGGCAGTGAATTACATGGAAGACGGCACACGAAAGCAAGCGGCTTTGATCAATGCATTTCACAAGTCACCCGGTTGCATCATTGGACATGGTGAAACCATGGTTTTGCCAGACATTCCTTCTACTATTTTTGAAGGCGAGGCTGAACTGGCCTTGATCATTGGTAAACGTGGAAGTTTTATTCCTGCGTCCAATGCCATGGCGCATATTTTTGGCTATGTGAATTTCATTGATGGCTCTGCTAGAGGTGTACAGCCTGAAGGCAATTCCTTTTACCAAATGAAATCACGCGCTACTTTTGCGCCCATTGGCCCCTACATTGTCACTGCCGATGAAGTGAAAGACCCGCATAAATTGCAGGTGCGTTTGTGGGTGAATGGTGTGTTGAAGCAAAACTTCAACACCGATGACATGGCACACAAAATTCCACGTTGCATTGAATGGGTATCTGGTATTCATGAATTAGAGCCAGGCGACATCATTGCCACTGGCACCAATCACCGAGGTCTTTCTTCTTTTCAAGATGGTGACAAAGTTGAGTTGGAAGTTGAAGGAATGGGGCGCCTCACCATTGCCGTGAAAGATGATCTAAAGAGAACATGGTCTAGAGAAACACGGTTAGAGCGTGAACAACGCGGACTTACTGGAACAACTCCCCAGTTAACGGGCAAGTACGCTAAAGCCTAATTGGAGTTACTTTGGAAGTTTCGTTTCATGAAGAAATCAAGGCCCTTCGAATGGGCGATGGTGAGGTATTTAGAGGTGAGGGTATTCTTGCCATTACCAAAGGACTGCTGCAGTCGGGTGTTGCTTACGTAGGAGGCTATCAAGGCGCACCCGTTTCGCACCTTTTAGATGTGATGGTGCAAGCAAAACCTTACATGGATGAATTGGGTGTGCATGTAGAGGCTTGCTCCAACGAAGCTTCGGCGGCGGCCATGTTGGGTGCTTCAATTCATTACCCTATTCGGGGCGCCGTCACTTGGAAATCGATTGTCGGCACCAACGTGGCGGCCGATGCATTGTCCAATTTGTCTTCACCTGGCGTTACCGGTGGGGTTCTCATTGTGGTGGGCGAGGACTACGGTGAGGGCGCCAGCGTCATTCAAGAACGCACGCATGCCTATGCCTTGAAGTCGGGTATGTGCTTGCTTGATCCGCGGCCTGAGTTGGGTCAAATGGTCAATATGGTGGAGCAGGGTTTTCGTTTGTCTGAAGCCTCTAACATGCCTGTCATGATGGAATTGCGCATTCGTGCTTGTCATGTGCGTGGGCAGTTTGTGGCCAAAACAAACCAAGCACCCTTGCTTTCGAAAAAGAATTTGATTGCTGAACCCGCCGGGTTCGATTACATGCGGTTGGCACACCCACCTGTGACATTTGCGCAAGAAAAACGCAAAGTGGCGCACAGGCTTCCAGCTGCGCGTGAGTTCATTCACGAAAACGGATTGAACGAACATTTCCCCGGCACCCAGCACAAGCACTTAGGATTGATTGTGCAAGGTGGGCTTTACAACACTCTGATCAGAGCGCTTCAACAATTTGATTTGTCCAACGCATTTGGTGCTTCAAGCCTGTCCATTTTGGTCTTGAACGTCACCTATCCTTTGGTGCCCACTGAGTTGATTGATTTTTGCAAAGACAAGTCAGCTGTGCTTTTGCTAGAAGAGGGGCAGCCTGAGTACATTGAACAAGAGCTGGCACTTATGCTGCGCCGATTGGATTTGCAGACGCCTTTGCATGGCAAAGACATGTTGCCCTCTGGGGGCGAATATACGGCTGAGGTGATGGCCGAAGGCTTGTTGAATTTCCTCAATCGACATGAACCTAGTGCTGTACCTCCAACAACACAAGCATGGTTGGAAGGCAATACAAAAAGGCGCCAAGAAGTGCAAGCGATGTTGGGAATTCCAATTCCCGCTCGACCACCCAGCATGTGCATTGGGTGCCCAGAGCGCCCCGTTTTTTCTGCCTTGAAATTAGCCCAAGAGACGGTAGGACCAGTGCATGTATCAGGTGACATTGGTTGCCATGCTCTGGCCACGTTTGAACCATTTTCTGTAGGCCACTCCATCTTGGGATACGGCATGAGCTTGGCCAGCCGTGCGGGCGTTTCCCCGCTTATGAAACGGCGTGTTTTATCCGTCATGGGCGATGGCGGCTTTTGGCACAACGGTTTGCTTACAGGTGTGCAAAGCGCACTTTTCAATGGCGATGATGCTGTTTTATTGATTTTTAAAAATGGCTATACCTCGGCCACTGGAACGCAAGACATCATCAACACCCCCACTGAATTGTCCAAAGACGCTGTAAGCGACAAGCGGGAAAGTGTTGTACACACGAACCATGTGATCGAATCCACCCTCAAGGGGCTGGGTGTGAAATGGTTGAAAACAGTTCATACCTATGAAGTTGCCGAGATGCAGGCCACACTCACAGAGGCGTTCACCACCGATTTTCAAGGGCTGAAGGTCATTGTGGCGGAGGGTGAGTGCCAGTTAGAGAGGCAGCGGCGCATCAAGCCATGGCTGGCTTCTTTGATGGCAAAAGGCAAGCGCGTTGAGCGTGTGAAGTATGGCGTCGACGAAGACGTTTGCAATGGCGATCATGCTTGCATCCGGCTCTCGGGTTGCCCAACCCTTACTTTGAAAGACAATCCCGATCCTTTGAAAGTTGATCCTGTTGCCACTGTCATTGATGGTTGTGTGGGCTGTGGTTTGTGTGGCGAAAATGCGCACGCGGCTACTTTGTGCCCCTCTTTCTACCGTGCTGAAGTGGTCCAGAATCCTGGTCCTTGGGAGCGCATTGGTTTTCGCCTTCAGACATGGATGACTCGCTTTTTACAACCTGCCTGATGTTTTCTATAGTGTCTTCTAAATTGAAATCAACATGACTCAAGCAGTATCGATCTTGTTGTGTGCATTAGGCGGTGAAGGCGGCGGCGTCTTGGCCGATTGGCTGGTGGAAGTAGCGCGCATAGCCGAATACCCTGCACAAGCCACTTCTATTCCTGGCGTAGCACAGCGCACGGGCGCCACCACTTACTATCTTGAAATTTACCCCGTCTCCAATTCGCAACTTCAGGGTCGGCAGCCTGTGCTGGGTTTGAACCCTTTGCCAGGTCGATTGGATGCCTTAATTTCCTCAGAGTTGTTGGAAACCGCAAGGCAAATTGGCAATGGTTTTGCATCGTCAGACCGCACCTATGTCATCAGCTCATCGTCGCGTGCCTTCACCACCGCCGAGAAAATGGTCATGGGTGATGGTCGTCGTCAAGAAGCGCCCTTGCTCGATGTTATTTCTGCCAATAGCTTAAGGCACCATGTGCTAGACATGGCCAGCCTGTGTCAGGAAGCGGGTACCATGGTCAGCGCAGTCATGTTGGGTGCCATTGCGGCCAGCGGTTTGCTGCCTTTTGAACGCCGGCATTATGAAGCAGTGTTGTCTGGCAACAGCGCTTCTAAGAAGGCCAGTTTGCGAGGATTTTCTTTGGCGTTTGAGCGAGTCAGTCTGCAGCGTGAACAAGCGCAGTATGTTGAAAAAGTTTTGGCACCTGATGTTCCAAAGGCAGGTTCGGTTTTTAATTTACCAAATCAGGTTGCGCAGCAATTTCCCCAGCACATGCACGAACTCTTGGCTTTGGCATTTGATCGATTGGTTCAATACCAAAACGAAAACTATGCACATCTGATGGTGACGCGCTTGTCGAATTTAAAAGCCATTGAGTTGGCTAGCCCCGGTGCTTCTGCCGATTTCCCAGTGACCACTGAAACTATTCGATGGTTGGCCCTTTGGATGGCTTTTGACGACATCATTCAGGTGGCACATCTGAAAAGCAAAGCAACGCGTTGGCAACGTGTGTCAACAGAAGTCAAACTCAAAGAGGGCGAATTGCTGAAAGTCTATGACCACTTCAAGCCAGGTGTGCCAGAGATTGCAGCCATGCTGCCGTCTTCTTGGGCTCAAGGTTTATTGAGGTGGGACCGTGCACGCATTGTGAAGGGTAAGGCCGCGTGGTCAATGCCGATTAAGTTGGCTCGCCACTCCGTTTTGGGCCTTGTGAGTTTGCGCATTCTAGCTTCTATGCGTGTGCTTCGGCCTATCGGCAGTCGTTATGCCACCGAACAATCGCTGATTGAAGAATGGCTTGACGGCATTGCCCGTGCTTGCTTGCGTTCGTCTGCATTGGCTTTAGAAGTTGCTCGGTGTGGGCAGTTAATCAAGGGCTATGGCAGTACCAATGAGCGCGGTAAAGACAATCTGCTTCATATCTTACGCACGGTTTGTCAGCCTTCAACAGAGCAATCTTTGAATGCACAAGCGGCAGTTGTGTCACAGATTAGGAAAGCTGCTTTGCAAGACGAGAAGGGTCAGTTGTTTGATCAAGCATTGTTACAACATGGTGCGCCTGCGCGCCCCATCAAAGAACAACCCATTCTGTGGATGAAAAATCCGAGAGTGAAACAAGCTTCATAAAAACTGAAATTGATTCAGACCCACAGGAGACATCATGAAAAAAAACAATCAAAGCCATTTCTGTTCTCAATTCGCTCGGCGAACTCTGGCTACCGCTTTGTCCTTGCTTTTGCTTGGCCCCGCTTTGTGTGTCGATGCCTTGGCCCAATCTTGGCCTGCCAAGCCCATCAAAGTGGTGGTCAATTTTCCACCAGGTGGTGCTGCAGATCAAATTGCACGTGCCATTGGCATACCCTTGGCAGAGGCTTTAGGTCAGCCTGTTGTCATCGAAAACAGAGGCGGTGCCAATGGCAACCTCGGCGGCGATATGGTGGCCAAGTCTGCGCCCGATGGTTACACCTTGCTCATGAGTTCAGGCGGCATGGTCTCTGTCAATCCGCACATCTATGCGCGCATGTCTTTTGATCCAACCAAAGATTTGGTGCCGGTGGCTTCTGCGGCCAGAGTCTTGGTTTATTTGGTGGCCAAGCCCAATTTGCCAGTTGACAACATTCAGGGTTTTTTAAAGTACGTCAGAGAAAATCCGGGCAAACTTTCGTATGGTTCTGCTGGCAATGGCAGTTCACCCCATTTGGCAGGTGAGATGATGAAGAGCCAGGCGGGCTTGTTTGCTGTTCATGTGCCTTATCGGGGTGCCGCGCCTGCTTTGCAAGATGTGTTGGCCGGCCAACTTGATTTCTACTTCGATCCTGGTATTGGCTTAGGTCAGGTGCGCGCTGGCAAGCTCAAACTTTTGGCGGTTGGTAGCCTGAAGCGGTCTCCCTTGTTTCCAAACGTGCCCACTTTGGATGAGTCGGGCCTCAAAGGTTTTGACGCTGACACGGTGTTTGGTTTCTATGCCCCAGCAGGCACACCTGCAGATGTAATTACCAAAGTCAATCGCGAAATCAATCGCATTTTGTCAACACAGGCATTGAAAGATCGCATTCAGAATTTAGGCGGTGAGGCTTTGCCCCTCACGCCTGCAGAGTTCGGTGCGCGTGCTACTGAAGACGCCAAACGATTTGGCGAAATCATTCGCGAACGCAAAATTGTTGGCGATTGAGCCCAACAAAACAATTGTGATCTGACCCCAATTAATGACCCCAATTAATTAATTGGTTAGGCGAGACAGGTAGTGGGCGATGGCTTTGAGGTCTTCGTCTGAAATACCGTAAAGCGAGGTGATCATGTTCGGGTCACGTCCTACCACTTGGTTGGCCTTCATGGCGCGCATGGTGTAAAGCATATAGTCTTCACGCTGACCTGCCAGCCTGGGCATTTGATCTCTACCAACAAATGTGGGCAGGTGGCAAACACCGCAGCGCATTTCTTTGGAAAGCCTTTCACCTTTGTCGTACAAATCTATTTGCTTTTGCGATGATGGTTTGGCAATTTTTTTACTTGCATAGTGATGGGCCAACTCGGTTAGTTCCGAGTCTTGTACATTGGCTAACGTGCCCTTCATTTCTGAATCTGCCCCATTTTGCAGAACGCCCTTCATCTGTGGGATATCCCGCATGCCTTCACGAATAAGTACCAATTGGTTTTCAATAAAAACCTTGGGTTGCCCCGCGATGGAAGGAATGTCCTTCAGCACAGAGTTGCCGTTAGGCCCATGACACACGTCACACGTGGCGGCGCGAGGAGGGGGTTTTTGGGCGACAGAAAAAAGGGGGGCCAACATGGCCACCCCCAGGAAGGCCAAGGCCCTCCATTTGGAACTTAAAAACATTGCTTATTTGCTGTAAGACACGCGATAGATCACGCCCATTTGCTCGTCAGACACCAGCATGGCACCGTCGTTCATTTGGTGCAAGTAAGCCGGACGACCCCACCAGCTTTGATCAGCTTCGTTGGCAAAGCCCGTCATGAACGGCTCAACTTTGGCATTTTTGCCATCGGCATCAGCACGAACAATGACCACGTCGTGACCAATTTTCTTGGTGCGGTTCCATGAGCCTTTGCGCGCGTTGAACAACACGTTTCGGTATTCAGCGGGGAACATGTTGCCGGTGTAAAACTTCACACCCATGGTGGCAGAGTGAGGGCCCATTAAAGCAACAGGTTGCTCAATGCCATCACAAGGCTTGGGACGCTTCACATCGGGGTCGGGCAGGTTACCTTGGTGGCAGCTTGGAAAGCCATAATGGCCACCCACTTTAAGGCGGTTCATGGTGTCGTTTGGCGTGTCGTCGCCTAACCAATCGCGGCCGTGATTGCTGAACCACAATTCACGGGTGACGGGGTGCCAGTCAAAGCCTACGCTGTTGCGAACACCGCGTGCCAACACTTCCATGCCAGAGCCATCTGCGTTGTAACGGCGAATTTGAGCATATTCGGCACTAGGTGGCTCACAAATGTTGCAAGGCGCACCAAAGGGAACATACAGCTTGCCGTCAGGACCAAAAGCGATGTACTTCCAGTTGTGGTGCTTCTCTGGTGGCAGGTTGAATTTGGCAGTTAAATCAATGGGTGCCACATTGGGGTTTTTGTCAATGCCATCAAAGCGCAACACTTTGTCAACGGCCATAACATACAAAGAACCGTCTTTGTAAGCCACGGTGGGTTGATCAAGTTTGTCAATCACAACACGCGATGTGCGTGTTGTGCCGTTGTCTGTGATTTCATAAACACGGCCTAAGGGGCGAGTGCCGACATAGTATTTGCCGCCATCGCCTTGCGCGATAACTCGGCTGCCAGGCACGCTGTCTGCCCAAACTTCAACTTTGAATCCGGGTGGTAATTTGATCTTTTCAAGTGGCACATCAGCAGCTTTGGTGGCCGTGAGCTTGCCGGCCAATGGTGCCAAGGTAGATGTGGCCATCGCGTCGGACATGCCTTGTTTCCAAGCTGGGGCCGGCGCTGCTGGGGCTTGGGCATGGGCTGAAAGAGCGCCCAGAGTTAATGAGACAGCTATGCCAAGTTGTTTGAATTGATGGGTTGAAATATATTTCACAGAAGTCTCCAAATTATTTTTCAAGGACCGAATTTACTCAATTCAATTCAATGCGTGTAAGACTGAGATTCGTTAACACTTGACTTAGTGGGGATATTGAAATTTTATTTGGGTAAACCCTTAAAAATTTGGACTGCTTTCTGTTTTACAAAGCCACTTTTGTGGAAATACCGATGACCCAATTGCGTGGCAGTAAGGGCTCAAAGTATTGCCGACTCGATTGGTTGATGATGACCGAACTCACTGCTTTTTTATTGGTGAGGTTGTCTATGCCTATGTAGGTTTCGAAGTTAGCCTGACGCCACTCAAAGCCTTGCTTGAGACGTGCGTTGATCAGTCCATAACCTGCTGCTGCACCCGATGCATCGTTCACGTCGTTGGCCCACAAGCTTGAACGGACTATCCAATCAAAGCTGGCCGCTTTTCCTTGCAATGGTTTTTTGCTGCTGGATTGAAAACCATTTTCTGCCCATGAGACGGATGTGAACAATTGTTTTTGTGGAATACCGGGCAGCGATTTGCCTGCTAAGGCGGTGCCACTTGAATATTCAGCACTCATGACGGTAGCCGTGACTTGTGTACGCCAGTTTGAGTTGAATGCATGGCGCGCAGAAAGCTCTAAGCCTTCACGCAATGTTTCAGAAGCGTTGGTGAAGGCCGTGCGGCCACCCACAGACAGGCTGGTCACAATTTCATTGTCTGTATTGATTCGGAACAATGCCGCATCTAACCGAGTATTGGGAGAGGGTGTCCATTTGCTACCCAACTCAAGATGCTTGCTGCGTGAGGGAACCAAATTTGCATTGAACAATCCAATGACCGAGGTGCCTGATTTGGTGTACACCGACTCTGAAAGCGTGGGCGTTTCAAATCCTTTGCCTTGGTTCAGGTAAATATTCAAATGGTCGTTCACGTGCCAAGTGGCACCTATGACAGGATTGGCCGCTTCATAGCTGACCGAGCCTGAACCATTGACACCATCTGTCAGGTAATCGTCTTTGCTATTGAGTTGAACAGCGCTTTGGCGCACGCCAGTTACAAATGTCCAATCTGGAATGACGCGCCAGTTGGCTTGTGCAAAATAATCGCGGTTGGAGCTAGAGTTGAGTTCATTGCGATTGATGCTGCCCGTTTTCTGACCGGCAGCCGCAGGGCCACCTTGTCGCTTTTCACCCGCGTAGTCTTGGTCAAATCCGACCACCCAATCAACAGCTTTGTCGCCTTCCAAGTTCTGCTTACCTTGGACTTGAAAGCCCAACCCGTGAAAATCTCTTTCAAGCCCAACCCACGAACCTGCAGAAGCAGAAGCTGCTTGGTATTGCAAATTATCTCGATTACCACCATAGATGCGAGCTTGAATGCGGGTGTCCTTGTTCAGTTTGTGTTCCAACACAATGCCTGCTTGTTCTTGGTTCACCGTTTTCCGAGTGTCGTTGGCCAAGGCAAAATTGCCAGCTTGTTTGGGGTTGGCCAAAAACTGTGCTGCTGTTAAGCCAAGAGAGTCTTTGGCAAAGGGCATGCGAAAGACATTGGCAATCAACTTCATTCGCGTGTCGGCGTTGAGGTCGACAGTTGTCACACTGTTCAGTTGCTCTCTTTTGGCTTGGCTGTTGTCTCGGTAGCCTTGTATGTTAAAGGTGCTGTAGTCAGCCACAAAACCTACGCTGCCAATGCGCTGGCTCCATTGCCAGTCTGTGCGCTCAAGGCCATAGCTGCCCCTGAAAATTTGCGCTTGAGCAGTTGGCGTAAGGTCGGCCTCACGGGTGAACACTTGAATGACACCGCCGGCTGAGTTGCCGTAAAGTTGCGCTAAAGGGCCTGTTAAGACTTCGATTTTTTCTGCAGATGTGAGGCTGACTGTAGAAGCTTGTCCTTGGCCATCTGGCGTTGTGGCGGGAATACCATCAGTGATAAGCCTAAACCCTCGGAGGCCGAATGCTGATCTGGCGCCAAATCCTCGCACAGATATCTGAACATCTTGGGCATAGTTGTTTCGATTTAAGGCAACCACACCGGGTGCTCTGGCCAACACATCCGATAGGTTCACTTGCGGGCCACTGCTGCGGATGGTTTCTGCATCGATGGTGTAGATAGAAGTGGGGGCGTCAAATTGACGTTGAGTAAGTCGGCCGCTTTGCACAAGCACTTCATTATCAGACCTTGTCGCTTGCAATGAAGACTGAGCCATACTGACGTTCCAACATGGCAGCATAGCGATGGGAGCGACTAACCGAATCAGATGCAAGTTAATAGGTTTCGATAATTTCATATTCAACGATGAAGAAACTTGAAAATGAGAATTATGCAAAGTTAAAACAATGTTGATCTGACCCCAATTAATGACCCTAATTAGTCAAGTTTGACGATGGTAGTTTCGATGCTGCAAAGATGGCTGCGTTTATCTTGTTAACGATAGTCGCAGGTGTGCCAGGTGGGGTGGCGATAGCGAACCCAAGCAGAAGCCACAAAGTCAGGCATGCTAAATTATTGTGAAGAAGTAATTTCACTGGCCATCGGACTGCGTTTGGAAGAGGCTAAGCCAAATAATTTGATTTTCTTGTTTTGGTAAAGCTTCAAACAGCAGAAATGTTGCCCATGACTAAAGCGATGCGTTTGACCTGCACTTGCAGGATAAATAGCACCGCAATACAAACTAAAAAAGCCCTGAAATAAACCACTTGAACAACAATTCTGTATTTGACAATTGGACAGTTAAGTCTATTCTTGTAAGCGGATGTATTTTTACAATTATTTAGCACTTAATTAGTATTAAATTACATTTACAAAGCTCTAAAATCTTCAAAAAAAGCGGTTAATCATGTATTTGAAAATACTCGGTGTGGTTTTTGCATTGGCATTAGCATCCTGCGCCTCCAATTTACCGTTGTCATCTGCGGTTCAAGTTACCCCTGCCGGAGCAAAACTGAGCTTCTTGGACATATCTAAATTTGATCGTGACTTATTGGCATCCTTTCAAGCAAAGGCCACATCAGTTGAGGTCGCTTTTGACGACAAAGCCAGTCGGGAGGCAGTCATTTCCCTAGAAAGAAATTCAGAAGGTGATGTGATTTTGAGCACCATCAAATTCTTTAAGCAAAGTTAATGAACATGAAATACTCATATTTACTTGCGGCTCTTGTTATTGGACATACTGCAACGGCACAAACAAACAGAACGGCACTCATCATTGGTGTTGGAGAGTATGGCTATGCCGGAGCACCGCCACTTGATGGCGTGAAGTACGACATGGTTAGCGCACAAAAAATCGCCAATGCCATGGGAATCGACGATAAGAATATCAAATATCTTAAAAACTCCGAGGCCACTAAGGAGAACATCATCAAAGCTTTAAATGCCTTAGGTGAAACAACTTCTGAAGGCTCCAAAGCTTTTGTCTATTTCTCTGGACACGGGACAAGGCAGCAACTTGAAGAGAGTTGCGTAGAAGGTCTGTTGACCTACGAGGGTCAAACAATCAGCAATCAAGAGTTTGCCAAAGCTACTCAAAAGTTGGTTAAAAATGCAGACAAAGTAGTCACCATGATCGACGCATGTCACGCTGGTGGCGTTGCACCACCCGTCAATCAAACCCGCTCAATGAGTGTTCAAAGCTTCACGCCAAAGTTCTTTATGAAATCAGGCGGTCCTGCCAACGCTTGCAATGTAGTTTCAAATATGAAAACCCGTGCGCTTCTGCCGGAAGTCACAAGGCTTGGTGGTCTGCAAGAAAATTTTGTGCAAATTACTGCTGCAAGGCCAGATGAGCAAAGCTTAGATCAACCGGGCCTTGGTGGGGTTGCTACACAAGCGGTGAGGGACTGCTTGTTAGGTAAAGCCAAGGATTTAAATAGCTCTGGCGCAGTCTCAATGAGTGAGATTCAAGAGTGTGCACAAAACACGATCGACAACTCCCTTAAAGGCAATCCTTTATATGCGCCACATCACGTCACAGTTTCTGGTAACCGCAATCTAATTCCTGTGCAGCGTCCTCCCATAGTGGTCGCAGTGGTTACCCCAGAGCCTCCAAGGCCTGTTGTAGTAGCCCCGACTCCACCCGTGATTGTTGCCCCTGTGGTGATAGCGCCACCAACGCCTTTGCCGCCGACTCCACAGCCGGTTATCACTCAGCTTCCGACACCCATTACACCTTCGCCCGCCTCTGCCGTCATAGTAACGCCTGCGACTACATACACTCCTCCATTCGTTCCACCGGTTCAAGTGGTTATCAAGCCACCCGTTAAGCCTGAGCCAACCAAAGTCCAACCTGCAGAACTCGTCTTGGCCTCGCTTGCAACACTAAAAGACATCGAGCAGCAGCGTAATCCAAGAAGAGTTGTGGATGTCAAAGTTTCAAAACCAGCCATGGAAATTGGCAAGGACAGCCTAGACCTCAGCATTAAATCTAGCCATGACGGCTACATCTACATGATCCTTCTAGGCAGTGATGCAAAAAGTTTCTACGTGTTGTATCCAAATGGCTTAGACAAAAACAATGCCATCAAAGCAGGTCAAACTGTTCAAGTTCCTAAGCCCGATTGGGAGGTCAAGGCTGCGGGGCCTGTGGGTACCAATAACCTCTTAGTCATGGTCTCAGACAGTCCCCGCAAGCTAAACACTCTGACAATGGCAGAACCTTCTGCCTCAGAACCCTTTACCTACGCATTAAATGACATTGGGGGCAGATCAGCCCTGATCAACTTCTTAACAAGCTCAGGTACAGACGGCAAGTCTGAGAGCTTTGGTGCGAAGCTTGTATCAATTAAGGAGATTAAATGAAAAAATTAATGGCAATGCTACTCATTAGCAGTGCAGCCAACAGTCAAGTTCCAGCGCCAATTAAAAATGCAACAGCTAATGATTTGGTGGAAAAACTTGCCCCTGCTACAGACGATCAACCTAAGACTCGTAGCCTTGGTAGCCGAAACATCATTCCTCAACCCAAGAGCATCGACCTTGTCATTCAGTTTGATTTGGACTCTGCAAAGCTAAAGGAGCCCAGCAAACCACTTCTGAATAACTTAGTAGAGGCAATGAAAAATGACCGCTTGGCAGCTATCAAGTTCAAGATTGAGGGGCACACTGATGCTCAAGGAACTGAACAGCACAACCTTAAGTTAAGCCAAGGCCGTGCAGAATCAGTCATAGCGTATATAACTTCACTGGGCGTTGATAAAGAACGCCTTACCGGCGAAGGTAAAGGTTTTTCTGAGTTGCTAGTGCCAGAAAAACCAAAAGCTGCAGAGAACCGCCGCGTCAGGATTACAACTCAGCCATGAAAAAAATTCTTACGTTAATAGTAAGCGGGATAAACGTCGCAGCATTTGCAGGTCAGCTTTTGGTGTCTTTGGAGGAAATGAACGCATCAAATAGCGCGAAGCCTGCATTGACAGCAAAGTCAGTCGCATCCAAAGATGCGCCATTAATTGAACTTTCTGCACCTAAATTATCTGCGCCAATCACCAGTCCTACGCCGATAGAGTTGAGGTTTCAACCTACCCCACCCAGCGCTGTTAAACCAGAGACCTTCAAACTTCTGTATGGCTCATTTGAAATTGACATCACAAAGAGGATATTGAATGTTGCCAAGGTGACTGAATCTGGCGTTTATGTTCAGGAAGCAAGCCTGCCAAAAGGCAAGCACAAGCTACTGATGGTTGTAGAGGATACGTCTGGGCGCAGGGGCAACAAGACTATTGAATTTGAGGTTCAGTGAAGTCAAAAGTAGAAAGCCAATGACTAAAGAGGTTGCAAAGCCAAATACAGGACCTTAGTCAAAATTGAGATTCAATTAATTTATTGCTTGAAATAAAACTCACCGATGGCCTGGTCGTAAAGGGCGGGTGTTTGCTCATGTCCCACCGACTTTGCCAAGCGCACTACCTCGGTACGAACATTGCGTAGCACACGGTCAACTGACACACCCGGCTTCATCATTTCTTTCACAAAAATTCTAGTGAACAAGCCGTTCTTTTCAGTGTCTTTGTCACCCAACCGGTCTAGCGCTTGTTGGCCTGAGCCCGCCGAGAACATGACCATCTGACCTGTGGCGGCCGAAGTAGGCGCCAAACCACGGCCGCCCAAAGCACGTCCCTTTGTTTTGAAAGGATTGTCTCGACAAGCGTCAATCACAGCCAACGCAAACTTGGTTTTCTTGTCTTCCAGTTCATCCAAGATTTTTTGTAACAAGATGGCTTCATCTTTCACCTGATCTTCCCCTTCGCCCTTGATGTCGATAGGCAGCAAATAGTTGGCGCTGCCCAATTGAACACCATGACCCGCATAAAACACCAAGACTTCGTCACCCCCTTGAACGTTGGTACGGAAGTCGCGAATGGCTTGCTTGAATTTCTTTTCATCCAAGTTCAAATGCTTGAAAACCTTGTAACCCACTTGCTCTAAAGCGATCGCCATGGCATTCGCATCGGCGGCCGCGTTGTTGAGTTTGGAAACGTCCGTATAAAGATCATTGCCGATAACCAAGGCTTTGCGGTTTGCAAAAACCAAGGGTTTGGCGGGTACGACCGCCTCCGCTGCTTTAGATTTAGCAGCCTCGGCTTCGGCCTTGGCCTTGTTGGCCTCTGCCAGCTTCGCATTCGCAGTAGCAACTTCATTCTCTTTTTGCAACTTGGCCAACATCTGACGCATGGCCTCTAATTGCTGTGTGACTTTATTTTTCTCTTCCTCCAGTTGTTTGCGCTCCTGCTCAGCTTGGCGTTTTTCAGCCAGCTGGGCTGCAGAGGGTCCTGCAGGCTGAGGGCTGGGCACAGCAGCAGGCTGGGATTTCGCTGGCGCTTCGGCCACTTCAACTTTGGGCGGCGTTGCCGCGGGTGGCAAAGAGGCTTTTGGAGGCTCAGATGCGACAGCGACAACAGTGGCTTGAGAGTGAGGGATAAGCTGACCAGCGTTGTTGGTCCATGGCACATTCAGTGCCATGATGGGCTGTGGCTTCTTTTCAAAGAAGGATTTGTGAATGGAGTCGATGTAAATTGAATTCCACATCGAAATCATCTCAGATTCAGGGCGAGGGATGCCAGCGTCCATGTCGTCTCTGAATTTTTTCAGGCCAAATCCCTTAGGCGGTGGGATGAGTGCTTCAATTCTCAATCTGTAGCCGTTGTATTGCTGAACGTCCAACTGAGACACCATCATGGAAGAATTGCCGTACTTTGCCAGATCTTTTAAACCTGGTGCCGCAAGAATCCACCAGTCTTTGTCATCCTTGGTCCAATTTGGATAGGAAACATCGATCAGCGGTGCGATATTTCCAAAGGCAAACGAAAGTGAGCATTTGTTCAACGTTGCGTTTTGCATCGTGCCATGCTCGTTGTGATAATACATATTGGGTTTTTTTTGCGCACAACTGGTGTTCCCCCACTTATGAGCTCTTGTCGCTTGCCTGACCACCAAAAAAGCCACTGCAGGGTTAGGCTGTAAATTTTTCAGGGTGAAGACTTCCCAAGTGGTATAGGTCGGCGACCAGGATGCAACGTGCGTCGCCTCCCAACTTCCTTCAGGCAAAGCCACGCTGGCACCACTGCCCAATGGCAAAAAGTCTTTGTAGGTTCTACCCACTGTGGGCTGCGCCGAAGCATTGGTTGTCACAGTCAATGTCAAGCTGAAACACATCATTGAGAAAAAGAACGCCTTTTTCAGCGCCGTCTTCAGGGCGCCTTCGAATACCATGGGAGTATGCCTCAACATGATTCAACCTTCCGTATGATCTACAAGCAATGACATTGCGGCAGAAGCAGATTAAGCTTCATCCGTCTGGTCCATATTAAATGAACACTCATATTGTAATTAGACGATAAATCAGTAAAAATTCCTACTCAAACACTTTGGTATTTGTTTATGCAACGCTTTTCTTTGAATATTTTGTTGGCGGCGTCATTCGGATTGGCCGCTCTGCCCTCTTTGGGTCAAGTGAAACTGATCACAGAGGAGGAGGCCAAATCCCCCAATTTGCAAGTGCCCAGCACCCGCGCCATTACCCGAGGCCCGGGCATCAGCTTGATTACGCCTTTGGAGGTCACTGCCAAGTCTTTTGCGTTCAAATTAAATTTTGAGCCGCGAGGTGGCGCGAAGATTGATCCCGCCTCAGTGAAATTTGAATATCTAAAGCAACCTCCCATTGACCTCTCCAGTAGATTTGTGCCAGGCCTCAAAGGCAATCAAATTGAACTTCCCTTGGTCAGCGTGCCTACAGGTACTCACCCCATTCGAATCTCGGTCAGAGACTCTGAGGGAAGGGAAGGCACCACCATTCTTCAGTTGAACGCCAAATGAGTTTCCCAACTTACACGTGTCCCTATTGTTGGGGAGAGGTTCATGAATCAGCAACAGTCTGTATGCATTGCTCAAAAGAACTGACAGTTTTTAGGCCTTTGGCCATTCAATTGAAACTGCTTCGCAATGAAATTATTCAACTTCAATCTGAAGTGAAGTTACAAGCTCAACAATTTGACAATTTTGTCCAAGCAGTCAGCTATCGCTCTGGCTCTCCTAGTGAGGAAACGAGGAATGACAACCTTATGAGCAATGATGATACTTATCATCCGCCCCAGCTCTCATTTTTACCCCTCTTTAATCAAGTTGTCCTGGCTTTGTTGGTCATTGGGCTCTCGCATTGGCTGCTTCTATTTGTCTATGATGCGCCACCTATTCAACTCAGAATTTGGACTATTTTGTGGCCTGCTTTGCCTGGGTATTTCTTGGCCAAACTAATCGGAAAGCGTGGGCTTTTTCAATTTCTAATTTCTGTTTTTGTTGGACTTTCGAGTGTGGGACTCATGCTATTCATCACCGCACAAATTGATCAGGTACCTTTCTGGCCAACTAACACCAGAGATTGGAAAGAGTCTTTTGAATATTCAGCAGCCATTTGCTTGTCTTTCTTCACCGGATATTTAATTTTGAAACAGATTCAAAAAACGAAGTCTGAAAACAACCGTCGCATCAGTTTGAGTGTTTTGCTAGAAAAAGATAAAAACGGAGAGTACCAAATTGGTCAAATCTCTAAACAAGTCAACTCTCTAATTACCAATATTGCGCCAATTATTTCAACGGCAACGGCTTTGTTTGCTGGATTGAAAACTTTTACGGGCAATTGAAACATCGCATCAGTAGAAATGCGATCGGCCCAACGTTTCTCATAAAACTTATTAAATACCGGGTATTTTGTGAAATGAGCTTGAGCCTACAAACTCAACTTAGAGGCAACGACATTTCCCTGCCTAAAGGCACTTAGCTTTCAAGTCCATCACCACATTTCGCAAATCATGCGCCCAAACCCGTCGGTCTCGACCATTTGCTGTTTGCAGATCACCAAAATTCACAATCGCTTTGAGATGTCGTGCATTCAAGGTGCTCCAAACAGAACCTAGCAAAGTATCGTCATCAATATAACGAGCCGCCATGCTGAGGGTGTTGGTTTGGCTGTCGATAAATTGCAGCGCCATGGGTTGAACGGGCGCATCACCATCAATGGCAGACTGAATGAGGTTGGCATGAAACGGCAAGATGCCCACACCATCACCCGTGGTGCCCTCAGGAAACACGGCCAACACTTCACCATTTTTCAATGATTGAGCCATGTCTTTCACCATCCGCATGGCGTCTTTGCGCTGGGCGCGCTCGATGTACAAGGTGCCTCCACCGGTAGCCAAGGTTCCGAGCATGGGCCAGTCGCGCAATTCTGATTTAGAGACAAAGCGGCAATGCCTGGTGGCATGAATGACCAAAATGTCTAACCAAGAAATATGGTTGCACACCAACAGTGCAGGACCTTGCATCACAGGCCGCCCACGCACTTCTAAATCAACGCCCCAAATGTGAAGCAACTGCATGGCCCAGACTTGAACGCGTGCTTCACGCTGCTGCGAATTCAGTTGAGGAAACCGAAAATAAATAGTGGCCCAGCCCACCAACAAATGCCAAACACCACGCAGCAATTTAAGAGCTGCGCGCATGTTTAAGCTTGAAAAGCCACTTGCCCACCCACCAAGGTATAGCGGACGCGACCCGGCAACTCGTAACCCGAGAATGGTGTGAACTTGCCTTGGCTGCGCAAGGCTTGTGCCGTGACTTGCCAGCTTGCCAGCGGGTCAAAAATACACACATCGGCTGGTGCGCCCGTTTTGATTTGACCGATGTCTTTGCACAGCACTTTTGCGGCCCCACTGGTCAGGGTGGCCATGGCGCGAGGCAAAGGTACCTTGTCGTCTTGCGCCCACTTCAGTGCCAGGCTCAGCAGTAACTCAAGTCCTGTAGCGCCAGGTTCTGCCTCTGCAAAAGGCAATGCTTTTTCATCCTCGCCTACGGGGCAATGATCGGACACCAACGCATCGATGGTGCCATCGGCCAGGCCCTGCCTGAGGGCTTCCCTGTCCCGTTGTTGACGAAGCGGTGGTGACACGCGCGCACGGCTGTCGAAATAGCCCACATCGGCATCGGTCAGGTGCAGTGAGTTGATGCTCACATCACAGGTGATAGGCAAACCATCGGCCTTGGCTTGTCGAACTAAAGCCACCCCCGCAGCGCTGCTTAAACGGCACAAATGAACATGGGCTTTGGTGCTTTTGATCAATTCAAAAATGGTATGCAGTGCAATGGTTTCTGCGGCCACAGGAACCCCTGACAAACCCATGCGTGTGGCCAAGGGGCCACTGGCAGCCACACCTTTGCCTAAGTGCATTTCTTGGGGTCGCAGCCACACGGTGTAGCCAAAAGAATTGGCGTATTGAAGTGCACGCTGCAAAACTTGTGTGTTTTCTAAAGCCACTTCTGCTTGCGTAAAGCCAACGCAACCAGCGTCTGCAAGTTGCACCATTTCCGTCAAAATTTCACCCTTCAAGCCACGGGTTAGCGCTCCCAGCGGCATGACTTTTGAGCGATTGAGTTTTTCTGCTCTGAACCTGAGCATCTCAACCAAACCAGGCTCATCCAAAACGGGATCGGTATCGGGTGGGCACACCAAGCTGGTGACACCCCCTGCCACTGCAGCTGTCAGCTCGGAGTCGAGCATGCCTTCATGTTCATAACCGGGCTCTCTGAGGCGAACCGCCAAATCGACCAGCCCCGGCACGACGATGCAACCCTTGGCATCAATGGTTTTTTGCGCTTGAAAACCTTCAGGCGCGTTGCCAATGGCCACAATTTTTCCAGCAGAGATGGCTACGTTGGTGATTGCATCCGTGCTGCTTTGCGGGTCAATCAAGCGGCCGCCTTGAATCAAAATTTTCATGGTCTATTTCTTTCCTTTTTATTTTTTTACTTATTCAAAATGTCTTAAGCCTCATTGCCCGCCACGATGCTCATGACCGCCATGCGCACTGCAATGCCAAATGTCACCTGCGGCAAGATCACGCTTTGCGGACCATCGACCACCGCAGAGTCAATTTCAACACCGCGGTTTATGGGGCCAGGGTGCATCACAATGGCATCGGGTTTGGCCAGTTGCAATTTTTCAGGGGTAAGGCCAAAGCGTTTGAAGTATTCTTGGCTAGAAGGCAGCAAGGCGCCACTCATGCGCTCATTTTGCAAGCGCAGGGTAATGACCACATCGCAATTCTTAATCCCATCCTCCAAGTTGTGAAAGACCTTCACACCCATTTGCGACATGTCAGCGGGTACCAAAGTTTGCGGTCCCACCACTCGCACTTCAGCACAACCCAATGTGGTCAAGGCATGAATGTCAGAGCGTGCCACGCGGGAGTGAAGCACGTCACCCACAATGGCCACCGTGAGATTGCTGAAATCTTTTTTGTAGTGACGAATGGTGTACATGTCCAGCAAACCCTGCGTGGGGTGAGCATGCCTGCCATCCCCCGCATTCACCACATGCACGTGCGGCGCCACGTGCTGCGCAATCAGGTAAGGCGCTCCTGACTCTGAGTGGCGAACCACAAAAATATCGGCCGCCATGGCCGACAAGTTGGCGATGGTGTCGAGCAAGGATTCACCTTTAGACGCAGAAGATCGTGCAATGTCGAGGTTAATCACATCGGCAGACAAACGCGTGGCCGCAATTCCAAACGTGGTTCGAGTACGTGTGCTGTTTTCAAAAAACAAATTAAAGACGCTTTTACCTCTCAGCAAAGGAACCTTTTTGACTTCGCGATCACTGACGCTGACAAAATTGGCTGCCGTGTCCAAGATGTGCGTAAGCATGTCGCGCGACAAGCCCTCCGTGGACAACAGGTGAATGAGTTCACCGTTTTTGTTGAGTTGGGGATTGCGTTTGTAGAGCATTGTTATTTTTTCCCTGCTGAGCTGTTTTCTTCTTCCACTTCAAAGCTGAATTGGCCATTGTCCAAACGCGCAAGCGCCAGCGATTGCGTATCGGGCAGCGTCACCCTTGCGGCTGCATAGTCCGCTTGAATGGGCAGTTGACGTCCTCCCCTGTCCACCAATACCGCCAATCTCACATTGGCGGGTCGGCCGTAATCAAACAACTCGTTAACCACTGCTCGAATGGTACGGCCGGTGTAGAGCACGTCGTCCAAAATCAGCACATCGGCGCCTTGTATTTCAAACGGCAAGCTGGTTTGCCCGCCCGCTGACAAGCCGCGTTGTGCAAAATCATCGCGGTGCATGGCCGAAGAAATGCTGCCATGTTTGCCAATCAAGCCCAAATCTTTTTGCAGACGTTCTGCCAACCAAGCACCGCCTGACGTGATGCCCACCAAACGTGTTTCTGGGGTGCACATGGATCGCACACCCCGCAAGAGTTCGCTGTAAAGCGCCTCTGCATTCAAAGCCAATGCACTCAAGGCAGACTCCTTAAAAATTGTTCCAAAATAATGCAAGCCGATTCGGCGTCGGCGTCTTTTGCGCCATTCGATATAGCCTCGGTTGTGCTGTATCGCTCATCGACTTCATACACATTCAAACTAAAGCGGCCGCGCAATTGACGTGCAAATTTTTGTGCGCGCAAGGTGTTTTCATGCGACGCCCCATCGGGGTGAAATGGCACCCCCACCACCAAGGCATCTGGCGTCCATTCTTTGATGCGTTTTTCAATGTGTTCAAACCGAGCATCGCCCTCGGCTACCACTGTGGCCTGCGGCGTGGCTTGTCTCAACATGCGATTGCCCACCGCAACACCGGTGCGTTTGAGGCCAAAATCAAAAGCCAAAAAACTCTGCTGCGACGCAGGCACAGTGAGCGCCTGGTCTAGGCTCATGCGTGGCCTGCCTCGTTGCTCAACATCCAAGCTTGCAAGCCCAAAAGCGCCAGCGCCTTTTCGTATCGAAGCTCAATGGGTGTATCAAAAATGATGGCCTCATTGGCCTCCACTGTCAGCCAGCTGTTTTCAATAATTTCTGATTCAAGCTGCCCTTCACCCCATGAGGCATAACCCAGGGTGACCAAAATTCGCTTCGGCCCAGAACCATTGGACAAGGCCTCCAAAACATCTTTGGAGGTGGTCATGGCAAGGCCGCCCGGCACACTTAAAGTAGATGCGTAGATGGGTCCATCTTGTTCGGCGTCTTCCGTCACAATGGGTTCGTGCAACACAAATCCGCGCTCGGTTTGAACCGGGCCGCCGTGCAATACATTGGATTGCAAAAGGTCTTCTCGGCGCAAAGGAAGCTCGACTTTGTCGAATAAATGCCGCAAACTTAATTCTCCGGGCTTGTTGATAATCAAGCCCATGGCACCCCGCTCAGAGTGTTCACACAAATAAACCACACTCTTGGCAAAAGTAGGGTCCTCCAAACCAGGCATGGCAATCAAAAAATGATGCGAGAGGTTGGTGGAGGCAAAATCGGCAGACATGTCCCAATTTTAACGGTCTCAACCCCATGCACAAAACCTTTTCTACCGGCTTGGTCTGGTTTCGACGCGATTTACGAGTAGCAGACAACGCTGCTCTGTCCCATGCCCTCATAAACTGCACCAAAGTGCACTGTGTTTTCGTCTTTGACACCACCATTTTGGAAAACTTACCCAAGGCCGACCGCCGGGTGGCCTTCATTCGAGAGTCTTTGGTCGATTTGGATGCTCAATTGCGGCAAGAGGCCCAAAAGGCAGGAATTTCGCCCAAAATAGCGTCGCAAGTTGGGCTGATCGTGCTGCACGGCAACCCGCACAAAGAAATTCCCCATCTGGCCAAATCGCTAGAGGCTCAGGTGGTTTTTGCCAATCACGACGATGAGCCAACTGCGCAAAGTCGCGACGCCCAAGTCAGGGGTGCTTTGGCCAATGCCGGCATTGCCCTTCACACCTACAAAGACCATGTGGTTTTTGAGCGCCAAGAAGTACTCACTTTGGCCGGCAACCCCTACACGGTGTTCACGCCCTACAAAAACGCTTGGCTCAAGAAGCTTCAAGCGCAAGATTTAGCAGCTCACCCCGTCCAAGAGCATGCCGCCGCCCTCACCCCTCGGCCCCCCAAGCTTTGCTTACCGGTGCCCACGCTTTCAGCCATCGGCTTTGAAGAAATTGACCTCAAAGCCCTTCATTACCAAACTGGCATTTCAGGCGCACAAGCCCTGCTCCAAGACTTTTTGCACCGCATTGACCGGTACGAAGAAACTCGCAATTTCCCAGCCGTCAAAGGACCCAGTTATTTAAGCGTTCATTTGCGGTTTGGCACCGTTTCCGTCCGGCAATTGGCTCTAGAGGCTTGGCGCAGGTACAAGAGCAGTGCGGGCGCCAGTGTTTGGCTGGCCGAACTTATTTGGCGAGACTTTTATGCCCAAATTTTGGCCAACTTTCCTCATGTGGCCGAGCGCAGTTTCAAGGCCGAATACGATGCCATTCAATGGGATCACGGCGCCCATGGCAAGGCATTGTTTGCGGCTTGGTGCGAAGGACGAACGGGCTATCCCTTGGTTGACGCGGCCATGGCGCAAATCAATCAAACCGGCTACATGCACAACCGGCTGCGCATGGTGGTGGCATCGTTTCTCACCAAAGATTTAGGGGTCGACTGGCGCTGGGGCGAAAAATACTTTGCCCAACACCTCATCGACTTTGATTTATCGGCCAACAATGGCGGCTGGCAATGGGCCAGTTCCAGCGGCTGCGATGCCCAGCCTTATTTCCGAATATTCAACCCCGTCACACAAAGCGAAAAGTTTGATCCGCAGGGTAAATTCATCAAACGCTACCTGCCCCAACTGGCAGGCTTGTCAGCCGCAGATATTCATGCGCCATGGGAAGCCAAGCCTCTCGTCCTTGAGGCTGCTGGTTTGGTTTTGGGCAAAGACTACCCCCTGCCCGTGGTCAACCACGCAGAGGCCAGAGAGACCACCTTGGCGCGATACGCCGTGGTTAAAAAGTCGGCTTAAATAGCCACCATCTCAAAGTCTTCTTTGCGGGCACCGCATTCAGGACAAGTCCAGTTCATGGGTACATCCGCCCAAGCAGTGCCAGGGGCAATGCCATCTTCAGGGCAACCAGCGGCCTCGTCGTAAATCCAGCCGCAAATTAAGCACATCCAAGTTTTAGTATCAGTCACAGTGTGTCACCGGTGTCGAATAGAATGAAAAGATTGTATCGGGCTCAAATGTAACCCATGACTATTTCATTACCTCCGTCGGACGCGCCAAACGCAACCCCCGACAGCGAAGACGAAGCAGCCATTGCCTGCGTCTTGGTTTTCAATGCCAGCGACCCTAGCGGCGCAGGCGGCATCAGCGCTGACGTTTTGGCCATCGCCTCCGTGGGCGCCCATGCCTTGCCTGTTCTCACGGGCGCCTATGCTCGCGATACTGCCCAAATTTTTGACTTTTTCCCTATGAACGAAGAGGCCGTGGGCGACCAAGCTCGTGCCATTCTCGAAGACGTCCCCCCTCAAGTCATCAAAGTTGGCTTTGCGGGCAGTGCTGAAAATTTAAGCATCATTGCCGAACTGACCGCAGACTATGACGGCGTGCCCGTGGTCGCTTACATGCCCAATTTGTCGTGGTGGGAAGACGATCAAATCGACCAATACCTCGACGCTTTTCGCGAACTGCTGCTACCTCAAACCAGCGTTTTGGTGGGGCACCACAGTACTTTGCGCCGATGGTTGCTACCCGATTGGTCCAGCGAAAAAAATCCAGGTCCTCGCGACATTGCCAAAGCCGCTTCCGAGTTGGGCGTGCCCTACACATTGGTAACGGGTCTTTCTTCAACAGACCAACAAATCGACAATGTATTGGCCACCCCCGAAACCGTGGTGGGACACGAAAAGTTTGAACGCATCGAGGCCGTTTTCAGTGGTGCTGGCGAAACGCTTTCTGCTGCGTTGGCCGCCTTAATTGCTACCGGTCTTGATTTATCTACCGCTGCCAGCGAAGCTTTGCACTACCTCGACAGATGCCTAGACGAGGGTTTTCGCCCAGGGATGGGCCATGTGATTCCCGATAGGCTATTCTGGGCTTTACCCGACCCCGATGAAACAGATGACGAGGTCGAAGGCCCCGACATGAATGCCGATTTTTTTGAAATGCCAATCAATGACACAAAACACTGACCTCAACGAGACCCTGTTCGAACGCGCACGCAAAGTGATTCCTGGCGGCGTGAATTCCCCTGTGCGGGCTTTCCGCGCCGTGGGTGGAACACCGCGTTTTGTAAAGCGTGCAGAAGGCGCCTATTTTTGGGATGCCAACGGCAAAAAATACATCGACTACATCGGTTCATGGGGCCCCATGATCTTGGGCCACGGCCACCCTGCTGTTTTAGAAGCCGTGCAAAAAGCGGCCCTTGATGGTTTTTCTTTTGGCGCCCCTACCGAACGCGAAGTCGAATTGGTTGAAGCTCTCCTCAAGCTGGTGCCTTCCATGGAAATGGTGCGCTTGGTCAGCTCGGGCACCGAAGCGGGCATGAGCGCAGTGCGCTTGGCACGCGGCGCCACAGGACGCAGCAAGTTCATCAAGTTTGAAGGCTGCTACCACGGCCATGCCGATGCCTTGCTGGTCAAAGCCGGTTCAGGCTTGGCCACCTTTGGCAACCCCACCAGCGCCGGCGTGCCACCCGAGGTGGTGCAACATACTTTGGTGCTCGAGTACAACAACATTGAGCAACTAGAAGAAGCCTTCAAGATTCATGGACCAGAGCTGGCCTGCCTCATGATCGAGCCCATTGCCGGCAACATGAACTTTGTGCGCGCCAGCGTGCCCTTCATGAAACGCTGCCGCGAACTGTGCAGCCAATACGGCGCGTTGTTGGTGTTTGACGAAGTCATGACGGGTTGCCGAGTAGCCCTAGGCAGCGCGCAAAGCGTTTACGCCAAAAACATTCCTGGCTTCGAGCCCGACATGACCGTCATGGGCAAAGTGATTGGCGGTGGCATGCCCTTGGCAGCCTTCGGCGGCAAGCGGGCTGTCATGGAACAGCTCGCACCTTTGGGCCCTGTTTACCAAGCAGGCACCTTGAGTGGCAACCCTGTGGCCACTGCATGCGGCTTGGCCACATTGGCAGAAATTAGCAAGCCTGGTTTCTTTGATGCTTTAAGCGCCACAACACGTTCACTGGTCGATGGCCTTACAGCTGCAGCTGTAGCTGAAGGCATTCCGTTTGCTGGCGACAGCGAAGGTGGTATGTTCGGCTTCTTCTTGTTGCCCACCTTGCCCAGTAACTACCCACAAGTCATGAAAACCGATGGCACCAAGTTCAACACTTTGTTCCATGGTTTGCTAGACCGCGGCGTTTACATTGCACCCGCGCTTTATGAAGCTGGCTTTGTCAGCGGCGCACATACCGCACAAGACATTGCAGACACTGTGAGTGCAGCGCGCGAGATCTTCAAGAGCCTGAATTAAGTTTTCAGTGGCGAAAGTGTCGCACGCCGGAAAATACCATGGCCACACCACGCTCGTCGGCGGCCGCTATCACTTCGCCATCGCGCATTGAGCCGCCCGGCTGAATGACGCAATTGGCACCCGCATCGACCACCACATCGAGGCCGTCACGGAACGGGAAGAACGCGTCGCTGGCCACCACGGTATTTTGCAAACTCAAACCAGCATGACCGGCCTTGATGCTGGCAATGCGCGCAGAATCTAAGCGACTCATCTGGCCTGCGCCCACGCCCATGGTCATGCCATTGGCGCAGAACACAATGGCATTGCTCTTGACGTACTTGGCCACTTTCCATGCAAACAGCAAGTCTTGCAATTGTGCAGGTGTGGGTTGAACTTTGGTGACGACTTTCAGGTCGACCATTTGCAGTTCATGGTTGTCAGCGCTTTGAATGAGTAAACCCGAACCCACGCGTTTGATGTCTTGCGCATTGCGGCCTTGTTCAAATGCGTTTGAACCCGCTTTGAATTCAGGCAAGGCAATTTGCAATACGCGCACATTGGCTTTGGCCTTGAAAATTTCCAAAGCCTCGGGCGAGTAAGAAGGCGCCATCAACACTTCAACAAACTGCTTGCTAATTTGTTGCGCTGCCGCTGCATCGACTTTGCGGTTCAAGGCAATGATGCCGCCAAACGCAGATGTGGGGTCAGTTTGAAACGCTTTACTGTAGGACTCAAGCGCGTTGGCACCCACGGCTACACCGCAAGGATTGGCGTGCTTCACGATCACGCAGGCAGCTTCTGAAAAACTCTTGACGCATTCCCATGCCGCATCGGCATCGGCAATGTTGTTGTACGAAAGTTCTTTGCCCTGCAATTGCACAGCCGTTACCAATGAACCAGGGGCTGGGTACAAATCGCGATAAAACGCTGCCGTTTGGTGAGGGTTCTCGCCGTAACGCAAGTCTTGTAACTTCACAAAGCGGCCGTTGGATTGGGCAGGAAATTCTTTGCGAGTACCGCCTTCCAAGCTGTAGGAAGACAAATAATCACTGATGGCCGCGTCGTAATTGCTGATGCGATTGAAGGCCGCAACTGACAAAGCAAAGCGTGTTTTCTCAGACACTTGGCCGTGGGCAGTGAGCTCTTCAATCACAGTAGCGTACTGAGAAGCATCGGTTAGCACTGCCACGTCTTTCCAGTTCTTGGCTGCACTTCGAACCATGGCAGGGCCACCAATGTCGATGTTCTCAATGGCATCTTCCAGTGTGCAACCGGGCTTGGCAACAGTGGCTTCAAAGGGGTACAAATTAACGATCAACAAGTCGATGGTTTGAATACCATGCGCTTTCAAGGCAGCCATGTGTTCGGGCACATCGCGACGAGCAAGCAATCCACCATGCACTTTAGGGTGCAATGTTTTGACTCGGCCATCGAGCATTTCGGGAAAGTCGGTCAATTGCGCAACCTCAGTCACAGGCAATCCTTGATCGGCCAACAACTTGGCCGTGCCACCGGTAGAAACCAACTCAACCTTGAGCGCGTGCAGCGCTAGGGCCAGTTCTAAAATGCCCGTTTTGTCTGAGACAGAAATCAGTGCTTTCATTTTTTTATTTCAAAAGTTTGTGTTCAGTGAGTTTTTTGCGTAGGGTGTTTCGGTTCAGGCCGAGCCACTCAGCCGCACGCGATTGGTTGTTCTCAGCGCGTTGCATTACCACTTCAAGCAAGGGTTTTTCTACCGCGTTTAACAGCATGTCGTACATGCCGTTGGGTTCCACCCCGTCCATGTCTTGAAAATAAGCGTTCAAACTTTCACGAATGCATTCATCAATTTTTTTCTTACTCATTCCATTGTCTCCAAAGCCATGCTCTTGTCCGATCGAACCACAGCTGATGGCATGCGCTCCATGCGTTCTGCCATCTCTTCAAAAAAATCTGCAACAGCCACCGACTGCAATTCGGCTGTCTCCAAGGTGTTCATCTGATCTCTAAATTCACAGCCTCCTGGCAAACCACTTACATACCAACCAATGTGTTTGCGTGCTGACCGAACACCAGTTTGCTCACCATACAAACCATAATGATCTTGTAAATGTGACAGCAAGGCGCGCTTCACCTCAGCCACCAAGGGCGGCGCCAAGTGCTCACCCGTGGCCAAAAAATGAACAATTTCTCTGAATATCCAAGGACGCCCCTGTGCTGCACGTCCCACCATGAGAGCATCAGCGCCTGTGTGTTTTAAAACAGCCAATGCCTTTTCAGGGGAATCAATGTCGCCATTGGCCACCACGGGAATGTTCAAGGCGGCTTTCACGGCGGCCACCGTGTCGTACTCTGCAAAACCTTTGTAGCCTTGCTCACGCGTTCGGCCATGAATGGTGATCATTTGAATGCCTGCATGCTCAAACGCTTTGGCCAACACCAATGCATTCTTTTCTGTGTCACACCAACCCGTGCGCATTTTCAAAGTGACAGGGACACCGCGGGGTTCACAAGCGGCCACCACTGCTTCGACAATTTCTAGGGCCAAGGGTTCGTTTTGCATGAGGGCGGAACCAGCCCATTTGTTGCAAACTTTCTTGGCGGGACAGCCCATGTTGATGTCAATGATCTGTGCGCCTTGATCCATGTTGTAAGCCGCAGCCTCCGCCATCATGAGCGCATCGGTACCAGCAATTTGAACGGCAATCGGTCCAGGCTCACCATCGTGATTGGCACGACGTGATGTTTTCAAACTTTTCCACAAATCTTTTTTCGAAGTCACCATTTCGCTCACAGCGTAGCCCGCACCAAACTGTCTGCACAGTTGGCGAAACGGTCGATCTGTGACACCCGCCATGGGTGCCGCAAAAATGGCATTGGGTAAAACGTAGGGTCCGATTTGCATGGACAGTGATTCGAAAGGGATTAGAAGACTGCTTAAAAAGGAGGCACGATTGTAATTGCTTAATTTTTAAGCAGGGGGATTATTTTGAAAGAAAATTCAAAATAAATACCTTTGGATACACTCCGAGGTACATGGAAAATTGGCTCACTCCACACATCACGCAGCTATTGGCTTGGCTGGCGTTTCCAGAACACGGCTTGTCAACCGTGTTTATCATTTCATTCATTTCAGCCACTTTGCTGCCATTAGGTTCCGAACCTGCCGTTTTTGGATTGATCAAACTCAACCCTGATTTGTTTTGGGCAGCTATTTTGGTGGCAACAACAGGCAATACCTTGGGCGGTATGGTCAGTTGGTGGATGGGGTATGGCACTCACCAAGCCCTCGATTTGGTTCGCAAGCGTCAAGCCGCGGCATCTGGCGCGTCCAGCACTCTAAGCGATGCCCTGCACATTCGTGCCATTCAATGGTTAGAAAAATTGGGGCCGAAAGCCTGCCTGCTTTCTTGGCTGCCGGGTGTTGGCGACCCACTTTGTGCTGTGGCCGGTTGGCTGAAGATGCCTTTGGGACCCTGTGCCATTTACATGGCCATTGGCAAATTTTTGCGCTATGTTGTGATGACGTCTTTGTTGCTTTGGGTTTTTTAAAACATCGCCACACAACTTCATAATTTTTTTTCTTGACACCTGTTGATTTATTTCAGAACCAAAAGGGTGGCAATGAAAATCAAAAAGCCCAGTAATATTTTTCTGAACGAATCTTCACTCAATCGGTGTCGCATTTTTTGACCCATTTTGAGACCTAAGGCCATGGGAATCAGGGCAAAGAAGGAATATCCCACATCCACCAATTCCATGCGACCAAAGCTGTACATGGCCAAGTAAAGAGGCCAAGCGGCATTCAAATAAATGACGCTCACTGCACCCACAAACTCGTCTCGCTTCATTTGCAGGGACATCATGTAGCTGATCAAAATAGGCCCCATGAGTGACGATACACCCCCCAAAATGCCCGACAAAGTGCCCACCAGGGCGCCCGTCCAACGTTCTTTTTCTGGGGGAATGGTGAAGCTAGGTTTGAACATCATCGAAACCACAGCCAAAATGAGTGCTAAGGCCACCAACATATTGAGTTGTTTCACCGTGAAGGACAAAGTCCAGTGAACTGCAAAACCTGTCATGACAGCTTGGGTCACCATGAGTGGCCAAAATCTTTTCAGACTGGCTTTCCAACTGGCTTCTTGCCAAGCTTGCCAAATATTAGACACCACCACTGGCACCGCCACCAAGGCAATGGCCTGAGTACTGCCAATCATGAGCGACATGATGGGCACGGCAAACAAAGGTAAACCAACGCCTAAGGTGCCTTTGACAATGCCGCCAAAAAGAATAGCAGCAGCGCAGGCTGCAATGATCAGCACCGTATCTGTGCTGAGTAAGAAGTCCATATCGGGCTCGATTCGATAACTGATTTAAATTTTGAAAGCTTCGAGCGATTCAGGGGCAAACAGCGCAAGAAGGTACAACTTCAAACAGTTTAGATTTAACTGCTGAACAAAAAGTTCATCACGTCGCCGTCTTTGACAACGTACTCTTTGCCCTCAGCACGCATTTTGCCGGCATCTTTAGCACCCTGCTCACCCTTGTAGGCGATGAAATCGTCATAAGCAATGGTCTGCGCGCGGATATAACCTTTTTCAAAGTCGGTATGAATCACGCCAGCCGCTTGAGGTCCTGTATCGCCCACATGAATGGTCCAGGCGCGCACTTCTTTCACGCCTGCGGTGAAATAAGTTTGCAAACCCAGCAACGTATAGGCAGAGCGAATCAGGCGATTCAAGCCTGGCTCGGTTTGACCCAACTCTTCTAAGAACATCTGGCGATCTTCGTCAGACATTTCAGACATTTCTGCTTCCAACTTGGCGCTGATGGCCACCACCGGTGCATTTTGTGCGGCGGCGTATTCTTTCAAACGGTCGAGCAAGGGGTTGTTTTCAAAACCATCCTCTGCCACATTGGCCACAAACATCGCAGGCTTGGCGGTGATCAAGAAAAACTGATTCAACAAGGGACGCTCTTCCTTGCTGAAATCGAGGGTTCGAACTGGCTTGCCTTCGTTCAAAGCAGCTTGGCATTTTTCCAAAATGGCCACCAACTTGATTGATTCTTTGTCGCCAGAGCGCGCTGTTTTATTGACACGGTGCAAACCTTTTTCCACTGCAGACAAGTCAGCCAAGCACAATTCGGTTTGAATGACTTCAATGTCAGAGATGGGATCGACACGTCCCGCCACGTGAATCACGTTGTCGTCTTCAAAGCAACGCACCACGTTAATGGTGGCATCGGTTTCACGTATGTGCGCCAAAAATTTGTTGCCCAAGCCCTCACCTGTGCTGGCACCTGCCACCAAGCCTGCAATGTCGACAAACTCCACAATGGCCGGCACAACGCGCTCAGGCGTGATGATGGCAGCCAACTCTTGCAGACGGATATCTGGGACTTCCACCACGCCTGTGTTGGGTTCAATGGTGCAAAAAGGGTAGTTTTCGGCAGCAATGCCCGCTTTGGTCAAGGCGTTGAAAAGGGTGGACTTGCCCACGTTGGGCAGGCCCACAATGCCGCATTTGAGGCTCATGGAAGACTTTCTTGGATTCTGCGAATAATCTGTGATTTTAAAGGGTGTGCGTGGTCTAATTTCTACCCATGTCTGAAGCTCGTCCAAACAGCCCCTTGAATTGCTCACGCCAGCCACCCTGCCCTCGGCTTCGTGTAGTGGCCATTGTATTGGCCGCCGGCACAGCGTCACGAATGGGAGGACGCCCCAAATGCCTCCTTCAATGGGAGGGTCAAACCCTTCTAAAGCGCCTGCTAGATGCCTTAGAAGTTGCAGGCATAGACGAAACGGTATTGGTGCTAGGCCACAACGCCGAAAAGATTCAAAACGCCCTTCAAGATCGCTTGCGCCCAGTTCATGCACCAAAGCCCAACCTCGATGCCCCTCAACCCATGAGGGTTCACCAAGTACTTAACCCCCAGCCTTCTGACGGTCAAAACAGTTCGTTGCATCTGGCCTTGGCCAAAGCGCAAGCGTTAAATCCACAGTGGCTCATGGTGGCTTTGGCCGACCAACCTCTTTTGAACGCCGAAGATTTAAAAGCCCTGATTGCGGCTGTCAAAAACAGTCCCGAAGGCACCCAAATGCTCCAACCGATGGTGAATCAGCAGCCCGGCAACCCCGTCATGATGGCCGACACGGTCATGTCGGAGCTGCAACAAGCCGCCTCTCAACTCACCGACAAAACCAGCTACCCAGGTGGCAAAGCGTGGCGTCAAAAAAACCCCCACAAAGTTCACCTTTGGCCCACGACCAACCCACACTACAAAATAGACATGGATTGCCCAGAAGATATTGAGGCCTTACAAGCCCAATTTGGTATTCAGTTGGTTTGGGGCTAAAAGACCGCGCCGCCTCCTACAATCACACTCATGTCTTTTTCATCTACCCAATTTGACGTTTGCATTCGAGGCGCAGGCATTGTCGGCCGCAGCTTGGCATTACTGCTGGCCAATCAACGTTTGCGTATTGCCTTGGTGCACAACGATTCCACCAAACTACATCAACCCGGCCAAGTTCTTGAAAATGGTCATGGCGATGTTCGCGCCTACTCGCTGAACTTGGCCTCCAAAAAATTATTATCCGATTTGCGTTGCTGGCCAGAAGGCAATGCATGCACGCCCATATTGAAAATGCACGTTCAAGGTGATCAAGGTGGCGATCTTGAATTTGAGGCTGTATCCCAAGGCGTTGAAGCTCTCAATTGGATGGTGGATGTGCCGTCTCTGGAACAAAACTTAGCCAATGCGGTTCGCTTTCAACCTTTAATTAAAGAAATTTCAGAAGCTCCCAATGCACACTTAACAGTGGTGTGCGAGGGACGCGCCAGTCAAACGCGTGCCGAATTGGGTGTCACATTTGATATCAAACATTACGATCAACATGCGTTGGCTTGCCGTATTCAAACCGCTGCACCTCATTCACAGGTGGCGCGGCAGTGGTTTCAAAACACCTTCGGCCCTGAAATTTTGGCCTTTCTGCCCATCGGCGGTGAAAGCAGTCATGAGTGGGCCGTGGTTTGGTCTGTCACACCTCAGCGTGCGCAAGAACTATTGAAAATTGACGATGTTCATTTCTGCACTCAATTGCAACAAGCTTCAAAAAGTGTTGCAGGACATGTTCACTTGATCAGCGAACGCGTTGTATGGCCCTTGCAATGGGCCAAGGCTGCGCGGTGGACAGGCACCATGCCTGGCACGGAGAATCTCAAAGTACCCCATGCCTTTGCGCTTGCTGGCGATGCAGCGCATGCCATGCATCCCTTGGCGGGCCAAGGCCTGAATGTGGGCCTCGGTGACATCATTGAATTGGCGCGTGTCATTCAAGACAAAGAGTTTTGGCGACCACTGAGCGATGCTCGATTGCTACGCCGATACGAACGCGCCCGTCAAGCAGAAGTGATGGCCATGTTGTGCGTGACAGATAGCTTGCAAACACTTTTTTCACAAACCATGCTACCTGTCCAAAAACTTCGCAATTGGGGCATGACGGGGTTCAACCAGTTGGGCCCACTGAAGCATTGGATGGCTGAGCAGGCCATGAAGTCTGCCACCACATAATTGATTGCTACCTAAGGAAATTCACAGCATGCGCTTGATTCGAGCTTTCACCACCCTGTGCCTGTTTGTTGCCAGTCAATGGGTCATGGCACAAGATGCCAATTTGAAAAAAACACTGGCTGAGCGCCTCCCTTCTTTGCCAAAAATTGAAGAGGTTAGCAAGACACCCATGGCTGGCGTCTTTGAAATTCGTGTCCAAGGCAACGAAATTTTTTACACCGATGCCAAAGGCGATTTTCTCATTCAAGGCGCTTTGATTGACACCAAACAAAAACGCAACCTCACCGAAGAACGCAACGACAAGCTGTCCGCTGTTCCTTTTGACAGCCTGCCTTTGAAGTTTGCTTTCACTCAAGTAAAAGGCAACGGTAAACGTAAATTGGTTGTGTTTGCAGACCCCAATTGCGGCTACTGCAAACGCTTCGAAAAAGATTTACAAAAAATCGACAACGTTACTATTTATCATTTGATGTATCCGGTTTTGGGCGAAGACTCCAAGGTGAAGTCACGCAACATTGCCTGCGCCAAAGACAAAGCCAAAACATGGAACGATTGGATGCTGCAGGGCATTGCACCACCTGCTGTGAGTTGCGACAATCACAACATTGATGCCATTGTGGAGTTTGGAAAAAAGAACCGTATCAATGGCACGCCTACCCTGTTTGTGGCCGATGGCACACGAGTTCCGGGCGCCATTGAAGCCGCACAAGTTGAATCTTTATTGAACGCCGTCAAGCCATGAACCCTCATCCCGATCAAACACGAAAGCGCGTGAAATACTTGGCTTATGCTGGGTTGGTGCCATTTGTGGGCCTGGCTGTTTTGCTTTGGATCATTGATGCCGAGCTTCATCCCTTTGTGGCTTTGGCTATGGCTGGCTACGGCGCCTCGGTGGTTTCATTTTTGGGCGGCATTCATTGGGGCATCGGATTTCGCAATGTTGCACGCATGCACAATGCGCCTTTGCTCAATTTTGGTTGGGGCGTGGCACCCTCTTTAATGGCCTGGATTGCAGTCACCATGCCCGCCTTTGCTGGCTTGCCCTTGTTGGCGGTCATCTTGGGCATTTGTTATGCCGTTGACCGCAAGACTTATGTAGAGGCGGGTCTCCAAGAGTGGTTGCCAATGCGACTGCATTTAACAGTCGTTTCAGCATTGAGCTGCTTAATGGGAGCGGCTGCCACATGAGCATGAAAAAAAACACATCTGCCATTCATTACACGGTCGATGCCAGTCAAACCCACTCCCATCTTTTCAAAGTTTCACTGCACATTGCAAAGCCTGCAGCAGGTCAAACTGTGTCCTTGCCAGTTTGGATACCCGGCAGCTATTTGGTTCGTGAGTTTGCCAAGAATTTGCAGAATTTAAAAGCCATTCAGGGGGGTAAATCCGTCGAGGTTTTTCAAGACAACAAAAGTCAATGGCGCGTTGATTGCAAAGTAAGCCAAGCTTTGCAACTCACCTATGAGGTCTACGCCTTTGACAACTCCGTTCGCTCGGCTTGGCTAGATTCACAACGTGGATTTTTCAATGGCACCAGTTTGTGTTTGCGTGTGCATGGCCAAGATGAGATGCCGCACTCTCTCACAATCAGCCCTTTGAAGGCATCGACTTGGTCGGTGGCCACCGGATTGCAAGCCATCAAAGTTAACAAGCAAGGCTTTGGCGACTACCAAGCCGCTCACTACGATGAGTTGGTTGACTGCCCTTTTGAGTTGGGCCATTTATGGCGTGGCGAGTTTACGGCCTGTGGCATTCCCCATGAATTTGTCGTGGCCGGTGCCATGGCTTCATTTGATGGTGCCAAGCTGATCGAAGACACACAAAAAATTTGCGAAACTGAAATGAAGTTTTGGCACGAGAAAAAGCCCACTGCCAATGCGCCCTACAAGCGTTATGTGTTCATGCTGAATGCTGTAGAAGATGGTTATGGGGGTTTAGAGCACCGCAACTCTACTGCACTCATTTGCAATCGCCGCGATCTACCCGCAATCGGCATGAAAAAAATGTCTGAAGGCTATGTCACGCTGCTTGGGCTGATTAGCCATGAATACTTTCACACGTGGAACGTGAAACAACTGCGTCCTGCCGAATTTACGCGCTACGACTACACCCAAGAGAATTACACCGAACTACTTTGGTTCTTTGAAGGCTTCACCAGCTACTACGACGATCTGCTGCTGCGCCGCGCCAAGCTCATTGACGACACCACTTACTTCAAACTCTTGAACAAAACCATCAACATGGTTTTGCAAGCACCTGGCCGACTTGTGCAATCGGTGGCGCAGGCCAGTTTCGATGCGTGGGTGAAGTACTACCGACAAGATGAAAATACGCCCAACGCCACCATCAGCTATTACACCAAGGGCGCTTTGGTGGCCTTGTGCCTAGACCTGTCGATGCGCGCAGAAGGCACCTCCAACTTAGACAACATCATGCGCGGCCTGTGGCAAAGATGCAAAGGGGGGCCACTTACTGAGGCCCATCTATTGGCAGAGTTAGAAGCTCAAACAGGTCGCAGTTGGAAAAAAGAAATTAAATCTTGGGTTCACAGCACGCAAGAGTTGCCCTTGAAAACACTCCTGTCATCGCACGGCATTGTGGTCCATGAAGATGCCCCTCAAATGGCGCAGCGTTTGGGCTTGCGCGTGGCAGAGGCGCAAGGCGTGGTGCAAATCAAAGCTGTGCTGCGCGGCGGCGCAGCAGAAAAAGCGGGCATGGCGGCAGGCGATGAGTGGTGGGCGGTGTCCAGCACTAAGGCAAAAGCTCAATCTTGGCGCTTGAAGAAAATCGAAGACCTGACGCTTTTATTGGGCAGCGAGAAGAAAGCAAAAGCCACGATCGCAAGAGATCAAAAAGTATTTGATCTAGACCTGACCATCCCAAGCGATGTTCACACCTGGCGCTTAAGTCAGGCGCAAAGCGACACGCTTCACAACACACGAACCAGTCAATGGTTGAATGGCAACTGAGCGGCGTGAAGCTGCTATTTGAATGGGGTTATTTGCCGCGCAGGTCAAGGACTCGCTTGGCCTTGCCTTGACTTCGTTCTACGCCGCCTTCGGCGCGCAAATCAATTTCGACACTAGAGCCAATGTAAACCTTGATCTCGTGCTGCAACATTTTGGCAGCAGCTCGCGCCTCAATGCTGTCTGGTTGTGTGCCTGGACGTGTTTCAACGGCCACCTTCAAATTGTCCATCGGGCCTTCGCGCGTTAGGATGCATTGATAGTGCGGCGCCAACTCGGGACGCTTCAAAATCAGCTCTTCAATTTGCGAAGGAAACACATTGACACCGCGAATAATCATCATGTCATCACTGCGCCCAGTGATTTTTTCCATGCGGCGCATGGTGCGCGCTGTACCGGGTAACAAGCGCGTTAAATCGCGCGTGCGATAGCGAATAATGGGCAAGGCTTCCTTGGTCAGGCTGGTGAAAACCAACTCGCCCATTTCGCCGTCTGCTACAGGCTCCCCTGTTTCAGGATTGATAATTTCTGGGTAAAAATGGTCTTCCCAAATGGTTGGGCCATCTTTGGTTTCTATGCACTCGCTGGCCACGCCGGGACCCATGACTTCTGACAATCCATAAATATCCACAGCGTCAATGCCCATGCGTTGTTCAATGGCAGCGCGCATGTCGTTGGTCCATGGCTCGGCACCAAAAATACCGATGCGCAATGAACTGCTACGGGGGTCAATGCCTTGTCTTTCAAACTCATCGGCGATGGCCAGCATATAACTGGGGGTGACCATGATGATGTCGGGTTTGAAATCTTGAATCAGTTGCACTTGCCGTTCTGTTTGGCCGCCCCCAAACGGTATCACTGTGAGGCCTAATTTTTCTGCCCCATAGTGCGCGCCCAAACCACCCGTGAACAAACCATAACCATAACTCACGTGCACCATGTCACCGGGCTTGGCCCCCCCTGCTCGAATGCTTCGGGCCACCACCTGAGCCCACGTATCTATGTCTCGCTGGGTATAGCCCACCACGGTGGGCTTGCCAGTGGTGCCACTGGAAGCATGGATGCGTGAACAAGCCTCGCGTGGCACGGCAAACATGCCAAATGGATAGCTATCGCGTAAATCAATTTTGGTTGTAAAGGGAAACTTGGCCAAGTCGGCCAGCGTTTTGCAATCGTCAGGGTGAACGCCTGCTGCATCAAACTTTGCTTTGTAGACGGGCGAGTTGTCGTAGGCATGTTGCAAAGTAGACTTTAATCTCTTGAGTTGCAAAGAACGCAACTCATCCATGCTGGCTTTTTCAATGGGCTCTAAAGGAAAATAGGCAGACTGACTCATTTCTAAAACTCCCACTTTATTCTGGAATAACCGTGCCTTGAATTTGAGCACTTTTACCTCTGAACATGGCAATCACTTCACCCTTTTGATTGGTCACCTTCATATCGTAAATACCATGTCGTCCGCTCATGGTTTGCTCTTGGCCGACGCATGTCAACACATCGCCCAATTGGCCAGGCCTTAAAAATTCAATGCTGCAACCAGCCGCCACGGCCGCTTTGTTGTAACTGTTGCAGGCAAACGCAAACGTGGAATCGGCCAGCGTAAATATAAAACCGCCATGGCATATTTTGTGGCCATTTAAGTGCAATTCTTTCACCGTCATTTGAATCGCAGCACGACCAGGTTCACACGACAACAATTGCATACCCATGGTGTCTTTTGAGGCGGTGTCCACGGCAAACATGGACTCACCCACTTGCCTGGCCAAATCAAGGGCAGCTTGTGTCGGTGCTTCAGGCGCAGTCGAGGAGGTCATGTTCACTCGCCTTTGAAATTGGCAGGGCGTTTTTCTAAAAAGGCTTTAACACCTTCAAAGTAGTCGTGTGTTTTGCCCATCTCAGATTGTGTGTCTCGCTCTTGATCAAGCTGCTCTGACAAGCTGCGAGTGTGCGCGCCCGCCATCAGTTTGCGCGTGGCCACCAACGCCTTGGTAGGCATCACAGACAACTTCTCGGCCATGTCCATGGCTGCGGCCACAGAGTCTTCGGCCACGTCCCAAATCATGCCCCACTCTTTGGCTTGTTGTGCCCCTAACTTGTCGCCTGTCATGGCCAATGCCAATGCACGGGGCATGCCCAATCTTTCGACCAACAACCAGCTGCTGCCGGCATCTGGAATCAGGCCAATTTTGCTGAAAGCTTGAATGAAACTGGCTTGCGGAGAAGCAATGGCAATGTCACAGGCCATGGCTATGGAAGCACCAGCACCCGCCGCCACACCATTGACGGCTGCAATGACAGGCATGCGCAAAGCTTGTATGCGCCGTGTGGTGGGATTGAACGCTTGGTCAATGATGGGGCCAGGGTCGGCACGCTTGACCATGTCGGGGCCGGGCGTGAAATCAAAATTAGACAAATCAGCACCGGCACAAAAGCCTCGGCCAGCACCTGTCAACACCATGGCCCTGATTTCCGCGTCTGCCTCTGCCAGATCAAAGGCGGCCCATAAGTCATGGTGCATTTGAAGTGTGAAACTGTTCAATGCTTGAGGGCGGTTCAATGTGACCAAGGCCACCGCGCCACGTTTTTCAAAAGTCACGGACAAATTATTTTCTTGCGTCATGGTCTCTGGCCTTAAGTGCGGCTTAAAAATGAAAATGTACCATTAACCGACCGAGCGGTTGGCTAATGTTTTCCCTTGCTTGGATCAATTTTTCATCCCGTTATAGTCAGGGGGTGATGGCATTAGAACCTGATTGGAGAATCGTTTTGACCTACGAAAACATTGAAGTCCGTACCGAAGGCGGCAAAGTTGGCATCCTTACCCTGAATCGCCCGAAAGCACTCAATGCGTTGAATGGGCCCTTGATGGACGAATTGGGCATGGCTTTGAAGGCCTTTGACGCTGACGGAGCCATTGGCTGCATCATTGTGACTGGCAGCGAAAAAGCATTTGCCGCAGGTGCCGACATCTCGGCCATGGCCAAACACAATTTCAGTAACGTCTACAAAGAAGACTTCATCACCCGCAACTGGGAAACCATTCGCAGCATTCGCAAGCCCGTCATTGCGGCGGTCAGCGGCTTTGCATTGGGTGGCGGCTGCGAGTTGGCCATGATGTGTGATTTCATCATTGCGGCAGAGAACGCCAAATTCGGCCAACCCGAAATTAAATTGGGCATTATTCCGGGTGCAGGCGGGACACAACGTTTGCCGCGCGCTGTGGGCAAATCAAAGGCCATGGACATGGCGTTAACAGCCCGCATGATGGACGCTCAAGAAGCAGAGCGCGCCGGCTTGGTCAGCCGCGTAGTGCCTACCGATAAATTGATGGAAGAAGCCTTGGGCGCGGCTTTGGTCATTTGCAGCATGGGCCAATTGGCTGTGATGGCCGCCAAGGAAAGCGTTAACCGCGCCTTTGAAAGCGGCCTAAGCGATGGCGTGATGTTTGAGCGCAGATTGTTCCATTCGATGTTTGCCACAGAAGATCAAAAAGAAGGCATGGATGCATTTTTAAACAAACGTGTCCCCGTTTTTCAAAACAAATAAGGTGTAACGATTGCATTGAATTGAATCATTTGGCAACCAGTCATTTTGCAAAACGCACTGATCTCCGGACCTGTTGTTCCAACCATTTGGCGCTTAGCTTTACCCAATATTTTTGCCATGACCGCCAGTGCGCTGGTGACCATTGCTGAAACTTGGTACGTGGGTCAATTGGGTCTTCTGCCGCTTGCTGGCATGGCCTTGGTCTTTCCATTGGTCATGTTGCAACAGATGTTGTCTGCCGGCTCTATGGGGGGCGGCATTTCCTCTGCCATCAGTCGTGCGCTGGGCGCTAACGACACGACCAAGGCCAACGCTTTGGTTTTACACGCTCTGCTCATTGCAATTGGCATCGGCCTCTTTTTCACCTTCATTTTTCTTTTCTTCAGTCGCCCCATCTTCACAGCCATGGGCGGCCAAGGAGAACCACTTGAATATTGCTTGGCCTATGCGCACATTGCCTTTTTAGGCGCAGTGAGTATTTGGCTGACAAACTCTTTGACGTCTGTCTTGCGGGGCACAGGCAATATGCGCACCCCCTCTACCGTGCTTCTCACTGCATCCATAGGACAAGTTGTCTTGAGTGGTATTTTGGGATTAGGGTTTGGCCCCATTCCTAGCTTTGGCATGGCGGGCGTTGCCGCAGGCCCTGTCATTGTTTATTCAGCCAGCGCCATTTATTTGTTCTTTTATTTGCGCTCGCACCGAAGCACTTTAAAGCTTAGCTTTAAAAGTCCATTGTCTTCAGCCTTGTTCATCGACATTCTGAAAGTTGGCGGCATGTCCAGCTTAAGTTCGCTTCAAACTGTGGCCACCATTGCGATAGTCACTCGCTTAATGTCCAGTTTTGGTCCAGAGGCTTTGGCCGCTTATGGCATTGGCACTCGATTAGAGTTTTTATTGGTTCCCATTACTTTTGCATTTGGCGTGGCGTGCTTGTCTATGGTAGGCATGGCCTTAGGTGCCAACTTAATTCAACGCGCCAAACAAGTCGCCTGGAGCGGTGCGTTGCTATCGGGCTTATTGGTCGGCTGTATTGGATTGTTCGTGAGCCTTTGGCCAGACACTTGGACTAAAATTTTCACCGCCAACCCTGCGGTTCTGACCTACACAAAGCTTTACTTCCAATGGGTTGGACCTTGCTACGGATTTTTTGCATTGGGTTTGTGTTTGTATTTCGCCTCCCAAGGTGCAGGTAAACTTTTAGGTCCCGTTTTAGCCGGCACTTTCAGGTTGTGTGTGGTGGCAGCGGGCGGCATTTGGCTTACTCACAATAACGGCACACCTCTTGAAATGTTTGCACTGATTGCTGCGGGCATGGTGAGCTACGGACTTCTTTCGGCAGCAGCCGTCTACAAAACCAGTTGGGCTCGTTAAACTGTTTGAATTTTAAAAATACTTCTGCGCTCACCCACGTTGGTCCCTTTGATATTTTTCAATTCAGCTGAGCGCCAAGGTTTTAAAGCTTGGCGTTGCGCCGAATCTAGCCATCCCAATTGATCCAAAGCTTCTACGGTGGCTGCAAACAACGCGGGCTTATGACCGTCAGCAATTTTGAGAGCCAAGGCCTGCCCTCGAGACCGACTGGCCACCACCTGAACCCCATCGGCCCCTACTTTGGTCACCCAGTCTCCTTTGCCAATTTTCATAAAGTCTGCATCGCTGCGACCCGTGCCCGATACCAATTCTGGGTGCGCAGTCATGGCTTCGCCCAGTAGTTTCAAACTGGCGCCATATTCGTTGTTTGACTCTGGTTGGGCCAAGCGCGCGTAGGCCTGTGCCAAATTTGAAAGCGGCATGGCAAAGTTAGGCGCAGAGCACCCATCAATGCCCCAGCCCATTGCATCCTGATGTATTCCCGCCACATCGGCAACGGCCTTGCGTACTTTTTGCTGCAAAGGATGTGCGAGGTCTGTATAAGTTTCAGTTGGCAAATCGTGAAGCGCGCAATAGGCCAAAAAGCCGCTGTGTTTGCCACTGCAATTGTGATGACGCTCGTCGTATTCAAAACCTTCGGGCAAGGGCAGATCGTTGAATGAAAAACGATAAGGCACGTGGCATCCGCATTGCATTTGCTTGTAAGTGCTACCACTTTTTTTCAAAATAGAAGACACCTCCGCCACATGCATGTCTTCCCCATTGTGGCTAGCACACATGAGCGCCAGTTCCTTAGATGTAAAACCAAATTGTTTGGCGCCACCGCTTTGCATAAGTGGTAAAGCTTGCAAGGCTTTCAGGGTTGAGCGCGTAAAGCACAACCAATTGGGATTGCCGGCATGCGCGATCAATTTGCCATCTGTGTCAGTGACGGCCAGTGCCCCCATGTGCATACATTCAGAAACGCCGTTGCGGGTGAGTTCAATCATGGGAACGAAATTCATAGGACCTTTGTCAAAAATGGCAAACTTTTCTGCCGCTTAAAGCGCAGCGACACACCGAAAACCGACGTAACCCACTCGCGTGTCTCTCGGCTTAGTGGCGACATCTTCTGCCACCTGTCTGCTGGCGTCATACCACCAAGAAGCCCCACGGGTGACTCTCTCGTCGCCACTGCCCGTATCGACCCATTCCCAGACATTGCCGCCCATGTCATACAAACCATTCACCCCAGGGCGAGTTGTCATGACTGGCAAGTGGCCTGTTCCACGCCACAATGCACCCGCGGGTGCTGTTCCTTTAGCAGAAGTGCAGCCCTCTAAGCAATGGCTTTCGTGCGCACTGTCGCCGTTGGGATACTTGTAGCGTTTTCCTTGATTGAATCCTGCGGGTGCTTGAGATCTTTGTTCAACATAAGCGGCATTGACCCACTCGCTGTCACGCGGCAAACGCTTGCCTTCGTGTTGACAAATTTTTTGAGCCTCATCAAAGGTCAGATGAACTGCTGGCTCATTGTCTTGCGCTGGAATTCCGAAGGGCGCGCGCCAAGTCCAGCCTTTTTTCAGTACAAAGCCAGCCTCGTAGATGTAGCCACCGCCTTCTTTTTCAGCGCGACTGACAAAGCCTGTGCTTTGAGCAAAACGCTTCACTTGCGCAACTGTGACTTCGTGGGCATCCCAAAGCAAACCATGTACTTTGAGCTGTGTGCCGATTGACCGGGTTGGCAATGGTGTCTGCGCTTGCGAAGACAAGCAAAACGACAGGCCAAGTCCTATGAGGGCGGCAAAACTAATGCGCATTTTTAATTTACAACTTACGGGCCACCCAAAAGTGGGCGCCTTCTGGACCATATTGCTCTGCGTGCTCAACATTTCGCTCAAGGTAAAAGCTCTGCCCTGCCCCATATGTTTGAGTGCCCGATGCCAGACTTAATTGCACTTGGCCAGCACTGACCTGAACCCTCACATCAAAGGGGTGTGTATGGTTTTTGACCACCAGGTCGGGGGTCCAGTCCTTTTGGACCACTTCATCAAAACCATCGTCCATGGCCTGTGAAGTGAAATCAGAGAAGTTGTCGTGAAATTTCATAGTGGTCAAGAATTATCAAAAAGTTGGGAGGCAGTCAATGCAAGCAAATTTTGGCAGAGAAAGATCAAACTCACTCTTTTTGTGGCCATCAGGTCATTGACAGAATATTTAATGTGAGTACACTTAATTTGGAAATCAGTTTTGATCAACTCAAAAGTAAACGCAATGAGGTGTTGAGGGGTCTGCCGTTCAATTTGGCTTTGCAGTTTGAGTGGTCCACTGCCATTATTTCAGCTGATCTAAGGTACGACTACGGTGAGGCAAGGTATACAGCCATGGGCTTTCTTGATGAAAAATTGCATGTGATTGTTTTCACGCCAAGAGAACAAGCTGTCCATGTCATCAGTCTTCGCAGGGCAAATTCTAGAGAAGTAGGGCTTTATGAGCAAGAAACAAAATCCTGAATTGGCTGATGCCGAGAATCCAACTTGGAGCTTAGAGACTTTTAAAAAATCTCGTCCAGCTAAAGAAGTTTTACCCAACATATTCAGTGATCAAATCAGCCAAGAATTGTTAAAGCCAAGAGGCAGACCGCGCCTAGAAACTCCGAAGGAGCGCATCAATATCAGGCTTTCTTACGAAGTCATTCAGCATTTCAAGTCTTCAGGGGCTGGTTGGCAAACCCGCATAGACGCCGCACTTAGGGAATTTATTCAGAGTAAACCAAACTCCGACCTCAGACGTTGAATAGCTATCCACAGGAGATTGTGATGAAAAAATTGCTTGTTTTGATGCTTTTAACCCTCAGCGCATCAGCCATGGCGCAGCACCAAGGGCATGGCTTCAGGCACGGTCATGGGCACGGACATGGTCATTGGGCCAGGGGCTACAGTGGTGGCTGGGGTTGGGCAGTACCAGCCGCAATCGGTGGCATATTGGTCTATGAGGCCACCAGACAACCAGTCTACGTTCAGCCCAATCCGGTCATCATTCAGCAGCAACCGGTTTACACCCCACAAGCCTATTCCAGTTGTACCCCATGGACCGAGGTGCACAGCTCAGACGGCACCATCAGCAGAACTCGCACCTGCACCCAATAAGCCATGAAGAAGGGCTTTATGATCGGCGCCCTTCAACCTTCACAATTGCAGGTTGCATTTCAACCATGCCATAGGGTCCTGTAACTTCTCCTGAAAGCACTTGGCCGTTCACAAGGACTTTGACCGCCTTCAAGAGCTCATCGGCATTGATAAAGCTGAAATGAAGCACAGAGCCTTCTATCCGCGCGCCCAGCAGATTTTGCGTTTTGCCTTGAACGGTGAGCGTTCCACCGACTCGCTGAAAAGCTTGGTCCAACTTCAAAGTAGCATTGCCTTTTTCATCCAAGCCTGAAAGTGTCCAAAGACCCGCCACGTTGGCAGGCACAGTCCAAAAATAGCCCGTGCCATTTGTTACACGTATGACTTGATCGGGCTCCCAGTCGCCCATAGAAAACGTATTTGAAAGCACCCGAGTGCCAGGCTTCATTGCCAAGATGGTTGGCCTGAGCTGTGCATTCAGCTCTTCCAACAAGTACATGGTGACCACAGTTGCTTTGGAAAAATCTTCTTTGAAAATGTCACCATGAACAATGCGCACACGCTCGGCCACACCAGCCCTTTGGGCATTGCGCTGCGCTAAGGCTGCCAAGTCTTTGTTGTATTCAATGCCCCAAGCTCGGGCGCCAAAATGTCGGGCAGCTGCAATAGGAATTTTTCCGTCGCCCGCACCCAAATCAACCAACTCGTCGTTAGGCCCTACTTCTGCGGCTTCCAACAACTTGAATACCAAGTCATCGCTGGTGGGCAGCCACATGACATCCTTGCCCATCTGCCCTCTCTTGGGCGCATAGGTTTCAGTTTGCAACAAGCTACAAGCCTGTAAACCCGCGATGGTCACCCCAAGGCAAAGTGCCAAGCGCAAGCCGCGTAAAAGTCGAAAGAGGTGTGAGTTTTTGTAAAAGTAAATCATGGTTTTAGAGTGCGAAGCTATCCAAATGTATTCGAGTCTTAACAGCTGCGCATGGCAACTGAGGGTAAATCCTGAATTCAGAAATTTTCCATTATGTTTTGATACAAATCAAATCAGTCATTGCCCTGGATTGAAATTCAAAAAGAAAATATATGACTACGACAAACGAACCCTCTGAAACTAGAAGATTTTTCTTGGCCAGTTCTGCTTTGGCCACTGCAGGTGCACTGAGTGCCTCTAATGCATCGGCTCAAGCGGCCACTGCTGTGCTGCAAGAAGTGACGGGGCAAGCGCACTGGACGGTCAAAAAAGTAGGCGCAGATTCGGTCAAGTTGTTCATGTGGAACAAGAAGTTGACCCATCCGCCAAAGGCGTTTCGCGGCACCATTGTGTTTGTGCATGGCTCTTCCATGGCTTCTACCCCTGTCTTTGATTTGCAAATGAAAGGCAGGGATGATGCATCTCTCATGGATTGGTTCGCTAGACAGGGCTATGACACATGGTGCTTTGATTGCGAAGGCTACGGACGCTCTGATAAAACTCGCAACGTCAATGCCAACATTGCATGTGGCGCAGACGACCTGGCAGCAGTGAGCGAATACATCATGAAAACCAATGACGGTCAAAAATTATTAACATACGGCTCTTCTTCGGGCGCACTGCGGGCTGCACTTTTTGCTCAGAGACATCCAGAACGCGTGGCACGCATGGTTTTGGACGCCATGGTTTGGACTGGGCAAGGCAGCCCCACCTTGGCCGAGAGAAAAAAACGCCTGCCCGCTTATTTGGCCAGCAATCGCAGGCCCATTGACCGCGACATGGTACGCAGCATTTTCACTCGCGACCACCCTGGCACCAGTGATATGAGTGTGGTGGAAACTTTTGCAGATGCCGTCTTGGCATTAGACAGCTCGGTGCCAACTGGCACCTACATTGACATGTCTGCCAACCTTCCCGTTTGCGATCCTGAAAAAATCAATGTTCCAACTTTGATTTTAAGAGGCCAGTACGATGGTATTGCTAGCTTCCAAGATCTGGCTGCATTCTTTGAAAAACTGGCACATCCTGATAAGCAATTTGTGGTGATGCAAGGCATTGCACACACTAGCACTCGTTCAAAAAACTATGCCACGGTTTATCACATTTTGAGTAACTACTTTGCTCAACCGAGTCCCGTTTACACAGGCACTTGAAAATCATTAGCGCGTTTAACTCAACATACCGCTTGATGAATGCTGCTTAGTTCGCACGAGATTAGAGAATTAATTTAAGTTTTTTAAACCGGCACTTCATGTGCTTTATTTAGGGAGATATGACCATGGGTTTTTTAACTGATGACGAATTGTCGAAATTAGACACCGCAGAGACTTCGCTATTTCCATCCCCCATACCTGTTCAATGCGTCTCAAGCGACGAGTTCATGCCTTCCCGGCAAACGCCGAAGCAAAGAGAATATGAGGCCAGAGTGAAGGCCATTGGCTCTGAAATGGCCAAAAAATTGGGCACCTCACGCCGAAAGTTTTTCAAGAGTGCCTCGGGCATGGCTGCCGCCTTCGTTGCCATGAACGATACGTATGGGCCTATTTTTGGCGTCTCGCGCGCTGAAGCGCAAACACCTGACATGGCCAACGAACGTGCCAAAAAACTTTCAGGTCAATTCATCATGGACATGCACACGCATTTCTTGCGTGATGACACTCGGATTCAAACTTTCATTGCACAGCGCGAGTCTGTGGGCAAAGCAGGATGGAACCCCGCCATCAAAACAGGTGTACAAACCATTGAAGATTTGAAGTTTGCCAACTACATTAAAGAAATTTATTTGGACAGTGACACCAAGGTGGCTTGTATCAGTGGCGCACCTTCTGAAATTCCTGGCGATTGGTTCCTTACCAACGAGATGAAAGCCAAATACAAAGCAAGCATCAATGCCATCGCTGGCAGCAAGCGCTCCATGTCGCACGCCATCTTTACGCCAGGCTATCCAGGCTGGTTAGAGGAAATTGACAAGGCCATTGAGATTCTCAAACCAGACTCCATGAAGGGCTACACCATTGGTGATAACACCAACAAGCATCTCTCCAAACATCCTTGGTTGATGGACGATGAAAAATTGGTCTACCCAGCATATGAAAAATTTGCAAAAGCAGGCTTAAAGAATGTCTGTGTTCACAAAGGACTGTTCCCACCTTCTGTTGAGAAACAATTCCCCCATTTACTGAAACACTCACGCGTTGACGATGTGGCCAAAGCCGCCAAAGATTGGCCACAACTCAATTTTGTGATTTATCACGGTGGCTATCGCTATGCAGGCGGAGGCAAAGCAGAAGACGCATGGGGTCAATTTGAAAGCACCGGCCGCATTGATTGGATCACTGACCTTGCAGAAATGCCTGCCAAATTCGGCGTGAAAAATATCTACGCAGACTTAGGTCAGTTGTTTGCACAAACAACGGTGGTCGAGCCTCGATTGGCCGCCGTCATGTTGGGCCAACTGATCAAAGGCTTGGGGCTTTCTAATGTTGTGTGGGGAACCGATGCTATTTGGACAGGCGCACCACAGTGGCAAATTGAAGCGCTTCGCCGAATTGAAATTCCAGAGGAAATTCAAAGGAAGTATGGGTATGCCCCCTTAGGTGCTGCCGATGGCCCTGTGAAAAATGCCATCTTTGGCGACAACAATGCGCGTATCTACAACTACAAGCCTGATCAGCGTGCGGCCCTGGCACACGACAAAATTGCGTACAACAAAGCCATTTACGAAAAGCACGGCGAAGGCCGAACCAACTTGGCCTATGGCTATGTGAACAAAAGTGCTTGATTTAAATCATTGAAGCGCAGTTCACTGCGCTTCAATTTTCGCTTCGCGAATGGCCTTGGCCCATTTGGCAGTTTCAGTTTTAGAGCGCTGCGCCAAAGCTTCAGGTGAAGCCGGTGCAGTTTCAAAACCCAGTGCAGAGAATCGCTCAAGAATGGCTTTGTCGTTGGCTGCAGCATTCAAAGCCGCATTGAGTTTTTGAATGATTTCGGCAGGTGTGCCAGCAGGTGCAAACATGGCAAAGTAAGCAATCAACTCATAGTCTTTCAACCCCAGCGCTTCGTTGACAGTAGGCAATTCAGGAATGGCTTTTGAGCGCTGTGTGGATGTGACGGCCAAGCCGCGAATTTTTCCGGCCTTCACTTGAGGCAACATGACCGCAAAGTCTGCGGTAAACATATTGACCTGCCCGCCAATCAAATCGGTCATGGCAGCAGGGCCACTCTTGTAGGGCACGTGCGTCATTTGAACGCCGGCCATGCTGGCCAACATTTCTGAAGAAACCAACTGCGATGTGCTGGCACTGGCAAATGTCACGATGGTGGGTTTGGCCTTCGCCATGTCCACAAACTCTTTCAAATTCTTAGCAGGCACTTCATTGTTGACGGCCACAATCAGTGGCACCGAGCCCATGTAGCCAATGGGTGCAAAGGCCGTATCTTGGTCGTAGGGCAATTTTTTCATCAAGCTTTTCAGCGCCGCGTTGGTGCTGTTGGTGCCAATGAGGATGGTGTAGCCATCAGGTGCCGATTTGGCCACTGCATCGGCACCCAACATGCCATTCACGCCAGCCTTGTTTTCAACCACAATGGTTTGTCCCAACACCTCTGACATTTTTTGCGCAAAGGCCCTGCCAATTTGATCGGTGGCACTGCCAGCAGCAAAAGGCACGATGGCCTTGATGGGTTTATTGGGATAGGCCTGCGCTTGGGCTTGTGTGGCACACAGTGCGACACCAAATCCCAACAATGCACTCAGCAAACTTTTTTTCAAACCAGCCATACGAATATTTTTCATGGTATCTCCAAAGTATCAAAACAATTTTATTCAATCTCAAGACTGAGCAGCTTGGCACTAAGGCATTTGCCGTGTGCATCGAGGGCCAAAGAGCGTGTCACGCCGCCACCTAAAGCATTGTGCATCACAAAATTGAGTGCGCCAAGTTGCGGCAAGCTGTAACGAAATACAGGCCCCTTCACAATACCTTCAAAGTGCAAGCGTATTCTTTCGGGGGTAAGCCATTTTTCTAGCAACTCAAAATTTTGTCGATCATAAGCAATCACAGAAAGGGTCGATCGGTCTCCCTTGTCGCCCGTTCGAGTGTGTGCAATTTCCCTTAACAACATATCAGGCAATCTCCTCAGACCCGTTTAGCAGCACTGTTTGGGTTTGAATGGCGCTTCGGGCCATCAGCATCGATGCAACGGCAATCACTTCACGCACCGATTTGCTGGCACCCCCGCCCGAAGCAGGTCCGTTGGTGTACAAGGCCTCTACCTCGTTGACCACATACAACGCCTCAGCCTGTGTGCCCACGCGCACCGCAATTCTGGCGCGCACTTCTGCAGGCTCATGCGTTGGCAGTGTGTCACCCAAGATGGCACTCACACCAATGAGGTCATAGCGCGCTTCAAAATGACCATACCCCGCATCGGCCAATCGAGCCTTCACTACATCCAGAGCCAACTGCCCTCTGGCCTTTGCGCCTGGACCTGCATAAGACATTTGCCCTTCACCTACAAACCCATCGCGATACCCCAAGGTCACTTTGAGGGTGTCAGGCCTCTTGGTTCCACTGGCACCCAAAGCTTGCACTCTGTCTGAACCCACTTGCATAAGTTGCACTTGAGAAAAATCGGCCACCACGTCGGGTTGCAGGTACTGCGTAGGGTCCTCAATTTCATAGAGCAATTGTTCGGTGCAAGTTTGTACCGTGACACAACCGCCGGCATCTGCCAGTTTGGTAATGACAACGTCGCCATTGGCATGGACCTCTGCCAAGGGATAACCTAACTGCGCCAAGTTGGGCACATCTTTGTAGCCAGGGTCTGCAAAATAACCCCCCGTAATTTGGGCGGCGCATTCAAGCAGATGGCCCACCATCACGCCCTTGCCCAGCAACGGCCAATCATCGGCACGCCATTGAAAATGATGCATGAGTGGCGCTAAAAATAAAGCAGGATCGGCCACGCGCCCACAGATGATGACTTGGGCATCGGATTGCAAAGCTGGCAAGAGCGCCTCTGCGCCAAGATAGGCGTTGGCAGAAACCAACAAGGGCTGAATGTCAGCCACAATTTGTGAGCTGTCCATTAAGGGCTCTGAAAGATATTTTGTTTGCAAAGTGGCAAGCACGTCATCCCCCAAAACAACAGCCACTTTCAGATGATTGATTCCCAACTCTTTGGCAACCACCAACACTTCTCGCCCCGCCTGCATAGGATTGGCCGCGCCCATGTTGGTAATGATGCGTGTCCCTTGCGCCATACAGGCTGGCAATACGGCTTTCATGCGCGCCGCTAGCAAAGGGTCGAAGCCTCTCTTTGGGTTTTGAATTTTTTCTAGCTGAGCTAACGCAATGGTTCTCTCGGCCAAACATTCAAAGACTAAATAATCGAGTTGCCCCTTTTCAGCCAGCGCAACGGCGGGTGGAATGCGGTCCCCCGCATAGCCTGCCCCAGCACCTATTCGAAGCGCTTTTTGAATCATGAATTAAGCGTCAGCTTGAACCTTGGCTTCTTTCACAACCTTGGCCCACTTTTGCGTTTCATTTCGAATGAAATCGCTAAAGCGTTCAGGCGACCCGCCACCATCTTCTGCACCATATTGTTCAAATTTTTCAATCACATCGGGCATGGCCATGACTTTGTTCATGTCCTCATTGATGCGTTTTACAAAAGATGGATTCATGCGGCCAGGCCCCACCAAGCCGTACCATGTGGTGGCGTCAAAACCTGGAAATCCTTGCTCGTCCATGGTGGGCACATTGGGGTGTCCTTTGGCGCGTTTGGTGCGAGTCTGCGCCAGCGCAATGGCTTTGCCACTCTTCACATGCGGTGTGGCGGATGTCATGGTTTCAAAACAATATTGAACTTGGCCGCCAATCAAATCTGTAAGGGCAGGGCCTGATCCTTTGTAAGGCACATGCAGGGCATCAATGCCCGCCCGCAGCTTGAACATTTCCAATGCCAAGTGCTGTGCCGATCCACCCCCTGCTGAGGCAAAGCTAATGCGGCCTGGATTTTGTTTGCACAAGGCCACCAAATCTTTCACATTTTTAGCGGGCTGCGATTCATTGCAAATGAGCAAATTGGGGGTCACCCCGACCAATCCAATGGGCGAAAAATCACGCTCCACGTTGTAGTTCAACTTAGGTTGCAAACTAACCGCCAAGGCATGGCTGTTGATGTGCGCCATGAGCAACGTGTTGCCATCTGCGGGCTGCTTGGCCACATAGTCCGCGGCAATGACGCCTGCAGCGCCAGCCTTGTTGTCAATCACGATGGTGATGTTCCACATGGCTTGAAGTTTTTGGGCCAACACGCGGGCCAACGCATCGGTACCGCCTCCTGGTGGAAATCCCACCACAATTCGAATGGGGCCTGTTGGCAAAGTTTGGGCCTTGATCATGGGCGCGGCCATCAAAGTTGCAGATGCGGCCGTGGCATGGAGGAGGGTTCTGCGTTTCATGAGGGTGTCCTTCAATGTTGAATGAGGGCTGGAACAGGGTTGGCTGAAAAATAGTCCATTGCGGCTTGAACGCCCGAGCCCTTGAGTTGAACGCCGCTCAACTTCAAGCCCATTTCGCAAGCTGAAAGGGCGGCAATCAAGGTCAGGTCATTGCAATCGCCCAAGTGGCCAATGCGGAACATCTTGCCCTTGACTTTGCCCAGGCCGGTTCCCAACGAGCAATCAAATCGTTCATAAATAAGTTTTCGAACAGCATCTGCATCAATGCCCTCCGGCGTCATCACACCGGTCAAAATAGGTGAGTACAAGGCCGGGTCGGCACATTGAATGGGTAAGCCCCATGCACGAACCCCTGCGCGAACGCCCTCACCCCAGCGCACATGGCGTTTGAAAACCACATCCAAACCTTGTCCCAAAATCATGTCGCAAGCTTCACTGAGGCCGTACATTAAATTGGTATTGGGTGTGTAGGGGTAGTAGCCCGATTTATTAATCTCCAGCATCTCATCCCAAGCCCAAAAAGATTTGGGCAGGGTCGATTTTTTGCTGGCCTCTATGGCCTTGGGCGACAGCGCGTTAAAGCTCATACCAGGCGGCAACATCAAGCCCTTTTGCGAACCACTGACAGTCACATCAACACCCCACTCGTCATGCCTGTAGTCGGCGGAGGCCAAGCCTGAAATGGTGTCAACTAATAGCAGTGCGGGGTGTTTGGCGTTGTCGATGGCGCGGCGTACTGCCGCAATGTCACTGGTCACGCCGGTGGAGGTTTCGTTGTGCACCACACACACCGCCTTGATGCTGTGAGATGAGTCCTGCTTCAAGCGCTCTTCTATTTTGTGAGCGTCCACACCTTGGCGCCAACCCTCTGCGCCAGGCAGTCCCAACAACTCAGCTTTGACACCCAAACGGGCAGCTAATTTAAACCACAAAGAGGCAAAGTGGCCGGTCTCATACATCAGCACATGGTCCCCTGCACTCAAGGTATTGACCAATGCCGCTTCCCAGGCTCCTGTGCCAGACGCTGGGTAAATCATGACCGGGTGCTGCGTCTTGAAAATGGCCTTCATGTTGGCCATCAGTTTCAAGCCCAAGACCCCAAATTCAGGGCCCCGGTGGTCAATGGTGGGCAGGCTCATGGCCCGCAAAATTCGATCTGGAACCGGTGACGGACCCGGAATTTGCAGGAAGTGACGTCCCGTTGGATGAAAATCAAGCTGAAGCATTTAAAACATTCCTAAGAATTAATTTGAATTTGACGACAGAATAGCGGGAATTCAGTTCCCCCTGATGTGGAAAAACCCCTATCTCTCGTTGAATCAGTCCTCCATGAACACATCTTCTGCCACTCTCTCAGGCTCAGCTAGCCAAACTTACGAACAAGTTGCCACTGCCAGCAACGAGGTAGCAGGCCTTTTGGCCAAGCGTCTGAAAACCGAAACTCAAGGCGAAGTGCTTTTTTCAGCCGCCGACCGAGGTCGGTACGCCACTGACGCCTCTATTTATCAAGTGACACCACTGGGTGTTTTTATACCCCGACACCCCGAAGAAGTGGCCACAGCCATGGCCATCTGCCGTGAATTGAAGGTTCCCATTGTTCCAAGAGGCGGTGGCACCAGCCAATGTGGCCAAACCACCGGTGTGGGCTTGGTCATAGACCACAGCAAATATGTTCGGAATGTCCTCAACTTAGACCTCGGCGCAAGCACGGTAGAGGTGCAACCAGGTATGGTTTTGGACACCCTGAATGCGTCCCTGAAAAAACATGGTGTGTGGTTTCCTGTCGATGTTTCTACCAGTGCACAAGCCACCTTAGGCGGCATGGCGGGTAACAACTCGTGTGGCAGCAGATCCATTGCTTACGGCAACATGGTGCACAACGTATGGGGTGCCAAAGCTTGGCTTAGCAGCGGTGAGTTGCTTGACTTTTCACATTTTGAAAACAGCTCTGGGCGTGCCAAGCAAATTGGCGAGTTCGTCAAACAATTGGCTGTGCAACATCAAGCAGAACTTCAAACCAATTGGCCCAAAGTATTAAGGCGCGTGGCTGGCTACAACCTGGACATTTTTGACAACCAAAATGTGCGGCCCTACACCCACGATGGCAAGGTGAATTTGTCGCATTTATTGGTGGGCAGTGAAGGCACGTTGGCCATGACCCAATCGCTCATCTTAAAGCTCAGTGAGCTTCCCACGTCCAAGGTGTTGGGCGTGGTGAACTTCAACAGTTTTTACAAAGCCATGGATTCAGCGCAACACATTGTGAAACTGGGCAATGGTTCATTGACTGCTGTGGAGTTGGTCGATCGAACAATGATTGACTTGTCTTTGAAAATTCCCGCTTTTGCATCGACCATTCGCACAGCCATCATTGGCGAACCAGAAGCTGTTTTGTTGGTCGAATTTGCAGGCAATGACAAAGAAAAGCTAAAGCGTGAATTGAAACAATTGGTTGCCCTCATGGGCGACATGGGCTTGCCCAACAGTGTGGTGGAAATGGTCGACGAAGCCCCGCAAAAAAATCTGTGGGAAGTTCGCAAAGCAGGCCTGAACATCATGATGAGTCTGAAGGGCGATGGCAAACCCGTCAGCTTCATTGAAGACTGTGCCGTGCCTTTAGAACACTTAGCAGAGTACACCGATGCTTTAACGCAAGTCTTTCAAAAACACGGCACCAAGGGTACTTGGTATGCCCATGCCTCTGTGGGCACATTGCATGTGAGACCCATTTTGGACATGCGACGCGATGGCCCCCTCAAAATGCGCGCCATTGCCGAAGAGGCTAGCGCACTTGTGAGGAAATTTAAAGGCGCCTACAGCGGCGAGCATGGCGATGGCTTGTGCCGGGGCGAGTGGATTGAGTGGCAGTTTGGCCCTGCCCTGCAGCAAGCATTTGCACAAATTAAACAGCACCTTGATCCCTTGAACTTGCTCAGTCCCAACCGCATGGTGGATCCGCCCAAAATGGACGACACAACACTCATGCGCTTTGGCAACAATTACAAAATCATTCCGATTCAAACCGCATTGGATTGGAGCGCATGGAATGTTCACAACGACGCGGCGACAGAGCAAACATCACTCCCAGGCACAGGGCAAGATGCTTCACAAGGTTTGGCCAAAGCCGTTGAAATGTGCAACAACAATGGCACCTGCAGAAAATTTGATGCTGGCACCATGTGCCCTAGCTTCAGGGTCACACGGGATGAAGTTCATGCCACACGCGGCAGAGCAAATACGTTGCGATTGGCCTTAAGCGGCCAACTGCCTGGCGGCTTAGAAAGTCCTGAAGTGAAGGAAGCCTTAGACCTGTGCGTAGGTTGCAAAGGTTGCAAGCGCGATTGCCCCACAGGCGTAGACATGGCTCGGATGAAAATTGAAGTTCAGCATCATTACAACCAAAAGCATGGGTTGTCATTGAAGGACACACTGATCTCTAACTTACCTCGTTATGCACACATTGCATCGCAATGGCCGCTGCTCATGAACTTGCGCAACCAATCACCGTTATTGGCCAAGATAGCTGAGTATTTAACCGGCCTGTCAGCAGGTCGTTCTTGGCCTGAATGGAAAAAAGACCACTTTTTCAAAAGCCGTCGTGTCGGTTTTTCAGCAGAAGACGTATTGGTGGCCAACAAGCCCGTGGTTTTGTTTATCGACACGTTCAATGGCTATTTTGAGTCTGAAAATGCATGGGCGGCCTATGACGTTTTGTCAGCGGCGGGGTATCAAGTTCATATTGCCAGTCGTACTAAGCAAGACACACCAGGTCAGCACCTTTGCTGCGGTAGAACCTACTTGGCCAGCGGGCAAGTCAGCAAAGCAAAAGAGCATGCAAAAGCTTTGCTGGAAGCGTTACTACCGTTCGCAAAAAAAGGCATTGCCATTGTGGGTCTAGAGCCATCTTGCCTTTTAACCCTCCGCGATGAGTCTTTGGTCATGGGCTTGGGTGAGATGGCTGAAACTGTTGCATCACATGCTGTGTTGTTTGAAGAGTTTTTAGCGACAGAAGATAAAGCAGGGCAACTTGATTCACTGCAGGCCAAATTAGCACCTGCTCAAAAACCAATTTTGCTCCACGGTCACTGCCACCAAAAAGCCTTTGGCCTGATGCCCTCAGTCACTCAAGTGATTCAACTCATTCCAGAGGCCAAGGTGGAATTGATTGAAAGCAGTTGCTGCGGCATGGCGGGCTCCTTTGGCTATGAAGCTTCACATTTGGAAGTGTCCAAACAAATGGCAGAAGCCAACTTGCTACCAAGCATTAGAAAAAACCACGATGCTTGTGTGGTAGCCGATGGCACCAGCTGCCGTCATCAAATTATGGACGGCACCAATCGCGGTGCTGTGCATGTGGCTTTATTGCTGTCTCAACATTTAAAAAATTGAACATTTCAGTACGCTTAGATGATCTTTCAAGTGCCGAGGTTCAAGCTCTGGTCAGTGAGCACATGGCTGGCATGATGAGCAATACCCCTGCTGAAAGTGTTCATGCACTTCCACTGGATAAATTACGGCAACCTAACATCACTTTTTGGACCGCTTGGAGTGACTCAGAACTTTGCGGTTGCGGTGCACTGCATGTATTAGATCCAAAGCACGGTGAAGTTAAATCAATGCGTACTCGCACCAAATTTTTGCGCCAAGGTGTGGCGCAAGCAGTCTTGAATGAAATTATTCAAACTGCCAAGGCAAAAGGACTCCATCGCTTGAGTCTAGAAACAGGTTCTACAGAAGTTTTTGCACCTGCCGTAAAAATGTATCAGCGCAATAGATTTGAAATTTGTGGCCCTTTTGGAAGCTACCAACTTGATCCACACAGCGTATTTATGACGCGAACCCTTTAAGTGAGATGAGTCTAAGGGTAAACGCAAGGGTCACCCTGAGCCTAAGTGGGTCATTGATACTTAAAAATGTAAATAAAAGAGATAATGAGTTAAGACCCTGTGCAATCCCATTCTGCCAAGTATTCAACAACTGAGAATCTGACATGACGCGAATTGAAGAACTCATTCTGCAGCGAAAAGCCATCGATGCTGAAATTGAAGCTGAATACAAAAGAGAGCGGGAAGCAGCTTCAAGGGGTGAGGCTGATGCGCAATTTAATTTAGGCATGATTTATTACAAGGGGCATGGCGTCCCTCAGAATTTTGCAGAAGCTTTTGGCGCCTTTAAATTAGCCGCAGAGCAGGGCAAAACACAAGCTCAGTATTATCTCGGCGTCATGTATGAGCAGGGTCAAGGCACCCAACAGGATTATGCCGAAGCCGCTCATTGGCTTGAGTTATCTGCTAACGAAGGCAATCCAGATGCACTCAACAGATTAGGCGCCATGCTAGAAAATGGACTGGGACTGAAGCAAGACTTCCAAGCCGCAATGCGCTGCTACAAGTTGTCTGCTGAAAAGAAAAATCCCGCCGCAGAATTTAGTATCGGCTCAATGTACGAACAACACCACGGCGTAGAGCAAGACGACATGGAAGCCATTCGTTGGTACAAAATGGCCGCCGCTCAAGGGCATGAAGAAGCTCACTACCGAATTGGCTACCTGTATTTAACAGGACATAGCGTGAAGCAAGACTATAAAGAAGCCAAGCATTGGCTAGAGTTGCTTGCCCAGAAAGGGCATATCAATTCACAAATCAGGCTTGGAGAAATTTACGACAATGCACTAGGCGTGGTCCAAAATTATGCCGAAGCCCTCAAATGGTTCAAATTAGCGGCCACACATGGCAGCGCAGAAGCGCAAGCAAAAATGGGCTTTATTTACGGCAATGCTCATGGCGTTGTGCTTAATTTTCATGAATCTCTGCGTTGGTACCTTATGGCAGCCGAGCAAGATTATCCTGTCGCATTGTCCAATCTAGGCTTTATGTTTGATCACGGACAAGGCGTACCAGCGGATTCACAAAAGGCCCTGATGTACTACAGCAAAGCCGCAAAGAAAGGTGATGTGAACGCCAAGAAAAATCGGGACATCATTGAGGCCCGAATTGCGAAGCAACAATCGAATCTCCACTGAAATGCGCTTCTAGGTTAATGCTCAGTTGTAAGTTGAACTTTAAATCGACCAGATCACTTGATCGATTGAATTTCACCCGCAATTCTTTCGCATAGGCCCAAAACTAAGGAAGCAGGAGACGAAAAGCTTAATTGCTTTAAAAAAGATTTCCTTCCTTCATTGCTTGCCACACTGGCGTGGAGCGGAAAATCAATCAACTGCCACTCCTGCGCCAAGGACTCGCCCAATGCAGGACCAAATTTTGAAGAAGCACTGGCCATCACATCAGCTTCGTTTAGCAAAACACAGAGCCACTTCAAATTCCACTCAAATCTTTTGCCAGCGACGTCTGCATGATTGTGGTGAACAATTGCAAAATCAGAACGGAGAATGGCGATTTCAATGACTTTTTGCCATTCATCTGTCACACGATGAAACGCCAAAATAGGTTTTAGAAAATCAACAGATTGCTTTTCTATTTCAGACTCAACCAAATTAATTTGGCCTGGATGTACAAAATCATGCGCAATGCATGTAAGCAGTGCACAGGCTATCCAATCCTGATTCGATTTTTTTTCCAATTGAACCAATATTGCAAGTTGAACACTCATCGACGTTAGCGCGTCAGCAAAATGCAAGCGATTGTGATATTTTGGTTCTGCACCTTTGGGACGGATTTCAGATTGATTTTCAATTTCTAAGGCCACACTTTTTGCAGCACTCAACATACTCTTGGTATCTTCAGAACAATTATGCTCATGAAGATTTAAAAACCTAAGACATTCATTCAGTACGACCGGCATTCCAAGCCAATTTTCTTGCCAAGATTCGCGAAGAAAACCATATGAATCTTCTAAGCATTCATGCCAAAGCCCATCTTTTAAATTCAAATATTGAATTGAAGAGTTCACAGACGCCTGGCACTCAAGAGTGCTTAATTGCATTGTTCATGGCCAACTGCAACAGAAGAGCTTCCATGATAACAATCAGCAAAGGTGAAAAGCTGGTTAACAACTCTGCAGCTTGATCATTGGAGATAACTTTGCAAACGACATCGCCGTTCGCACGGACCGATGCGCCTCGAATTCCGCCCTTCAAGATGGCCGCTTCACCAAATGATTGTCCCTGTTGAATCCTGCCAAAAAATTGGCCTGATGCACTGATCAAGTCGACTTCACCTTCTTGCAAAAAATAAAGGTGAGTCGCTGGATCACCTGACTTGCAAATGAATTGTTCGTCAAGGAATTTTTCGACTTTAAATTCACTCAATGGGTATCTCTCAGTCTTTTAAGGGGCTAAATTGCGCTTGATGATGGTGACCAAAATTGCTCGCAATTCTGCAGGCAGCACATTAATAATTGCATCAACGCGATGAAAAGGGATAATTTTGACTTGAACAGACGTAAGTGCGGTTGCCGAAAATTTAGATGCAAGACCCACCATACCCTCAGACAGTCCGATGACGGAACCAGCGCCTAGTTTGTAAGACTTATCACCCTGCACAATTTGAACTTCCCCGCTAATCAGAAGGTAAGCATCGTCAAAATGTTCGCCGCGTTCAATTATTTTTTTACCCGGAATTAGCAAAGTGGTATTGATCAGCGTGCTTGATACCAATGAAATAAAAAGTCGCTCTTCACTTTTCAAACTTCCGGACGCAATAGCATCTTGACCATGTTTTGACTGCAAAAAATTTGACCCTAATTTTCCAAGACGTTCGGCGTCTACCGAAAATTTGACTGCATTTTCTTTCATACCAAGCCTGTCTGAATATTGATTCTGGCATTTGACAACGTTATACGTATCTTTATGGCAAAACATTGCACATGCAATGAGCAGCTGCACCAAAAACTTGCTTCTTTTCTAAAACAGTTTGCAGCCAGGTTAAGTCTTGACCCAAAGAATTTAGTAGCAAAGAGTCGGCGCCATTAAGACCTGACATGACAGTCCAAGATGGAAACGCCATCGATTCACCCACATGCCATCCTAACTGACCCAAGAATTTTTGGGCGAACTTTTCTAGGGGGGAAGTTTTAGGTCCTACATACCGAATGGGAAGTTCTTTGCCACCGCTTTTCTCGCCATCGATTTTTGCCACACGCATTCTGGCTTCCTCCACAGCATCTGAAAAACTGCCAAGTCGATCGATGAGTTTGTGATTAGCCGCTTGAGCACCCGTCCAAATTCTGCCTTGTGCCAAATTGTCTACTTGGGCAAGCTCTAGTTTGCGAGCCTGGGAGACTTTGCCAATGAAGTCAGCATAAATGTGTTCAATGCTCGTTTGCACCAGCGATTGCATGCGCGGGTCTAGCGCTTTTCTAGGATCGTATGCCCCCGCAAGCCAGGTGGTCTGGTACCCACCAGTGTTCACGCCTATTTTGCCCATCAAGCCCTCACCTGTTGGCAGCAAAGCAAAGACGCCAATAGAGCCAGTGATGGTGGCAGGGTCGGCAATGATCACATCAGAGGCCATTGAAATCCAATAACCGCCTGAAGCAGCCAAATTGCCCATGGAAACCACCACAGGCTTGCCTTTGTCTTTGGCAATTTGCAACTGCTCCCGAATGAGCTCCGAACCCACAACACTGCCACCGGGGGAGTTGACCCGAAGCACGATGGCTTTGACCTGTTTGTCTTCTGTGGCTTTTCGAATGCGCTCCGAAGTGGAGATGCCCCCAATTTTTCCCGCAGGCGCACGGCCGTCGCTAATTTCACCTTCTGCCACCACAATGGCAATGTGGTCACCTTTGACTTTTGTAGCCTCCGAGTTGAGATAGTCCATCCAACTTACTTGTCTGAAAGATTTGATGTCCTCATCTTCACCCACTTCTTTGATGAGGGTTTCACGCAAAGACTCAAAGCTTTGAACGCCATCGAGCCACTTCCAATCGAGTGCCAACTGAGCCGCATTGCCCTTGACGCTGACCAATGCGTCAGGCAACTTGCCAATGTTTTGAGCAATGCTGCCTGCGGGTAAGTTGCGCGCCTTCTCTATTCCTCCGGTGAACAAGGCCCACAAAGCATCGTACACATGCGCTTCTGCCTTCAAAGCTTGCTGAGATGGCGCATTCAACACAAAAGGTTCTCCAGCCGATTTAAATTGACCCACGCGAATTAAATTGGCTTTGATACCTAGTTTGTCTAATGCATCTTTGTAGTAATTGCGGCTTCTGCCAAAACCTTCAATTAACACGCCACCCATGGGGTGAGACAACACTTGGTTGGCATGCGCTGCCAAATAGTATTGACGTTGGTCGTAAAAGGTCGACCAAGCCACCACTTGCTTGCCAGATGCTTTGAATTTTTCAATGGCGCTGGCAGCTTCACGCAATGAGGCCAAGCCACCACCTTGGAAATCATCCAATTTCAAAAGCACTTTGTCGATGTGTTTGTCTTTGGCCGCCAACTCGAGGGTCATGACCACATCGCGCAAACGAACAGTTTCTGAAGCGTTACCCTGAATTTCGCCTATAACTTTGTCTTTTAACCCGCCAGGCGATTCTTCAACCAAAACACCTTTTAAGTTCATCACCAAAACTGTGTGATTGTCGAGGCTGACTTTGTCTGCGTAAAGAAAAAGCCAGCCAATGCCTAGGGCATAAAGAGCAACACCCAAAACCAAGGCGACTCTAAATCCTTGAATCAGCCAATCTGACACCTTTAAGATGCTTCGGTTGATCAGTGAGAACAAGTTTTTAACTTTGAGTAGAAAATAATTCATGCCGATTCCATTCATCAAGATCCCGTTGAGAGAACGTTTAGACAACAAATTTGAGGGTAGCCCATTATGCCCACCGACCCTCTTTAGCCGGACAATTGGTGAGGGTTGCGAGGGGGTGAATCGATGATGAAATTCAGCCAAAGGCAGCCCATACTGCTCAAAACCCACTTTTATTGGACTATTTACGGGCCAGCCTATAAGATAATGTTCAAAGGGCCTGAAATAGCCATCTCAGTTTTTCTGGAAAAATACTGACAAAGTATTTATAAATTTTATAGGCAAATTTTTATGACGACCGTCAAAAAACTCATTGACCAAAAAGCGAATTCAATCATCTCTGTCCGATCAACGGACCCCATTGAAAATGTATTGCTTCTCATGCGCGACAACCGTGTCAGATCTGTACTGGTCATAGACGACGGTCAATTGGCTGGCATCGTTTCTCAGGGAGACTGCGCTATCAAAGTATTGTTGCCGCAACTTAATCCAACACAAGTTATTGTCTCAAACATCATGACGGCCAACCCTCTGACTGTGTCACCTACCAACTCATTAGATGAGTGCATGGCCATCATGGTTCACAAACACATCAGGCACTTGCCAGTACTTGATAAAAACAAAGTCGTTGGCGTTATTTCTGTAGGTGACCTTGTCAAAAATATCATTGAACAACAAGGCAATCAAATCAAGTTTCTTGAAACCTACATTAAAGGTCATGGTGCTTGACTTTTTACTCATAGTGCCCTGCACATGAACACTGCGCACGCTTTGGGCTATTGGTGGGCATGGCCTATCGCCCTTCTGACATACATCCTCTTTCGCGCTTGGTATGACAATTGGCGTGGGCCGCTCACTTCCGAGGAGATTGAGCACTTCATGCAAATCACCGCCGGTATGCCAGGGCCTCACCATACCGACCGCGCCATATTGCGCGAGTTTCTGGAAGCTGACGACGGCAAAGAGTTTGTCATGTGCAATCTCGTCAAGTTGTTCCCTCACCCTGTGGCCCATCCAGTCAGTGGTGTTCCCACACCCGCTCAAGAGTTGCTGCAGGAATATGTCAAAAACTTTGTGGGTGTGTTGCTGGCAGGCGGTGGCCACCCTGTGGTTGCGGGCCGTAAAGTGGCGGGCTATATAGACGCGTGGAATGCACCACCCGATCCAGGCTGGTCCATTGCGGGCATGATGCGGTACCGAAGTAGGCGCGACATGATGAAGTTGGCAACCAACGAGAAATTTCTAAAGGCGCACCCCTTCAAGCATGCGGCTGTGCAACAAACTTATTCTTTTCCCACCCAAATAGTGGCAGAAATGGTGTTGCGCCCCAGAGGTGCCGTAGGTTTGTTGCTAGCCCTTGCTGCTGCACTGGTTCACCTGGGCTCGCTTCTCATTTGATCTATTGATGCAAACAGAAGTTTCATTGTGATATGAACATGACGATGAATTTAACTGTTTAATCAACTGACTTTTTCAACGGAAAAAAACTGTACTTTGTCAGTGAGCACTTTAGGTCGATGCTTGTGCACCTCCCCTTCTGGCAGCAAAATCACATCTCCTTTTGTGTAGGTAAATAATTTTCCTGCAACATCTATCTCTACTTCGCCTGCAATCACGTAGCCAATGTGTCCCTTGAGGCACCAATCGGGATGAACCATAGCTCGGTCCCACTCTACCAGACGAAGTTGAAGTTCACCTTCTTGAAATCGTTTGAAGCGCATACCGTCTCCCACTTCAATCCAATTCAATTGATCAAACTGAATTTTGTAAGTCTGGGCCATCGTCATTTGAAAGTTCCAATCGCAGTTGTATAAAAATCGTCTCAGAACAGGCAGGTGTCAACTTATCGTAGCGTCCACAACCAACCTAGTCAAACATGATGAATGATGGCAGAACGCTTTATAGGTCCTTTGACTCTGCAACACGGATTGCCGCGCTATCCACAAGACCTCACCTTGTGTGAGTTGGACATGCTGGCTCGGCTTACAACAGCAGAAGGGATTCCTGTTACCGTCATGGGCACCACAGGTGGTATGCAGCCAGATCGGCAAGAAGCGGTTGACTGGTCTCAAGAAGACCCTCGTAGCAGCGCGTTGCAGCGCCAGCTGACTGAAGTGGACCGCTGGCTAAGAGGCCAGCCTCACAAGCTTGCTACTGCCCAAGAAGCATTGACCGTAGAAGAACTGCTAGAGGCCATGCTTGGGCATAGCTGATACAAATTCCACCATGTGTACAAGAATTCTGACACTCCTCTTCCAAGTCTAGCGGAAACCCTATGCGGGTATTGAGGACGAAACCCTGAGACCTAGAAGTTGAATTTGAGATCACAATTGATCCTTAAATTTTTTCTTCACTTCTCGTGATTTTTCTGAATGATTCTTATTGCAACCACAATCAAACTGATCGCTGAAATCGCATTGATGGCGATGTTGGGTCGGTGGTTGCTTGGATTGCTTGCGGGTGCGAGCAAAGAAAAAAATCTTTTTTACCAAATCTTGCACGTCGTGGTTCGACCCTTCATCTCTCTAACGCGACTGTTGACGCCCAGTCTGGTTCTTGACCGACACGTGCCCTTGGGCGCTTTTTTGATGATGGGCTTTGTTTGGCTCGGTGCAACCCTCTTCAAAATCCAGTTATGTTTGCAACTTGGAGTGGCCCAGTGCAAATAAACAAGCAATTAACTTACTTGTTTCTCAAGCTGAACGCCATCGTACTTTTGGTATTCAATCAGAAGCAGGCGGCATTGACCAAGTTTGACCAAATGCTCTTACTCAAGCCGATGGCCTCTTATGCCTTGGCCAGTCGTGCCCATGTCTTGGCGCAATTGGGGGACACCAGCGCAGCCATTCTTGGCTTGGAGCAGTTGGCGCAAGCCTATCCCGAAAATGCAGCAGCCTGGTTCAATCTGGGATTTATGCTGGAAGAAAACGGACGTTCCAAAGAAGCTGAGCCTGCGTTTCGACGCGCCATCGAGGTCGAACCAAAAATGGATCGGGCTTGGTACGGCCTGGCCCTGGTCCTGATTCAAGAGCGCCGCTTTGATGAAGCGGTTGTCGCCCTCAAGAAAAACACCGAACTGCAGCCCATGAGTCCGTTTGGCTGGTATCAGCTGGCACGGGTTCATGTTGATAGGCAAGAGCCTGATGAGGCGACGAAGATCATTCGCCGCCTCAAGGGGTTTGAGCCAAAAGTGGCCGCTCAATTGGAGCGAGAGACCGGATTGCGAACTGAGTAGTCCAGGTTAACCAATTGAGTGGAAATGGATGATTGGAGCTAGTTCTCTGGTTTATAGATATTTGTAGGCGTGATCCGGCATGCAGGCCAAGTTCGCAAGAAAGTGGTGATCCCGAATTGTCCGCAAGGACATGTTTATCTTTGGAGTATTTCATGGAAATTACTGAAAACCATCGCCATTACTGGCAGAAAAATCTTCAAATTACGGGGATTTTGCTGGCAATTTGGTTCGTCGTCACCTTCGTTGTCGGCTACTACGCTCGCGAGTTGAGCTTTACATTCTTTGGCTGGCCTTTTAGTTTTTGGATGGCCGCCCAAGGTTCGTTGGTCGTTTACGTGGTGATCATTTGGTATTACGCGCGCTACATGGGCAAACTTGACATCGAGCACGGTGTTCACGAAGGGGAGGATTAAATCATGTCCGGAATATTTAAAACAGATGGCGGTCCCACCACCGCTGCTTCAACGGCTGCATTCAAAAAAGGCTTGAACAAGGTTTACACCTGGTACACCGGTGGATTCTTGACCTTTCTGATCGTGCTTGCTATTGCAGAGCAAATGGGCTTGTCCCGTCAGTGGATCGGCATGAGTTTCCTGGCTGCGACAGTGTTGCTGTATGCAGGCATTGGATTCATCACCCGAACCACCGATGCCGATGAATACTACGTGGCGGGCCGCAGGGTTCCTGCGCTCTACAACGGCATGGCAACGGGTGCCGACTGGATGTCGGCGGCTTCCTTCATTGGTATGGCCGGAACACTCTACCTTTCCGGCTACGACGGGCTCGCTTTCATCATGGGGTGGACAGGCGGTTACTGTTTGGTGGCCCTGTTCCTGGCACCGTACATGCGCAAATTCGGCCAGTTCACCATCCCTGACTTTTTGGGGGAACGCTATGGTGGCCATATTCCGCGATTCATCGGCATTGTCGCCGCCATTCTTTGTTCCTTCACCTACGTGGTAGCACAGATCTATGGTGTAGGTTTGATCACTGCGCGCTTGGCAGGTGTTGAATTTGAGGTTGGCATTTTTCTAGGACTGAGTGGCATCTTGGTTTGCTCTCTTCTCGGAGGTATGCGGGCGGTCACCTGGACTCAGGTAGCGCAGTACATCATCTTGATCGTGGCCTACATGATTCCCGTGGTTTGGTTGTCGGTTAAGCAAACTAGCATTCCAGTGCCGCAAGCGATCTACGGCTATCAGCTTGAAAAAGTGACGGCCAAAGAGAAGCTCTTGACCAACGATCCAAAAGAGCTCGAAGTTCGTGCAATCTTCAAGCAACGATCTGCTGACTTGGCCGAAAAGCTCAAAGATCCAGCAGCCGCACTTGCTGCCGACAAAGCTGCGGCCACCACCAAAGTGGCCGACATGAAAGCGGCCAATGCACCGGCTGCTGAATTGGCTGCGGCCGAAAAAGCATTGAGCAGCTTGCCAATCGATGCTGCTGCGGCCAAAGCCGCCTGGAGCAAAGCCAAAGCGGCAGCTGATGTCAAGGCTTTACCTTTGAATGGCATGCCACCTCATGCACAGCAATTTAAAGGCGACCCCAATGGTGATGCAGCTGCCCAAAAAACTTATGACACTTCCCGTCGTAACTTTTTAGCGCTGATCTTTTGCCTGATGGTGGGAACCGCTGCGTTGCCGCACATTCTCATGCGCTACTACACGGTGCCGAGTGTGAAAGAGGCCCGCGACTCAGTCACTTGGTCGCTGTTCTTCATCTTCTTGCTCTACTTCACGGCGCCAGCACTGGCGGTGCTGGTTAAATTTGAGGTCTTCACGGTGCTGATCGGAACGCCAATTGATCAGCTACCTGCTTGGGTTGCTGCTTGGAATAAGGTTGATCCAACTCTCTTGTCAATTGTTGACATGAACAAGGACGGTATTCTGCAGTTGAACGAAATGTCCATTGGTGGCGATATTGTCGTGCTGGCAACACCAGAGATTGGTGGCCTGCCTTACGTGATCTCTGGCCTGGTAGCTGCGGGTGGACTTGCTGCGGCGCTGTCAACTGCCGACGGCCTGCTGCTCACGATTGCCAATGCCTTGAGTCATGACCTGTACTACAAGATGATCGATCCGAACGCTTCGACCGAGCGCCGCGTGACTATTTCCAAGGCTTTACTGCTGATAGTAGCGCTAGCGGCGGCCACAGTGGCGGCGCAGAAACCGGCCGACATCTTGTTCTTGGTTTCGGCTGCATTCTCATTTGCCGCGGCCGCGTTCTTCCCGGCCCTTGTACTGGGGATTTTCTGGAAACGGGCGACCGGCATTGCCGCATCGCTAGGCATGGTGGCGGGGCTAGGCACCACGGTCTACTACATGGTCATGAACCAGCCTTGGCTGCGCGGGATTTTTGGCATCACCAGCCCAGTCGACCTGTGGTACGGCATCCTGCCGATCTCAGCGGGCGTGTTTGGCGTACCCGTAGGCATTGCCGTGATCATCGTGGTAAGTCTGATCACGCCCGAGCCTAGCAAGAAAATTCAGGATTTGGTGGACCATGTGCGTTACCCTAACTTGTTGGGTGATCACGGCGCTAAAGCGACTTGATGGACGCTACTGATTTGATCTGACTCAGCTTAGATCGATCTCAAATGCCATGCAACTTAGGTTGCGTGGCATTTTTTTTGGTATTGGACTGGCTGATCATCAATCCAGTTTGATGCCTAATTTTTTGACAATATTGCCGTATTTACCAACTTCGATTTTAACTAAATTTGCAAATTGTTCAGGCGTATTATGAACAGCATCAGCTCCGTTTTTATCCATTGCTGTCTTAAAGTCAGGGGTTGCAACGATTGCAAAAATTTCTTTATTGAGACGATCAATAATTGGCTTTGGCGTTCCGGTTGGCGCAAAAAGACCCAACCACAGTGCTGCCTCAAATCCTGGGTAGCCTAGCTCGGCAACAGTAGCTACATTGGGAAGTGCTGGCGAACGTTTGGAGGTTCCAACTGCAAGTGCACGGACTTTATCTGTTTTAGCGTTCTGCAAAAGTGCGGGCATGGATCCAAAAAGAACTTGTACTTGGTTGGAAACAACTGCAAAGTCGGCCTCGGCATTACCTTTGTATGGAATATGTGTGATATTGAGGCCAGCAGCATCATTCAACATCTCCATCGCAAGCTGAGTCGTTGATCCATTGCCAGCAGAGGCGTAGTTTAATTTTCCAGGCTGGTTTTTAGCCAGTGCAACTAATTCTGCCAATGTGTTTGCTCGCACATCGGGGTTGACTACAAGCAGGTATGGCGTTACGGCAACTAAAGATATAGGCGCAAAACTTTTGATTGGATCGTAACCAAGTTTTGAATAAGCAGCGGGTGCAACAGCCATCGTACTTGTTGTACCCAGTGTGAGAGTGTAGCCATCAGGCGCAGCTTTAGAAGCAACATCACTGCCAATGGTTCCACCAGCCCCACCTCTGTTTTCAACCACAATCGACTGACCTAAACGCTCACTTAATTTTTGAGCTACGACGCGACCGATAATATCTGTTGATCCTCCAGCAGGAAAGGCAACTATAAGACGTATTGGCCTGTCAGGATAATTAGATTGTGAGTTGGCTAGCAGAGGAAAACTGATGGTAATTGTTGTCACGATTACCGATAAAAATTTGCATGCAGAATTTTTCATTGTGAAGTTCCCTTTTTTATTGTGAATGTAATAAAAATTTCAAAAATAGATATGATGTTGATGCAAGATATTATATTTAAACCGGCTTTAACGCTATAACTTTTAAGGCTTTAAAGCATATCTGGGGGCAAGGGGTTGGGTTAGGGTACGTTTCGTCCTCAGAAACCAAACTGGTCTTCATCGAGATAGATGGAGACTTTTAAAACCAAATATAATAATTCCGCTTGCTCTGCATGCACCTCCAATTTTATTTCGCTACTTCCAAACTCCAATAGGGGTAGCGGCAATCTTTACGTACAACAGAACTTGGTATCCAGTATTCGGAAATGGCTGATGATTTTAATTTAGCCTCAGCTGTATGGCGTCATAGCAGAGTTACACCGCACGCAACTGCCATAGCTTATAAGAACCAGACTCTTAGCTATGAGCAGTATGCATGCCGCGCCAGAGATTTGGCCATGCAATTGGTGCGGTCGCCGGCTTGGCAAGAGCGATCTGTCAAGCCCCTCAAAGTTGGAATTTTGGCCTCCCGTGGAATTGATGCGTGCGTGGCCATGCTGGGTGCTTGCTGGGCGGGTGCAGCCTATGTCCCCATCGGTCTAAAGCTTCCACAGGATAGGATTCTTGCAATTTTGGCGGCTTGCGAATTGACCGCCATCATCGTAGACGCAGAGGGCGCTAAGTTACTGACCGATGCCGTATTGGCCGCTTGTCCACCGATACTGATTCGTGCTGACCAGGTGCCGTCGGAAGATCACGGCCATGTTGATTCATCAAATCATATCAACAGCCCACTGTTAGGTAAGTTGGCGGCACCTGTGCAGGTTGCGGCTGAAGATTTAGCGTATGTGATTTTTACGTCTGGTACAACGGGTGTGCCCAAAGGCGTGATGATTTCAGCAGGTTCTGCACAGAATTATGTGACGACCATTGTCAAAACACTGGACTTGCACGCAACGGACCGTGCGTTAGAGACTTGCGAATTGAGCTTCGACTTCTCTGTGCACAATATGTTTGCCACTTGGCAGGCCGGTGCAGCGCTTCATATCCTTCCCACAACTTTGGTCATGAATGCAGTCAAGTTTGCCCGCAACGCACAATTGACAGTATGGAACTCTGTTCCGTCTCTGGCTGGCATGCTGCAACAAATTAAGGCCTTGCAACCCGGTTGTTTGCCTGACCTGCGCATTACAGTATTTGGCGGAGAAGCCTTGCCACAAACTGCGGCACGCCAGTGGCAGGATGCGGCACCGAACGCGAGAATTTTCAATTTGTATGGACCCACCGAGGCAACCGTCTTCTGCCTGGCGCAGGTTTTCTCCTGCGATACGGCAATCACGGCTGGTCGAGACTTTGTCGCCATTGGCACCCCCCTTGGCGGATGCCAGGCCATGGTTGTGGATACAGAGGGTACAGAGTTACCAGACGGAATGACCGGCGAATTGGCCATTGGCGGAGTCCAATTGGCGCAAGGCTATCTTGGAAAGCCCCAGCTAACCTCTCAGAAATTTCCGGTGCTCAATGGCAAGCGCTGGTATCTGACTGGTGACTTTGCTGTTCGGGACCTCTCAGGCGTGTTTCATTGTCTGGGGCGAATAGACAACCAAATCAAAGTCTCTGGATACCGCATCGAATTGGAAGAAATCGATGCTGCACTGCGTCAGGTTTCAGGCCGAGACCTGGTTGGCACCGTGGCATGGCCCATCGCCGACGGTACGCCCAAGGGCATCGTTGGTTTTGTTGCAGGATCGCCCATAGATCCTGCCGAATTGACGATAGCGCTTAAACAGAAGCTGCCGCCCTACATGGTGCCCAATCGGGTCATTGCTTTAGAAATTATTCCCTTAAATTCGAGTGGCAAAGTTGACCGACGTGCTTTGGCCGAATTGCTCAAAATTGAAAGTACCTAGATGGACCATATCCGCAAGCAAAAGATCAGAGAATTTTTTCTCGAAATCCTTAAGCAACAAAGTGATGAGCAATCGCTGGCTGACAACGATTCACTTTTTGTGAGTGGCAGACTCGACTCGTTTTCGATGATGATGTTTGTGATGCATTTAGAAAAAGAGTTTGGAATTGATTTTGCAGCCCTTGATTTTGATGTCAATTTGATTGATTCGCTGAATGAAATTGAATTGTTCATTGACTCGCAAGTTTCGGTCTAACTAAAACCAGGCATGCTGCGAAGGTGCATTCATTGAGTAAGACAAAAGATGCCCGCTTCGGTGGTGCAGGGATGCGTTCGGCTTGGGCAATTGATGAAAATCAGACCCTGGTCGCTTGGGTTCAGACCCCGTCCGGAAAACTTGTCACACTGGCTTTTGCCTTTCTTGCGCTGACGTTGACGCTGTCATGGCAGGAGGCACTGCTCATTGTGACCGCAATGGCCTTATTTGCTTATTGGCCCAAAAGGCGCAGCCTCATCCTGTTTGCATCGACGTACATTGTTGCCTTTTTTTTCCCCCATGGCTCTATCGACGACACCATCCGAGGGGTTGCTGCCCATGAAGGATTTGATGATCTGTCCCCCAGCGCTCTGAGCTATTTGGCTTTAATTGGATTTTCATTCATCGCTTGGGGACTTCTAGCGTACGCACGTCATCACAAGCAGTCCTTCCTCGCAAAGCGGCCGTTTCTCTCACTGATTGCCATTGAGCTGGTCTTGTGTGGACTGTCTTACCAAGGCGTCTTGCACGGTTTGCCTCGATTGATGCTTTGGTCTCTGGTTTGTGTGCTCACACCCTATTTTTGGTATTTAGCCTATGCGCTGGTTGACCAGCGGTCCAAAGACCGAAGCAGCGACTTGTTTCAATTGGGAGTTTTTCATCCCGTGTGGGGAGGCGCAAGTTCCATTCCGGTAGGTAAAGGCGCCGCTTTTCTGCGCAAAATGCTTGCTAAAAATCCCGAGGAAATGGCCATCACCCAAATTAAAGGGGTGAAGTTGCTACTGTGGGCAGACACCTTGCTTGCGTTAAAAATGCTGTTGAAGTGGTTTTGTGAGGATTACTGTCAAATCCCCAGCATGACCGATGCGATCGATGCATCGATTCATGAACACGCCTATTCATTGGGCATGCAATGGGCGTCCCTGATCTGGTCGGTCACCTCCTTTTCGCTCAGTCTCGCCATATCAGGACATTTCATCATCGGATCCGCTCGTCTGGCAGGCTTTCGGTTGCCTCGGGCAACCTGGCGGCCGCTTGAATCCAGAACTCTGATTGAGTATTTCAACCGGTTCAGTTACTACTTCAAGGAACTGTTAGTTGATTTCTTTTTTCTTCCAACGTTTTTCAGGGTTTTCAAGGAACATCCGCGACTTCGCTTGTTCTTTGCAACTTTTATGGCTGCGGGGGTGGGTAACGCCATCTATCACTTTATGAGTGACATTGACTTCGTTCAGTCAATGGGCTTCTTAGGCGCGCTTGAGTCTTTTATCAGCTACGCTTTCTATTGCGTCATCCTGGCAACAGGTATTGGTATCTCTCAAGTTCGCGCCAACATGGGATACAAACCCTCACCCTCCCTCTATGGCCGCATTCAGTCCTTCTTTGTAGTGTGGGGTTTTGTAACGCTTTTGCATGTTTTTAGCGACGAATCCCGCAATCACTCCTTGTTAGAGCGTATGCAGTATTTGCTGAGTATGTTTGCCATCTCAATGTGATTGCAATAAAGCCTGGCATTAGGTTCCAATCCGTACTCAATAAAACCGAATTTTTATTCAAAATAGGCAAAAATTACCGCTTTCATTCTTAAAGCGGCAAAAATTCAAACTAATTCGCCATATACGTGCAAAAAGCATTAGGAAACCCTTGGCCCAATTTATGCATGCTGCTCTACACAAGAGGCAAAAATTTGCCTCTACGTGCCGGGTAACCGGAAGATCGAGTGGCTGAGTAAGGACGTTATATGCTGATCAAAAGCGAGGCTTACTACGATACCTATGAAATTATTTGTGGAGTAATTTCATTGGTCATCATTTTTTCAGTTGTGATATTTGGAATTTTCCATCATTAAAAATTCACCCAAGCACCCTTTGTGCTAGTGTTTAAAACACCCACCTAGTTCCTAAAAGGGAACTAGGATTTAAAATTTTTATCATTTACTGCTAAGGTTAGAAAATAGCATCTTGAGGATTTTTTTCTACCGCATCAATTTGGCTAGGTGAATTTAAAAAATTCACAGTACAGATATTTGCTTATCTTGCCTCAAATCACATAATGAAATTGTTGTCGGTCAATCAGTGCAAGGAGTGTGTCTCTTTGAGAGGCGGTTGCTTGAGTCAGCATGGCTGCAGTTGCTTGCACTAGAATTTGCATTTTGGTCAAGTTTTCGGTTTCACTTGCATAGTCTGTATCTACAACACGACTAAGCGCCTGAGTCAGATTCATCGACAAATCAACAATGCCAGCTCCGATGAAGCCTAGTGAATTTTCATAAGCGCCTAAACTTGCCCGCGTGTTAGAAATAATTTTGATCGCAGCATCTAGCGTGGCCATTGCGCTGACAGCACCTGCTGCGCTTGTTAAATCAAGTGATGTTGTCGTAGAAGTCACGACGGTTGAGCTGCTCAAACCTGATGCTGAAGCACCGTTGCCGGATGTTGCAATGGTGATGCCAGCTGAGCTGCTTGTGCTCAATGTGATGTCAGAACGCACGGTGGTCACGCTGCGATCACCCGAGACCGAACCACTCAAGGCAATACCTGTTTTGTTGCTTGTGATGGCGGCAGAAGTTAAGGTCGATATCTCAACGTTGCGCCCATCTGCAGCTGTGAGCGTCACGCCCCCAGTGCTTGTATCGGCCGCAGCGCTAACGCCTGTGGTGCTGGTCTGAGCATTGATGGCAACAGCCATTTGCGCACCCCGAGCCGCCGCAGTAGTGGCACTGCCAATGGCGCCAATATTGACGTTATTGACTGTGATATCACCCGATGCGATGCCAGCAAATTCGGTAGGTGGGTTGAGCACCTGTAAGGCCGCTGCGGCAGCCCAGTTTCCTTGGAAAGTCAGGCCGTCGTATATGCGCACAGCGGACATGTAATCTCCGGGTGTTGCCGAAATATAGGAATCACCGTGCCAGCCTGAGGGTGCGCCGTTCCATCCGTAGTAACCTGAGTAGTAAGCATTGTTAAATGCTGCGTATGCATCCCAAATGGCCAGAAGATCGTCGTAAGCGTTATTGACTTCGTTCAAGACAACGGATGTGTTGAGTTGCAAAGATCCAATTCCGTTTGGTCCGTACGGAAGACCGGCACTGCCACCTATGGTCGGTAATGCGACGCGCACACCGTTCAGCGTTGCATAGCGATAGCTGTTGTTTGTGCTCGCACCGACGACACCATTAACGTCTTCCTTGAAAACTGCAAAAAGTTGGCTGAAAGTGTAAGTTCCGGATGAGGTGTACATATCAGCGTTGTTTGCAGTTCCACTGCCGTCTCTGTCCCAGTAGTAGTACCACTTGCCACTGTCCACCTGCACTGGGGCGATCAACTGGCCATTGCCGCTGCCAAGGTTGATGACAGAGGCAACAACCGTGCTCACCGGCGTTGCCGCCGTCGATACCGTTGCCCTAGCAGTTGCAATCACGCCCGTCGTGGCAGTTTGCAGATTGATGGCCGCCGCCACATCCTTGGCACTGGCGGAAGCAGCTGCACCGATGGCCGTGCCATTGATCGTCACCGCCCCCGATGCCAAAGCGGTACTACCGACCGCTGCGCCTGTGCCTTGTGTGGATGACAAATTCAAGCCCAGTCCATAGGTATCAGAATTGACGATAGACACACTCATCTGGTCACTGGCCGTATTGCCAGCGCCAATTTGGATGTTTTTAGACTGAAAGCTGCCATCCAACAACTTCATGTTGTTAAATTTAATGGTGCTGACCATTCGGTCAATGACCGAGACCATTTGAAAAGACTCATTGTTCAACGTGCTGCGGCTAGAAGTCGACAGCGTATCTGTAGCGGCTTGTATTGCCAGCACTTGGATATACTGCAAGACATTGGTGATTTGCGCCAAACCACCCTCTGCAGTTTGAAGGGCTGAGGCGGCATCGCTAACGTTTCTTCCAGCAGCATTGAGTAGGTTGACCTCTGAAGCCAGGCGTGAGGCCATGCTCAAGCCAGCCGCATCATCCTTGGCCGAATTGATTCTGACGCCCGAAGACAAGCGCTCGATAGAAATAGAGAGTTTTTGCTGATTAGCGGCAAAGGCGTTTTGAGCCCGAAGCACGTTAATGTTGGTGATAGTCGATGACATTGGCAGTGATTGACTACATCCTTAAGTATTCGTATATGTGCTCAAGTATTTACACCCTTTTTTGTTTGGCGAAAAAAGACCGGTACACGACGTTTACGGATAAAACGCAGAATAATTTAATTTAGGAGATGAATGCACTTAAGATGTTTAATATAGTTAAGCATCTCAGTCAGGGGACAAGGTATGTTTCAAAAAAAATGGATGCAATCAATTTTGTTGCTCGCCGCGGTGCTGATGACCACTGTGGCCGTAGCACAAGCGCGTTTTGATTTCAAATCCACCCCTGGCTTGCTCAGCAAGGACATCCGGCCTTCACATTACCGTTTGCACTTTGATCTGGACCCCGCGTCCGATGGGTTCTCTGGCCGTGCCATCATTTCATTGAAAGTCGATCTTGCATCGCCAGATATCACCCTGCATGCTGATGATTTGGAGGCAACGCAGGTTATGTTGGCTGCTGATAAGTCTGGGCGTGCGGCCCGCGCATTGCGGGTGGAGAAAAACTCGGCCACACAAACATGGCGATTGATTCCGCAAGACGGACGATCCATTGCGGCTGGCCGGTATACCTTGACCCTTCAATACACCGGCCTAGTCCACAAAACCGATGCAGGCTTGTACCGTGCGCCTTACAAGTACCAAGGCCAATCACGCGACATGTTGGCGACTCAGCTCGAAGCAGTATTTGCTCGGAAACTGTTTCCTGCGTTCGATGAACCTGCTTTTCGGAGTGTGTTTGAGGTCTCCATCAAGGCGCCGTCTGCCTATGATGTATTTGCCAACATGCCCGTGCGCTCCATTCAAGACCAAGGCGCCCAACGACTGCATACATTCTGGTCAACTCCTTCAATGCCCAGCTATCTGTTGGCTTTGACCGTTGGGCAATTTGACACGTTGCAAGGTCAGTCCGGACGGGTACCGCTTCGCATCCTGACAGCACCAGGCAAACAAGCACAAGCTGCCTATGCGATGGAGGTCACTCAAAAAGTTTTACCTTTTTATAAGTCGTATTTCGGCATTGCTTACGCTTTACCCAAGCTGGACCAGTTGGCTGTGCCCAGCACCCGTGGCGGCGCCATGGAGGATTGGGGTTTGATTTCCTACGCAGAAACCTCGTTGCTATTTGACCCAAACAACAGCGCCGTCCAGCGGCGCCGTCAGGTGTTTTCGACAGTGGCGCACGAAGTGGCACACCAGTGGTTTGGCAACCTTGTCACGGCCGCTTCGTGGGAAGAAATTTGGCTCAATGAAGCCTTTGCCACATGGATGGCCGAAAAAGCCACAGACCATTTCAATCCTGAATGGCAAGTCCCCTTGCGAAGACGGCAACCCATTGACTGGGCCATGAACAAGGATGCCAGCTCGGCCACACGCTCTATCCGTTCTGGTGCGATAGAGGAAGACCGAGTGTTCGATGTGTTTGATGAAATCACCTACACCAAAGGCGGAGCCGTCTTAAGCATGATCGAAGGCTGGTTAGGACCAGAAGTGTTTCAAAAAGGTCTGGCCGCTTACATGCGGCATCGGCGTTTTTCAAATGCCACTGCTGGCGACTTGTGGTTCCATATGGGGCAAGCTGCGGGGCGAGATGTCACCAGCGTCGCACGCAGTTGGACTGACCAAAAAGGCTTTCCCGTACTGCAAGTCGATGCCCGATGTGAGGCGGGCCGCACACGACTTCAAGTAAAGCAGCAACGCTTTGCAAGTGATGCGCAGGCAGTCGACAACAGCGTGTGGCAAGTACCTTTGATCGTCTCACATGGTGGCAAGACCCACCGCTTGGTATTGACGCAGCCCCGTCAAGAATTTGTATGGTCGGGATGTTCGCAATCACAACCGCTGGTCAACGCCGGCGGGCAAGGGTTTTACCGTGTGCAATATGCCCCTGAGATGTATGCCTCTATCGTCCAAGGGTTTACGTCGCTTTCACCGACCGCGCGCATCACCGTTTTAAGCGACAGTTTTGCTTTGGTGCAAACGGGACAGTTGCCACTGTCATCTTATTGGAATTTGCTGGCGCAATTGTCTGCAGTTCAAGGAGCAGGACGAGCGACTTTATTAGACCTGGCCCGTAACAGTTTGAATTTTCTTGATGCCGTATACGCTCAAACACCTGCGCAGGCGGCCTTGCGTTTGCGGGCCCGTCAACTGTTGACCCCTGAATTGAAGGCTTTGGGTTGGTCAGTGAAAGCGGGTGAAAGCAGCGAAACTCAATTGCTGCGCAGTGGCTTGATCGGCAGTTTGGGGCACTGGGGAGATGAAGCCGTTTTGATGCAAGCCGAAAGTCTGTTCAATCAACACGTAGATGGCAAGCAGCCTTTGCAACCTGAAATTCGGGATGCAGTGATGCATTCGGCTGGTGTAGGTGCTGATGCCGCACGCCATGCGAGGCTGATTCAGTTGCTGGTATCAGCCAACAGCGAAGAAGATCGCTGGCGCTACGCTGAAGCTGTTGCTGCCGTGAAAGACCCTGTCCTGGCCAGACAAGCTCTGGAATTGTCATTGCGCGGCGTGTTACCCAACAACGTTGCATCACGCATACCGCACATGGTGTCTGAAAAAGGCACCCATAGCGCGATGGCTTACCAGTTTGTGATGGATAATTTTGCAGCTTTCGCTGAGCTGTCAGGTGAAATGTTTGGCGCTTCTTCTTGGCTGGTGCCTGGTGCTGCATCGGGCTTCAATACAGAAGAACAGGCCAGTCAGTTGCTGGCTGATCAAAAGCAAAAGGCAGGTGATAAAGGTGCCAAGACTGCGGCACAGGTAGCTGCCCAGATTTCGCTCAGAGCCGTTCTTCGAAAGCGAGAGCCATCTCCCTAGGGAAAATGAAAGTCATGCATTCAACTTGCATAGAGAAAACCCCCGGATAGAAATGAAGCCTTTTATGTCAGCATTGTTTAGTTAATCAACACACTTTCTTAACGCTATGAAATTTAAACTACTCCTGACTGCCGCTGCGGTCATTGTCTCCACAACGAGCATGGCAAATGAATTTGTAAATAAGCCAAGTTCATTGGACATACCAATCGCAACACTAAATCAGGCTGGTTTTTCCGCTGATGGACTTAAGCGCATTGATACTTTTTTTGCCTCAGAGATTGAGAAAAAACGAGTTCCAGGCGGTGTCGTTGGAATTGTGAGGGATGGCAAATTGGTTTATCTCAAGGCCCATGGTACAAGCAACCCAGCTACTCAAGCGCCAATGCAAGTTGACAGCATTTTTGCTTTAGCTTCTATGACTAAACCAATGGTTTCAGTTGCTGCACTTTCATTAACTCAGCAAGCAAAATTACCTTTGTTTAGCAAAGTATCAGACTACTACCCTGCTGTTGGCGCTATGAAAGTAGCCATCAAGAAACCTGATGGCTCCATGGATTATGAAAATGTCAAAAATCCAATGACTGTTCAAGATCTGATGCGACACACATCTGGCTTAACTTATGGAGGCAGACCAGATACATCAGGTGCAGCTGCTAGTCTTTATCCTTCAACTGAAGACATCATAAAAATGAAAAACGCCAATGAATTTATGGAAAGGATTACCAAGCTGCCATTGGTGTATCAGCCAGGCACTATTTTTGAATACAGTTCGTCTTTTGAACTTTTAGGAGCTGTCATTGAAAAAATCACTGCAAAAAGTTTAGATTCTTATCTGCGCGAAACTATTTGGAATCCATTGCGCATGAACGATACTGGTTTTAATGTTCCTGATAACAAGAAATCAAGACAAGCTTATGCATTCAAACTCAATCCTTTGAACAACAGACCCCAGACCATTTCATATTTAGAAAAAGGTATGGATTTTGAAAATGGTGGTGGTGGCTCTCTCGGCACAGTTCCTGACTATCTTAAATTTGGTCAAATGCTTTTGAATGGTGGTGAATTTAATGGGCAACGAATCTTGAGCCCTGCTATGGTCAAGCTTATGACCAGTGACCAGATGAACAAAAAAATCATCAACAACGTAGCAAATGTTGAACCACATCGCGAAGGTTATGGTTTTGGACTAGGCGTTGCTGTCAGAACTGAACCTGGACTTGCAGCTGTTCCTGGCAACGTTGGCGAATACAGTTGGAATGGATCAGCAGGAGCGGGCTACTTTGCCGACCCACAAGCAAAATTGGTTGTTGTGTTTGGTACTGCGGCTCCAGGCGATTTAAGAAAATACTACAGAGAACAAATTCAAAACTTGGTTTATGGCGCAATGACTCGATAAGCCGATGAGCTTATTGGGCGTTGATCATGAATAAAATTTCTACTCTCGCGCCACGCCAATATACCCACCCTTTCATTTTTTTGTTACTCATCATTCCTTTTGGTGTAGCAAGTGGTTTTGTGGGAGTCACCATTGTCTATCTGCTGGGTCGGGCAGGGGTTAATCCGGTGACTATTGCCATGTTGACGGGCCTGAGTTTATTACCGCACACGATCAAATTTTTGTATGCCCCCCTTGTCGACTTGACATTGAGCCGAAAAAAATGGTTTGTCTTGGCCAGCATCACTAGCGCCGCGGGCATTGCACTGCTGGGCTTGGTGCCGGCCACTGAATTGGGCCTGCCTTGGTTGCGGGTATTGGTAGTTGTTGGCAATTTTGCGACGGCTTTTCTGAGCATGGCAGTTGAAAGCCTGATGGCTTACAACACTGCACCGAACCAGTTAGGTCGCACCGCCGGATGGTTTCAGGCCGGCAATTTAGGTGGTAACGGTCTGGGTGGCGGATTGGCCTTGGTCATTGCAGAAAATACAACTTACCAGTGGCTACCTGGCCTGGTACTGGCCGTTATATGCCTCCTCACTGGCATTGCGATTCGCTATACGACTGAGCCCGACGGCCACTTACCCGAGCTTAGTCACGATAGGCAAGAAGCTGCATCGCAAACTATTTTCTTGACGGTATGGCGTGCGGCGGCGCGTGTATTGCTTGATTTGTGGCAAGTTGCCAGTTCGCGCAGAGGCTATCTGGGGCTGTTGATCTGCTTTTTGCCAATAGGGTCTGGCGCGGCGGGCGTCTTGTTCCCCCTTATTGCCGCCGAGTGGGGTGCCGATGCCAACGATGTGGCGGCCACGAGTGGCGCTCTCAGTGGTTTGCTGTCTGCGTTGGGCTGCTTGGTGGGCGGCTATTTTTGCGACCGAATGGACCGCAAGCTTGCTTATTCATTGTTTGGACTCGCCATGTCCGCATGCGCAGTGTGGATGGCTTGGGCACCGCATAATTTAATGACATACTATATTTTTGTTTTGTGCTATGGATTCATTACCGGCCTGGGCTATGCTGCATTTACGGCAGTCACGCTTGAAGCCATCGGCACTGGTGCTGTCGCCACCAAGTACAGTATTTTTGCCTCACTCTCTAATACACCCATTGCCTATATGGGTCTGATAAATAGCCATTTTTACGAAAAATCCGGAAGCAATGCAGGCTTGTACGCTGATGCCGCAATGGGCGTTGCTGGTGTCTTGGTTTTTTTGCTCATCACGATGGCCTCCAGAGGATTGCACAACCGATATATGGGCCGCCTTTGAGCGCTCAAAGTTAAATCATCTCATCGTTCAAAACGTGACTGTTAACGACAGCGTGGAGAGATTTCAACAATTAGTAAATAAAAGGCCATGTCATTTAAGTCAATAAGTAGGCCGTAAATTTAATCTTCTGATGGCATACCCCAAGCCAAAACCATTGATGGCATATAAGCCATCCAAAAGAAGAAAGAAAGAATTACGTTTGTGGGCTTAATTTCGTCCAGTGGTATTGATATTTGAAAATGCTCTCTGGAAATTAAGTAATAAACCACAACATAAATTAGCGCAACATAAAACATCCCTCTATAGGCAAATAAATAAGCATTGTTGCGAAGGGCAATTTGCCTTTCATCTAACAGCTCATTAGGCGCATCAGCAATATGACGTACCGACCTTCGCAAAGGAAAATATATAACTATTGCAACAGCTAATAGAGAAATCTCTACATAAGACTTCAGCTTTGGCTGCTCAATGAGGATGATCAATGCAAAGCAGATGATTAAAACTGAAATCATAGCAACAAGTATTTTTCTATTCCTTTGATTTCTAAATATTGAGGGCTTGGTATCGTTCAAGCTGCTTATCACTTCAGTCTTTGTAACACCCTCTACCCAATAAAACTTTTTGTCGTTCTTGTCATTCATTTCTTTTACCTTTCGGAAATGGTTTGATAGAAAACAAACTTTGGACATCAATGTCCAGTGCATTTGAAATACGAAGTGCCAAGACCAAGCTAGGACTGTATTCACCGCGCTCTAAGTAGCCAATGGTTTGATAATGGACATTGACTTTTTCAGCCAATTGCTGACGGCTCATACCAATCATCTCTCGATGCTGGGTAATGCGGTTATAAACTGGCTCTTCTTCATTTCTGCTCATGCACATAGCATAAATGCTACATAGCATTCATGCAACATTGCAATTGAAATAACCCTAAAAGTAAATCCTAAATCGCTTTCCCTTGCCACCGCCATTTGAAGGCAACTTCTCAAATTCTCCAATCAATTGCCCACCGCAATTTAAGATAACTTTTTGTGAACCTTCGTTTTCAACATCGGTTGTTAGTTCCACATAAGGAAGCCCACAATACTTGATTTCATTCAACATCAACTGAAGTGCTTTTTTAGCGTAGCCTTTGTTTCTTTTCCAAGGCACGACGCCATATCCAATGTGTCCAAGACAATAGGGAGGCAATTCAACCGTGTTGTGCTGCCATCTGAATTGGATTCGTCCACAAAACTCTCCGTCCCAAAGCCACCAAGTAATGCTTGGAAGTCTTTCTACAAAAGTTCCATCATCCATTTTGAGAGGTTCGCCGCCGCCAGTAATGTTAAAAGTTTGTTTGAAGAATTTTGTAACATCATTTGAAATTTCTTCAATTTCGTTGATAAGCGGCGAACTAGATTCAACAAATCTAATTGGATCTACACCACGCCTTAAATATCCCAGATAACTGTCTAGATATTCAACACTGGGTTTTACTAATTTCATTTCATCACGCATTTCAATCATCCTTTGGGTAAGTTTGGGACAATAAAAAAGCCCACTTGACAAGCGGGCTTTGTGGGGCGGCAGTTGGTATTGCCGTTAGTTCACAAAGACCGCTATCTTCTATAATTCAACGCTCAAATGCAATACCCACCACCACCAACCGTCGTGTAAAAAGACACTTTAAGACCACGTAAGCCAGCAGCAAGAAGCCAGCACTGAAAAAAAAACTAAAACTCAATTCATTCGCACAGAGCTACAATTTTAAGCAAATCCAAAACGGCAAATCCATTTACTTGAAGCAATCGTCATGAAAAAACTCTTTTTAAGTTTGGGCAGTTTGGCACTAACTACCTTGTCATTTGCACAACCCGCCATGTGGGGTACGCCTGTAGCGCCACGACCTGAGAGCGAAGCTTTGGCTCAGTCTGTGCCCATAGCCGATGTACACATGCATTTCAACCTAAGGGGGCAACAAACGGTTGAACAGATGTTGCAACGCATGCAGACCGGCAATGTTCGGTGGGGTGGCGGTGTTGGAGATTACGCCGGTGATATGCAAGCAGCATTGGGTGATAGATATATTCCCGCTATTGGACAGACTGAATTCACAAAAGTGTTGATGTCCAGCGGTGAAAAAGGGCTGCAGAACATAGAGCATCCTGTGTTTGTAGAGTTCTTTAAAGAAGCCGAAGTACTGATGGCATCTGGCAAAGCTCGTGGCTTTGGCGAGATACATATTGACAACAAGACCACTACAAGTTTCAACGATCCATTTGGTAGGTCAATTCCGTTGGAAAGCCCCGTGGTGAAGCGCATGGGGGGTGTACTGAATTTTGTGTAAACGGTCTAATGGCGGGTAACCGTCGAATTTCCAGGAGTGGATATGACCTTAAACACAAAGAAAGCAGTACCCAAAGATCTCATC
>CANKBG010000006.1 GCA_947479935.1 Comamonadaceae bacterium
TAATCCTCCAACCTTGCAAAATTTAATTCAAGGTCAGTGGGTGGACGGGCTAGGCCAGCGTTTGGTTGTTCGTGATAAATTTACACTTCAGCCTTGGATTGACATCACTGTTCCTGACGAAGATCAGGTCAAGCACGCTGTCGAAAGTGCACACACTGCATTTCGCAGTTCGACCTTAAGCCCTTTTGAAAGAGGTGCTATTTTGGACCGTGCAGCAAATTTGCTCGCAGCTCGGCTAGACGATTTTATAAAAGCCATGCAGCATGAAGCGGGCTTTACAAAATCAGATGCTTCTGGAGAAGCCAACCGCTGCATTCAGACTCTCAAGTTATCTGGAGAAGAGGCGCGTCGCTTGGCAGGAGATGTGATTCCTCTCATGGGAGCGCCTAATCAAAAAGGAAGAATAGGTTTTACCCTTCGTGTTCCTTTAGGCGTCGTCGCTGCCATCACGCCTTTCAATGCGCCTTTGAATACAGTGGCGCATAAAGTAGGCCCCGCAATCGCTGCAGGCAATGCCGTCATTTTGAAGCCCTCCACGCACACCCCAAAAACTGCTTGTATGTTTGCTCAGTTATTTTTGGATGCGGGTATGCCACCAGGATTGTTAAGTGTATTGCACGGCAGTGCAGAGGTTGTGAAGCACTTGCAGAACAGTCGCAAGGTCAAATATTTTGCGTTCACTGGCAGTACAGAGGTCGGTCGAATCATTCAGGCGGCAGCAGGTTTGCGTCGAACACAAATGGAGTTGGGCTCCATTGCCTTCACCATTGTTTGTGATGATGCTGATTTATCCATGGCACTTCCTAAGGTCGTCAATGCAGGCTACCGCAAAGCCGGACAAGTTTGTACTTCTGTTCAATTGTTGTTGGTTCATTCTTCTCGCGTGAAGGAAGTTGAGATCCAATTGGCTGGTTTGGTCCAGGCATTGAGCTTTGGTGATCCTCACCAAGAAAATACTTTTGTAGGCCCTGTCATCAGCGAAGAAGCGGCTGTGCGAATTGAATCGTGGATCAAGGAGGCGGTCTCGAAAGGGGCCACTTTGTTGGCTGGAGGCCCTCGGGTTGGGGCGGTGATTCCGCCTACATTGCTGACACATGTCGCTAGCGATATGAAAGTGGGGTGCAATGAAATATTTGGTCCCGTGGTTTGTATCATGCCCTTTGATGATTTTGATCAAGCCATTGAAAAGGTCAATTCAACGCCCTACGGCTTGGCGACTGGCGTATTTACCAATCGATTGTCAGAAGCCATTTCTGCTGCACACAGGCTCGAAGTGGGCGGTGTCCATATCAACGAGACTTCAAGTTCACGTGTTGATCTCATGCCATATGGCGGCTCTAAAGACAGCGGATTTGGCCGCGAAGGCCCAGCTTATGCGGTGCATGAAATGTCCGAAGAACGCATTGTGACCATTACCACCTAATTCAATCAGAAAGAAAGTTATGTCAATCATGAAGGGTGGCGAACTCATCGCCGAATACTTGGTGCAGGAAAAAGTACCCTATATTTTTGGAATTTGCGGCCATGGCAATGTGGGCATATTGGATGCTCTCTATGGTGTCAGAGATCAACTGAAACTTATTTCACCTAGGCACGAGCAATGTGCTGGACATATGGCCGATGCTTACTTCCGTGTTAAACATCAACCCGTTGTCACTTTGACTTCTACGGGGCCTGGTTCAGCCAACATGGTGATGTCGCTGGCAACAGCTTTGTCTGATTCATCTGCCTTTTTGGCCATTACTTCCAACGTACCTACTTCACAACACAACAGAGCCCCATTTCAGGAGCTCTACAAACACAACCAAGCTGATTTTGCGCAGGTCGTTCGTCCTGTTGTGAAGCGAGCATTTCAACCCACTCGGGTCGATATGTTGCCGCTTGCATTGCGACAAGCAATGGACACCATGGTCACTGGGAGGCCAGGCCCCGTCAATTTGGACATCCCCTACAACGTCTACCAAGAAGAGGCAGATGTCACGGTTCCAGCGCCTTCGCATTTGCATCGCATGCACCGGCCAGGTGCCAATGATCTAGATTTGCTTGCAAGTCTTGATCTTTTGGCTCAAGCCCATCAACCCGTTATTTTTATCGGACATGGTGCGACTTTGTCAGAGGCTGGACCCGAAATTACAGCTTTGGCTGAGCGCTTGGGTATTCCGGTGATTACGTCACCCAATGGAATGGGCTGTATTTCTGGAGACCACCCCCTCGCCTTGGGATTCATTGGTAGAAACGGTGCATACCCTGCTAATGAGTCTGGTCGACGTGCTGATTTGGTTTTAACCTTGGGCACAAGATTTGATGATCGAAGTGCGTCCAGTTGGCATTTGGGTTATTCATGGAATTTCCCTAAAACCAAATTAATTCATGTCGACATTGACCCACAGGAATTGGGTAGAAACTATGCGCCAACTTTAGGCGTCATCGCCGATATCAAGGTTTTCACTCAGCAATTGTTAAATGCCTTAGACAAACGGCCTGAGATCAATGCAACTCGGTATGCGCCTTGGTTGACACAAGTACAAGCCTGGCAATTTCAATGGGAATCCTTTATACGTCCCCACTTCACTGATTCAACCAGTCCCTTGCGACCTGAGTTTGTGGTGGGCACTTTACAAAAAATATTGCCAGATGATGTGATTTTGGCTTTGGATTCGGGTGTTCATCACAATTGGTTCATGCAGTTTTGGAAAGCCAAGCGGCCTCAAAGCATGCTCAATAGCTGGGGGTATTCGTCCATGGGCTTTGGTGTGTGTGGCGTCATGGGTGCTCAATTGGCAGCCCCTGACCGTCCTTGTGTGGCCGTGGTGGGGGATGGTGGTTTTACCATGGCGCCCTATGTCTTGTGCACAGCGGTGGAATATAACTTGCCTGTGGTGTGGATCGTTTGGAATAATTTTGCTTGGGGTGCCATTCGCGATTTGCAGTATGGCTTGTTTGAAGGTCGCGAAATTGGAACAGCCTTTTACCATGGCGAAACGGGTGAAAAATACAACCCCGATTTTGCAGCTTGGGCGCGAGCTTGCGGCGCGGATGGTTACACCGTTACTCGGCCTCAAGAGTTGGCCGCTGCAGTTGAAATGGCATTGAAAAACAAACGGCCTTGTGTCATTGATGTCCACGTTGATGCTGAAGTCAGACCCCCCTCGACAGGGACTTGGCAGCTTCCTCCGACGCCTTACAAAGAGCCGGCCTATGGCAAGCCGTTCATCGCCTAAATTTATTTTTCAAACTTAAAAGGAAATTCAATGAGTCAAAAAATTGCCCTGGTGTTTGGGGGCTCACGCGGCATTGGTGCTGCATGTGTGCAAAAGCTGGCAGGTGAAGGCTTTGATGTCGCTTACACCTATGTGAAGAGTGCTGCTAATTTACCCGCACAAATTGGAAGTTCCAAAATTCAAGCTTACAAAGTTGATGTGTGCAATGCTTCTGAAGTAGATGCGGTTTTCGCATCTGTTACCAAAGATTTTGGTGCGGCGCCCCATTGCGTGCTGGCCAATGCAGGTATCAATGTGCCGCCTGGACCTGTAGCCCAATTCAAATCAGAAGACTTTCGTCTGTTGGTAGAGGTTAATCTGGTCGGTGCTTTCAATGTGTTGAGTGCTGCTGCCAGACACGTACAGGATGGTGGAAATATTTTGGCTCTTACAACATCGATGGTACGAGTAGGGATACCTGGGGGTGGACCCTACACCGCCACAAAGGCTGCAGTTGAAAGCTTGCTTCGTTCGATGGCCAAAGAGTTAGCACCTCGGCGAATCAGGGTAAACGGGGTAGCACCGGGCCCTGTCGACACCGAATTGTTCCATGCTGGCAAGACGGATGAGGTGAAAGCGCGCTCTGCGGGAATGAGCCCATTTAATCGCATTGGTTCGCCTGACGAGATCGCGGAAGTTGTTTGCTTTTTGGCTTCGGATAAAGCTTCCTGGATTCATGGACAAATTATCCAGCCCAATGGTGGAATGGTCTAAGGTTGTCCATGAACGTCTTGGAATTTGATGTGGTGGTCGTTGGTGGCGGTGGCTCTGGATTGGCTGCTGCCATAGAAGCTCAGACTCAGGGTGCCCGAGTTTTATTGTTAGAAAAAAATGACCAACTGGGAGGGTCTACTGCTTGGTCCATTGGGTCGGTCACGTCTACCGGAACACCGCACCAAAGACGAATTGGAATTGTTGATAACCCTCTAGACCACTGGGCCGACATGCCCGGCTTTGCAGGCAATTTGGCAGATCGCGACAATGCAGAGCTACGGCGAATTTTGTGTGAAGAAATTCCCGAAACCTTTCAATGGCTTTTAGACTCTGGGGTTCGCTTCATGGGCCCAATGCCAGAACCGCCACATCGCTTACCTAGGATGCACAACGTTCTTCCAAACTCTCGCTCATTTATTTACCACTTGAGTCGTCGTGCTCGACGTGTCGGTGTAGACATCAGAACGGGTCATCAACTGACTCAGATCATCATGCAGGAAGGGCGGGTTCTAGGGGTAGAAGCAAAACACGCCAGTGGCCTCCAACGCTTTAATGCACGGCGTGGGGTTGTCTTGGCGGCTGGAGACTTTACAAGCAGTGAAGAATTCAAAGCACGTTTCATGGGCGCTCAAGAAGCGAAGGTTGAAGCTGTCAATATGACCGCAACCGGCGATGGTCAAAGAATCGCTGAATCATTGGGTGCTCGAGTGCTCAATGGTGATTTGGCCTTGGGGCCTGAAATTAGATTCATGGCGCCGACCACGGAAACTTTGATGCGACGACTGCCACCATGGCGCTGGCTCGCAGTCTTTATGGCTTGGGCCATTGATCACCTTCCAGGTGTCATTTTGCGCCCCTTCATGATGAAATTTTTAACCACAGCATTGGCGCCTTCCACTTCTTTGTTTGACATGGGTGCCATATTGGTTAATCAAATGGGTGAACGATTCGGTAGCGAGTTAGACAAGCCTGCACTGCGTTTGCCCGATCAACCCAATAAGCTGGCTTATATTATTCTGGACAAAGACTTGTGCGAAAAATTTGCAAAGTGGCCTCACTTTATTTCAACAGCGCCCGGCATTGCCTACGCATATATTGAAGATTACAAAGTCAATCGTCGAGATGCTTACCGCGAAGATGAATCTCTGGACGGACTAGCGAATCAACTTGGAATGGATGCAAACACATTGCAAAAAAGTGCTTTAAGCGGTCCAGTAAGGCCCTTAGGGAAGGGGCCTTTTGTTGCGTTAGGCCCAGTTCGATCTGTTTTTGTTCACAGCGAAGGCGGCCTGCTAGTTGACCATCACCATCATGTGTTGGGAGCTGAAGGCCAGCCCATTGAAGGGTTATTTGCTGCAGGTTCAACGGGACAAGGCGGATTGTTGCTGAAAGGGCATGGCCATCACCTGGCCTGGGCTTTTGTATCTGGCAGACGTGCGGGAAAGTTTGCCGCAAAAGGTCTTTGATTTGGATCTAGGCATGACTCGTGATGAACGCCGATTGCTCGTCATAGGGCAGGGTGCTTCAGGTTTATGTGCGGCAGTGGCTGCTATGACATCAGCCCAAAATGCAGGGCTCCATTTATCCGTCACATTGTTGGATGCCGCACCAAAGACTCAAAGTGGCGGCAATTCTCGTTGGAGCCCCTCCAATATTCGACTAGAGGCTGATTATTCCGTGGCGCCTGATTTTGTTGAAGACATATTGGCTTCCTCAGATGGACTGGCAGACCGATCGTATTTTCAAAAATTGGCGGATCATTCTTCTTCGATGATTCAGTGGCTGATTGACATGGGCGTGATATTTCAAAATCCACCCTATTACTTGGCAAAGGGGCCTTCTCGTATTCAACCTGTTGGCGGCGGTCAAGCCATATTAGACGCATTAACGGCGCACGCAAAAACTTTAGGTATTCAATTCATTAACGAGTTCAAAATGACTCAACTCATTTCACCCGAAAATCAAGTGATCGGCGTGATTGGATTAAATAGTCTGGGAGAAAATCAGACGCTTTTTGCAGACAGCGTTATCTTGGCCTGCGGCGGATTTGAGGGTAATTCTGAAATGCGGAAAACCCATCTTGGCGCTCCTGCAGAAAACTTTACCTTGATATCTCCCGGCACCATTTTTAACGATGGTGCAGGAATACAAGCTGCAATGGCTATCGGTGCTCAAGTTTCAGGCGATTGGGCGGCGGGACATTCTGAGCCTATCGATCCTCGAAGTCAGGGTTCAGCGCCAGTCGTTTTGGTATATCCCTACGGGCTGGTTGTTAATTCACAGGGCCAAAGGTTTTGGGATGAAGGTGCGGGATGGATGCACGACACATGGGAAAAATTTGCAAATCATATTCAACATCAGGTATCAGAAAAAAAAGTATTTCTCATTTTGGACTCGAAGGTAACTGATATTCCCAATTACGCCCGTGCAATTCGATCAGAGGTGCCGCCTATTTCTGCCTCAAGTTTGGAGCAACTGGCTCAAAAATTAGGGATCTCTTCGGAAGCCTTGATGAGTACAGTTTCAAAATTCAACGCAGCTTGTTTAGAAATACATTCTGAATTTAATCCAAGCTCAAAAGATGGAAGAGCATGCTTTCCTGAAGGTCAACCTCCTAAGTCGAATTGGTCGCGCATCATAGATAAAGCCCCCTTTTTAGCCTGGCCCTTGGTAGGTGCTTTGGTTTACACCTTTGGCGGTTTAAGGACCAATGAAATTGCCCAAGTCTTGTCTGAGCAAGGCCCCATCAAAGGTCTCTATGCGGCGGGGGAAACGACAGGAAATTTTTATAAGATCGCCCCCAACTCGGTCTCGATGCTGAGAGCATTGGTTTTCGGGAAAATTTCAGGCGAGCAAGCGGTTGCAGATTTTCTTAGTTAGACAAATTCTAGACTTTTTTGGTTTTTCTCATCCGGCTTTTATAGAAAATTGTGACTCTCGATAATGCGTGCATAATATTTCCAGTCCAAGCGGTCGGTTAATTCGCTTTTCTATTTTCCTAACGAAGCCTCATTCCATTCTCAGCCGATAGGGCCCCAAAACACATGTCACACGTACTCCAAAGTTTTGTCGCCGGACGTTGGGTTGGCCAACAATCCGCCCAAGCCCTTCACAGCGCCATCAATGGCCAAGAAGTCGCTTTTGCGCACGCCGAGAGCCTTGATTTTGCAGAAGCCCTTCAATATGGCCGCACCACGGGTTTGCAAGGCATGCTCGACATGGACTTCCAACAGCGCGCAGCCGCACTGCGCGCATTGGCGAAGTATTTGGGCGAACGCAAAGAAGAGCTTTATGCCATCTCAGCCCACACCGGTGCCACTCGCATTGACTCATGGGTCGACATTGAAGGCGGCACAGGCACCTTGTTTGCATACGCTGGCATGGCAGCCAGCGAACTCCCCAGCGGCAATTTAATTCACGAAGGCCCAGTTGTTTCTTTGGGCAAGAAAAACACCTTTGTCGGTACGCACATCTTGGTGCCTCGTGGCGGTGTGGCAGTTCACATCAATGCCTTCAACTTTCCCGTGTGGGGCTTGTTGGAAAAATTTGCGCCCACCTTCTTGGCTGGCATGCCTTGCATTGGCAAGCCCGCCACTGCCACCAGCTACCTCACAGAAGCCTTGGTTCGCATGATTGACCAATCAGGTATCTTGCCCAAAGGCGCATTGCAATTGGTCATTGGCAGCACTGGTGATTTGCTCGACCGCTTGGACGTGGCCGACGTGGTCACCTTTACAGGTTCGGCCGACACCGCTGCCAAGTTGCGCGTGAACGCCAACCTGGTTCGCAACAGCATTCCTTTCAATGCTGAAGCCGACTCTTTAAACTGCGCCATCTTGGCCGATGACGTCACACCCGATGATGAAGAGTTTGATTTGTTTGTCAAAGAAGTGGTGCGCGAAATGACGGTCAAGGCGGGGCAGAAGTGCACCGCCATACGCCGCGCCATTGTGCCCCGCAAACACATCGATGCCTTGGCAGAAAAAATCAAAGTACGCCTGTCAAAAGTGGTGGTGGGGGATCCTTCCGTTGAAGGTGTGAAGATGGGCGCATTGGCTTCCGAGTCACAACAAGCCGACGTGGCCGAGCGCGTGGCTTTGCTGCGTCAAAGCGCGGAGTTGGTGTACGGTGGCGATGCCAATTTCAGTTGGGTGGGTGAGGGCGTGGCCCATGGTGCATTCTTCCAACCTACCTTGCTGCTGTGCCAAAAACCTTTAAGCACAGACAGTGTTCACGACATTGAAGCCTTCGGCCCTGTCAGCACGCTCATGCCTTATGACAGCATGGAAGAAGCCATGGCCTTGGCCAAGCGTGGCAAGGGCAGCTTGGTGGGTTCATTGATCACCAAGTCGCCATCAGTGGCTGCGCAAATGGTGCCGCGCTTGGCGGCCAATCACGGTCGTTTGCATGTGCTTGACCGTGAGTCTGCTGGTGAATCAACGGGTCATGGCTCACCCCTGCCTTCACTCAAACATGGCGGCCCAGGACGCGCCGGGGGTGGTGAAGAATTGGGCGGTATTCGTGCGGTGACGCACTTGATGCAACGCGCTGCTGTGCAGGGCTCTCCCAGCATGTTGACAGCCATCACACGCGAATATGCGCGCGGTGCCAAGGTCATTGAAACGGGCACGCATCCTTTCAAACGTTATTTCGAAGAGTTGCAAATTGGCGAGTCTTTGTTAACTGCTTCAAAGGTGATAGGAGAGGCCGATGTGAAAGCTTTTGGGGAGCTCACAGGTGACATGTTCTATATGCACTTTGATGATGAAGCGGCCAAGGCTTCGGCCTTTGGCAAGCGCATTGCCCATGGCTATTTGGTCTTGTCCGATGCCGCAGGCCTGTTTGTGGTGGCAGAGCCTGGCCCCGTTTTAGCCAATTACGGCTTAGACACTTTGCGTTTTGTGAAACCAGTGGGTTTAGGTGACAGCATCCAGGTGCGCCTAACATGCAAACGCAAAATTGACCGCAACAAGAAAGACGCCAACGGCCAAGGGCAGGGCGTGGTGGCATGGGATGTGGAAGTGACCAACCAAGACAAAGAGCTGGTGGCCAGTTATGACATTCTGACCTTGGTTGCCAAGAAAAGCTGACTAGAAATCCAGTCAAATCCCTATAAAAATTAAGCCTAATTAGAAAAAATGTTGGCGTTTTAGCACGCATGATTTCTAATCACTCAATCGTTGGGGAGTAGCTCAATTTCTTCGTGCTCAGTTTAGCCTGTAGGCGCACGTTGAAATCAACAAATCGTCATTACGAAGTTTTTACTTCCGGTTTGTTGGGCATATAACTGATTCATTACAAGCAAAGCAAGACCTTCGATCTCTCGTGTTGCACGTGCCTTTTGGCATGGCAACTTGTTCGGATCGTTATCGAAGGTCTCTCATGGAATTGTTCTCAATGCCATGGTGGTCAGCGTTGCTGGCCATCATACTCATCGATTTAGTTTTAGCTGGCGACAACGCCATCGTCATTGCGCTTGCTGCGCGAAATCTCCCTCCAGAACATCAAAACAAAGCCATCGTTTGGGGCACTGTGGGCGCCATCGTGGTTCGCTCTGCCATGACCGTTGGCGTGGTCTGGCTTCTTAAGATTCCGGGTCTGATGTTGGTGGGTGGACTGGGTCTATTGTGGATTGCCTTCAAGCTCATTTCGGATACTTCCGAGGACGAGCACCAAGGCGGTGGCGCTACCACTTTTTGGGGTGCCATGAAAACCATCATTGTGGCTGACGCACTCATGGGTGTGGACAACGTGTTGGGCGTTGCCGGTGCTGCCAACGGCTCTTTTGATCTGGTCGTCATAGGATTGCTCATCAGCATTCCCATTGTGGTTTTGGGCAGCAAATTAGTTTTGCGCTTGGTTGAAAAATGGCCTGTGATCATTCATTTAGGCGCTGCCGTTTTGGCGTTCACAGCCGCCCAGATGATCATCAATGAAAAACTTCTCGACCCCTTGTTTGATGGTGGAGAGGTGATTAATAACTTGGCCCGCGGCGCAACTTATGTTCTGGCTGTTGCAGGTGTTTTGGGCGCTGGCTGGTGGGTCACCCGTAAGCCGCCGCAAAACGACCCCGATGCGCAGTCTATCTAACCCCATTTATTAACCAGGAGAAAAAAATGGAAACATTCATTGTTTACATCGACGACAAGCAGTATGCACTCCAACAATTGGTTCCTATGTTGTCAGCCAATGGCGCTTCCAGTGCCTCTGCCAAGTGGGTCTTGATTGGGTGTCCCCCTAGATTGAACCGCCATACCAGTCGATGGTTGACTCACACGGCTCAAAAAAAATGGCGCCAAACTTGGACCCAAGAAACGACCGCAGAGGTGGTTCAGATGTTAGAGGCCACCGGTAATCAAGTTTCTGTTCTCACTGCGCACGGTGCGTTGGTTCAACTCACCAAACAAATCAAGGGCGAGCTGGGTCATGCCAGAGTGATTGATGCAAGACGTCCAAAATTGTCAGTCAACCTAGATCCCGTGACACAAGACCAACCTCAAGAGAAGTCAACCTGGACTTTGCCAGGAGGGGTTTTGGCCATGGGGGCTGCGATCGTATTGGCCAGCGAATAAACTCAGTCAACTTTTGATGAGCGCAAGAAAAAAGCCTTCCAGCTCATTGCTGTGAAGGCTTTTTTGAGGAAGCTGCATGGCTGCAGCGATGTGCTTACATCGTGTCGATAAAACTGCGCAGTTTGTCGCTGCGGCTGGGGTGCTTCAACTTGCGAAGTGCTTTGGCTTCTATTTGACGAATGCGCTCACGCGTGACGTCAAATTGTTTGCCCACTTCTTCTAATGTGTGGTCGGTGGACATTTCAATGCCGAAACGCATGCGCAGCACTTTGGCTTCGCGGGGTGTGAGGCTGTCTAGAATGTCTTTGACCACATCGCGCAATCCGGCTTGCATGGCTGCATCGATAGGCGCTGTGTTGGCGCTGTCTTCGATGAAGTCACCTAAGTGGCTGTCGTCGTCGTCACCAATGGGCGTCTCCATGGAGATAGGCTCTTTGGCAATCTTCATGATCTTGCGAATCTTGTCTTCCGGAATTTCCATCTTCTCGGCCAAGATGCTGGCATCGGGTTCAAAGCCAAACTCCTGCAAGTGCTGACGCGAAATGCGGTTCATCTTGTTGATCGTTTCGATCATGTGAACGGGAATACGGATGGTTCGAGCTTGATCGGCGATGGATCGCGTAATGGCCTGGCGAATCCACCAAGTGGCATAAGTGGAGAACTTATAACCACGCCGGTATTCAAACTTGTCCACGGCTTTCATCAAGCCGATGTTGCCTTCTTGAATTAAATCGAGAAACTGCAAACCACGGTTGGTGTATTTTTTGGCAATAGAAATGACCAAGCGCAAGTTGGCTTCAATCATCTCTTTCTTGGCATGACGTGACGAGCGCTCACCTGTGTTCATGCGCTTGTTGATGTCTTTGAGTTCATCCAAAGGCACGACCACGCGCGATTGCAAGTCAGTGAGCTTTTGCTGCAGGTCTTGAACGGGTGGAACGTTGCGGCCCATGACCGTACTCCAGGGCTTGCCAGCCGCTGCTTGTTTCTCGATCCATTTCAAATCAAGCAAATGCGACTTCACACGTTGATTATTTTTGTCACGGCCGCTGAAATCAGCAATGAACATTTCTTGGGGATAGCCACATTTGTCCACAATGATTCGGCGAAGTTCACGCTCTTTCTTGCGAACATCGTCTACATGGCCACGCACCATGTCGCAGAGTTTCTCGATGGTTTTGGCCGTGAATCGAATGGTCATCAATTCTTCAGACAAAGCAGCTTGCGCTTTTTGATAAGCCGGTGTTCCCCAGCCTTCTTTGTCATAAGTTTTGTGAACTTTTTCGAAAAGTTCTGTGATGCGGTCAAAGCGCTCCAAGGCTTGATTTTTCAACTCTTCCAGTTTTTTGGTGAGTGCTTTGGAACCCCCTTTGCCGTCATCGTCATCTGATTCGTCAAATTCGTCGAAGTCTTCTTCGGCCACATAGTCATCGGCTTCGTTGATATTGGAGAAGCCATCGACGACGGTAGAGATGACAATCTTGCCTTCTCTGATTTCATTGGCCAGACGCAAAATTTCGGAGATGGTGGCAGGCGATGCACTGATCGCCGTCATCATGTCCATTAAGCCGCCTTCAATGCGCTTGGCAATCTCAATTTCACCTTCACGCGTGAGCAATTCGACGGTGCCCATTTCGCGCATGTACATGCGAACAGGGTCGGTGGTACGGCCAAACTCGCTGTCAACCGTTGACAAGGCGGCTTCTGCTGCTTCTTCTGCCTCTTCTTCTGTAGAGCCAGTTGGGGCGTTTTCAGTGATGATGAGCGATTCTGCGTCGGGTGTTTGCTCGTAAACAGAGACGCCCAAATCGTTCAGAGTGGCAATGACCACCTCAAGTGTTTCAGCATCGACCAACTTGTCGGGCAAGTGATCGGAAATTTCGCCGTGCGTGAGGTAGCCACGTGTTTTGCCCAATTTGATCAGGGCTTTGAGACGTTGACGTCGCTTGGCCATATCTTCTTCGGACAAAACAGTTTCGTCCAAGCCAAACTCTTTCATCAAGGCACGTTCTTTGGCCTTGCTGATCTTCATGCGAAGCGGCTTGACTTTTTCTGTGGACTCAGCCACAGGCTCGCCCGCTAAGTCCGCTTCAATTTCGCTGTCTTCAACCAGGGCGGGGACGCCAGCCTTTGGTTTGCGTCCGCGTTTTGCGCTAGCTGATTTGTCTTCGACTTCTGGTACCGTGGTTTTGCTATTTTTAACAGCAGGCACTTTGACTGCGGTTTTGGGTTCTGCTTTCGCAGGCGCTTTGGTTTGCGTTTTCGGTTGAACCTTGGCGGAAACTTTCACTTCAACCTTGACGGCCTTTTTGTCGACAGCTTTGACGACAGGCTTGACCGCAGTTTTAACTGCGGCTTTAAGGCTTTCCTTGGCTGCCATTTTTTTAGGTTCTGGATTGGTAACCTTGACGTTTGATTTAGGCACCGACTTCACGGGGACAGATTTTTTGGATGCAGGCACAGGGCTAACTTTCTTTGCCGGTGCAACAACTTTGGCGACAGGTTTAGCGACTGTTTTTACAGACGTTTTGACCACTGCTTTTGCAGGTGATTTAACGGGTGCTTTCACAACTGCTTTCGCAGGTGCTTTAACGGGTGCTTTCACAGAAGTTTTCACAACTGCTTTGACTGTGGCCTTGGTTTTGACCGGACTTGCTTTCGCTGTTGCTTTGGGTGCGGGTTTCGCGACCTTTTTCACAACAGGTTTGACAGATTTTTTTGCACCAGATGGGGCTTGTGCTTTAACGGGCTTCTTCGGCTTTTGAGCGGGCATGATGGACCTCAATACTTCAAACTGACCAGGAAACAAACGCTGCGCCACAAACTTCTGGCGCGAGATGTAATGCAAAAAGACACCTGAGGGCAGGTGACGTTATTTACAAGGGCATAGAGGCAAGATGTATGGGCGAACATTTGGAATGCAGTCCTTGCGGTGGTGTGGCCGTCCCGTGGAGGGAGTTGCGCTGGGGCGTTGGCCGGGTCCGGAGGTGCTGCTGTCGCTCTTGCCTGAAATCGGATTATACCCAAATAAGTGTTAAAAGATCAAAGAACTTCTGTACCCATCAGGGTTCTACGCCTTTGATGAAGATCACGCCAGCGCTGAACTGCCTCGGGATCTTGGGAGTTTTCTGCTGCTTTGAGTGCCTCAGTTTCTAGTTCTTTGAGGCGGTCAATGAGCATCAAATTAAGCAAAAGTCTGAGTTCCCGATGGGCTTCCCCAGGTTCAGCCTCTGAATTGCCTTCGGGCTCGTTGGGGAAATGAGTGCCCATGAGCTTTTCTGCCAGACCTGAAAAGGCCTGATTTTGGAGGTCACTTTGAAGTGTGCCCCAGGCCAAGGGTCCATGATCGTGAAATTGACTTTCAATCCAGCGCATCAATTCGCCATGTTGGCCGGGTAATTCACTGAGCATGGCATGGTCTTCAGCGGACATGCTGTCCCAGAGGGCCATGTTGGTCAATACCAATCTGACGGCATGGTCGGCTCGGCTGGCCGGTTGCGTTCGAGGTCCAAGAGAGGCCAAGTTGGCGTCGTCGCTGCCGCCTACCAATCGCCATTTGCCTTTTGCATCCTTTTGCCAAGATTTGCCATCTGGTCGACCCCTCGAGCCTGATTTGTTAAACGAAGCGGAGCGAGCGGGTTCAAAGGGGGAGGGCATTCCTTCGGGGTCAAAGCCCGAGCCAGAAGGGCTAGCGTAAGGACCCGCTTGTGAGCTGCCTGCGGCAGAATTTGCGCCCAAGCTTGCGGCTCCTTGCAGGCCCCGAGGGTTGCTTCTTGCGGCCAATGCTTCTGCTTGTTGCAACCACAAGCCAGCCAATTCACCCGCATCGAGTTGAATGAGCTGAGCCAACTCAGTCAGTAGTTGCCGTTTGAGGGCGCCATCGGGTAGCGCTCGCCAAAGGGGGCTGGCGTTGCTCGACAAATGGGCACGCCCTTCTGCCGTTTGCAAATCGCAGCCATCGGAGGCCACTTCAATGAGGAATTTGGACAAAGGAGTGGCTTGAGCCACACAGGTGGAGAAGGCCTCAGAACCTTTTTCACGGATAAAGCTGTCGGGGTCGTGTTCTTCTGGCAAAAACAAAAATTTAATGCTTCTAACGTCTGTGGCATAACTCAGCGCACCATCGAGGGCTTTGCGCGCGGCCCTTCTGCCGGCCCCGTCGCCATCAAAGCTGAAAACAACGGCGTCGGTAAATCTAAATAGCTTTTGCACATGATCAGGGGTACAGGCTGTACCCAACGTGGCCACTGCGTTAGGGAAGCCCCATTGCGCAAGTGCCACCACATCCATGTAGCCTTCTGTGACCAGGACATAACCTGAGCTGTGAATGCTGTCGCGGGCTTCAAATAAACCGTAGAGTTCTCGGCCTTTGTGAAAGACCGGGGTTTCAGGTGAGTTCAGATATTTGGGTGTGCCATCGCCCATGACCCTACCGCCAAAGCCAATGCATTCCCCTTTGATATTGCGAATGGGAAACATGACGCGATCGCGAAAGCGATCGTATCGTTTGGCATCGTCTTCATTGACGATGACCAGTCCACTTTCGGCCAGCAAGGGATCGTCGTAATCTGGAAAGACACTGGCCAAACTGCGCCAGCCTTCGGGGGCATAACCCAGTCCAAAGCGTTTGGCAATTTGACCCGACAAACCACGACCTTTTAAATAAGCCACCGCTAGAGGTGCTGTTTTGAGATGCTGTTTGTAAGACTCGCCCGCTTTCTCCAGCATGTCACTCAGTGTGCTTTGCTTTTGTTTTTGTTCCGCTGCTTTAGCACGATCTTGAGGCGACAATTCATCTTCTGGCACGACCATGCCTGTTTGCTGGGCTAAGTCCTTCACAGCTTCAATGAATGTCATGCCCGCATGGTCCATGAGGAAGCCAATGGCATTGCCATTTTTGCCACAACCAAAGCAATGAAAAAACTGCTTTGTGGGGCTGACTGTGAAGCTAGGTGATTTCTCGCCATGAAAAGGGCATAAGCCCATGAAGTTGGCGCCGCCTTTTTTGAGCTGCACATATCGGCCCACCACCTCCACCACATCAACGCGGGAAAGTAGTTCTTGAATGAATGATTGAGGAATGGCCACGTGCGTATTTTCGCCCAAGTTGGCCCACCCGTGGGCAAAAAAAAGCCCCGCAAGGCAGGGCTTTCGGATGGCTGATGAAAAATCAAGCTGCTTTCTTTTTAGCCTTTGATTTTTTCTTTTTAGTGGCCTTTTTGGCAGCTTTTGGGGCGTCTGCGGCTGGCTTGGCCGCAGGTGCTGCGCTTGGCGCTGCTGCGGGGGCGGGTGCAGGCGCAGCTGAAGGTGCTGCAGGAACGACAGGCGCTGTAGGGGCGGCTGTTTGGGCTACTGAAACCAATGCCAAAGTGCTTAAGACACTAGCAAGGATGATTTTGTACATGGAATTTCCTTGAATAAACGAAACAGATTGAGGATACAACGAATCGTTCACATATCTCCTCAAAACCAGCCACGAATGTCAGGTAAATCCGAGCTTCATGAGGGAATTTGTGGTTTGCCTGCACGGGTTAGCGCGTACGGGCTAGCCACCATGCTAGAGAACCCTTCGCCCGTTAAGATCATTCATCTTGCATCACTTTCACGAGTCTGTCTCTGATTGCGCACTTCTTTGATCCCTTTTCTTTCCCATCGGTCACCGCATGGCCCATCACACGCCAGTTTTGTCGGAACTCTTTTGTTTTGGCACGCTCTGGTGGTGCTGGGCGTGGTTGTTTTAGATTGGGTTAGCTTTATTCAGCCTACAGGCAACCTGAATGTCACCGCCTGGAACCCGCTACCAGCATTGGCAATTTTTGTATTTGGACAACGAACCAGCTTTGTATTTTCTTACGCAGCAGGGTTGTCGCTATCTGACTGGCTGATTCGGGGCAATGACCCATCGGGAGCGGAATCGATCATCCTCACGCTGATCAACGCCGCCTGCTATCTGGGAGCACGCCTTGGCATCACACGTTACGCGATCGGATTCCACAATTTCAATAACTTCAAAACCTTGATTGTCGGGCTCACGGTACTGTTCACTTGTGTGTTGCTGAATTCTTGCTTAAGCGTAACGACCTTAATGTACTTCGATGCCGTCACGATGGGCTCATGGGTTGACGTTTTTACCAAACTGACTGTGGGCGATTTGGTTGGGCTGTTGGTGCTGATACCCTTGCTCTCTGCTTTTAGCAGCCCTTCGCGCTTGAGTGCCTGCCGACGATTGTTGCGACAGGCCAATTTCATAGGGCCCGCGGTCGTCATAGTCATGGTGATTGGTACTTTGGCATCTTTTGCCACGACCACTCCGCTGCGCTACAGCTACTTCATCTTGCTGCCGCTGGCCTGGATTGCTGTACGGCACGGATTGTCAGGGGTTATCCTTGCTTCATTTCCTGCGCAATTGCTTTTGGTGACCGCCTATATGGCCCGCAATTCTTCCAATAGCGTCGTATTGGAAGTGCAGACGCTCATGGCTATGATTTCCTTGGTTGCCTTGACGATAGGCGTCACGATCGACGAAAAGGTCTTGACCGAGCGGCGTTTGCGAAGCCGCCAGAGGGCCTCCACATTGGGCCGAATTGCCGGTGTCGTCACCCATGAAATCAGCCAACCTTTGACTTCCATCAGCACCTACGCGATGGCAGCTCATCAGATCATACGTAATATACCAAACGGGTCCGACCCCGATCTCAGCCATGCTGTCAACTCGATCGTGACTGAGTCCGCTCGAGTCCGCAAAATGATCCACCGGGTGAAAGATTTCTATCAGCAAGGCACCTTATCTGTGACCGAATTCGATCTCGTGGGGCTGATTCGTAAAACCCTCGAAAGTGAAACACTCCGAGCACGCAGCTTAGGTGTGCAAATCTACGAACTGGAATGGGCAAATCCAGTTCAATTCCAAGGCGATGTCACGCAACTCGGCATGGCGTTGCGCAACTTAGTGACCAATGGCACCTCAGCTGCGGCAGAGGGTGCGGCCAAATGGCTGCGGGTTGAGTTGAGGGTTGACGCTACCTCGTGCACTTTAGACTTCTGGGACAGCGGTTCCTTGATCGACCAAGACAGCGTAGAAGAAATTTTTGACTTTGGACACTCCAAGACATCCGGTGGCATGGGGGTGGGGCTGCACCTTGCCCGCGATGTCATCGAAGCCCATCAAGGCGAAATTATGGCGATTTCCAATTCCAGTATGAAGTTCCGAATTTCCTTGCCTATAGCCAGTTCACCGCATGTAAGTCCCTTTGAAAAATACTAACCTCTACATCGTTGACGATGAGGCTGCCATTCGAGATGCCTTGTCGCTCTTTACCAGCATGGCGGGGTTTTCCGTATCGGTATTCTCCAACGCCGAAGATTTCTTGACAGTCATCAACTCAGAATCTACGGGCTGCGTCATCTTGGATATTCACCTTGGGGGTATGAGCGGTTTGCAAGTGTTGGAACAGGTCAAGGATCGTGCCCCCCATCTGGCCTGCGTTGTCATCACGGCCCATGGCGATGTACGCACGGCAAGACAAGCCTTTCTTTTGGGTGCGGTTGACTTCATCGAAAAGCCCTATGACCCCCAGGAACTCATGAATAGTCTTCAGGCTGCGATGTTGCGTATCAAAAGACAACCCAAGCAAAATAGCTTGCAGTTGGGTGATCTGACGCCTCGCGAGGCAGAGGTTCGTAACCATTTGTTGGAGGGAAGAAGCAACAAAGAAATTGCCAGCTTGCTACAAATCAGTCCCCGAACGGTCGAGGTTCATAAATCTCGGGTGCTGGAAAAGCTGGGGCAAATCAGTGTGATCGATCTGATTCGATCGACCCTGCTCAAGAGGTAAGCGCCAAACCTAATTGCTCAGCGACGCCGGCACCACCAATTCGATGTGAGGTTTTGGCTGTAGGAAGGAGGCAAAAAGTCGCTCAGTTGACAAGTCCGGTGCAGGTTGCAGGTCGTAGCTGTTTGATACGAACTCTATCGTATAAAACCCGCCACTACAGTAAACAACAGAACGTGAAACACAACTCGAAAGAAGCTCATTGTTGTCGATGGCGAACTGAGCAATGTCATAGTCCAAAATGTAAATACTCCCCTTTTCGATCTCAGGCGATGTGTCGAAGTATTCGCCTCTTCGTTCGTCAAAGTTCCACCAATGTTGGGTGAATTGACGCTGGGCTTGCGAATTCTGCATGGGTTGCAGTGGTTCTGCGAGCCAACCACTTACAATGGTCACTCCCTGTTGGCGCAACTGATCATGGGCATTGCCAAAACATGTATTGACGGCGCCACCCCCTAAGTTTTCAACGCACACGACATCAAGAGCCCTTTTGCAGTAAGCCTGTCGGCGCTTCAGAAATTTAAGTAGGGCACTTTCCATCGAACACTCCCATGTACATAGTTTGTGCAGCCAGAATTCGGCAGCAACATGGGATTCATCTTAGGTAACTTGGTGAGCAGCGTAAATTAGGCTCGCACCGTACGGGGCTACACCTATGAGGTGCCCAAGAAGGAATTTGTTGAACTACGAAAACCTATATCTGACGGGAGCGAATCAGTTGATGATTTAGATGACATCAATCAATATTGAAGGCGTGTACCTCAAATTTGCCAGACTTTTTATCGGCAAAATAAGACTTCAAAGTTTCTTGAATCGTGCGGAATGCCAAATCATCCCAGGGCACTTCGTTTTCTGAAAACAAACGAACTTCTTGTGTTTCAAAGCCAGGATCGAATTGTTCGTTTTGAAGCTCGGCCAAATAGTAGAGATGAACCTGTCCAACCCGGGGCACGCTCATGACAGTAAACAAGCTGCCCATTTTGAAATGAGCACCCGATTCTTCCGTTGTTTCGCGGGCAGCGCCTTCTGCCGTGCTCTCACCCAATTCCATGAAACCAGCAGGCAAGGTCCATTTGCCTTTGCGCGGCTCTATGTTTCTTTTGCATAGCATGATTCGGTTGCCCAAGTGAGGCACGGTGCCCACCACATTCAAGGGATTCTCATAATGCACCAAATTGCAGGCTGTGCAAACCGCACGCTGTTTGGTGTCACCATCATCAGGCAGTCGGTACAACACTGCCGAGCCGCAAGCCCGACAGTGTTTGATCAATGGACGTTGATAGCTCAAGCCTTTTTAGCAGGTGCTTTGGCTGCTGGTGCTTTGGAGTGCTTTTCAATCAGAGCGCGTGCAGTATCGATGAGCTTGCGGCCGTCATAGCCACGTTTGTTCATGTCCTCGATCCACTCAACTTCAATTGCGCGAGATTTGCGGCGGAACTCTTGAGCCTCTGCGGGGCCAACTGTGAAGATGGCATTGTTGCGATCGCTGGCAGATTTGCGGCCGGGCACATCGCCTTCTTGCTGAACCTTGCCCAGCCATCCTGAAGTTTCGATACCGCTGTTATTGTCGATGATTTTTTTCAGGTCATCTGGCAAAGCGTTGTACTTGGCTTTGTTCATGGCCATCACAAAGGTGGTGGTGTACAAGCAACCGCCAGCAGGATCGAACTCTGCATGGAATTTGGTTAACTCATTGACCTTCACTGCAGGCACAACCTCCCAAGGAATCACTGCGCCATTGATAGTGCCTTTTGACAAAGCATCTGGAATGCCGGGCAGTGGCATGCCCACAGGAATGGCGCCCAGAGCGCCCATCAGTTTGGTCACTTGGCGAGTTGGAGCGCGCATTTTCAAGCCCTTCATGTCGGCCACGCTTTTGACAGCTTTGTCTGCTGTGTGAATCACACCAGGACCGTGCACATGCAAGGCAATCAAATGGGTTTCTTTGAATTCATCGGGTGCCATGGTTTGCACATATTCCCAATAAGCTTTGGATGTGGCTTCAGCATTGGACATCATGAACGGCAATTCAAAAACTTCAACGCGTGGAAAACGGCCCGCTGTGTTGCCGGGCAATGTCCAGACGATGTCTACCACGCCGTCACGGGCTTGGTCATACAACTGAACCGGCGTGCCGCCCAATTGCATGGCAGGATAGGCTTCAAATTTGATGCGTCCACCCGAATCTTTTTCAACTTTGTTCATCCATGCTTTGTGCATGTTGAGCCACACATTGGACTGTGGGGCCATGAAGGTGTGAAATTTCAAAGTTACGGTTTGCTGGGCAAAACCAGTTAAGGCTGGCGCTGCAATGGCAGCGGCAGCACCTGACTTCAAAAGCGAGCGACGTTTGATCATGAAGGTCTCCAAAGATTGATGGAATGAATGTTAACGGATCAGAACCCCGAAAACCGGATTCAAATTAGCCAACGTATTGAATCAACCACAGGGAAATCCCGGGGAAGAAGAGCAATAAGGTGGTCCGAATGGTGTCGCTGATCAAGAAAGGCATGACCCCCTTGTAGCTTTCAGAAATAGGCACATCTTTGGCCATGCTGTTGACCACATAGACATTGAGTCCGACAGGCGGTGCCAACATGCCGAACCCCACTGTCATGAGCACCATGATGCCAAACCAAATGGCGGTAGGCTCTTTGGCCATGCCAAAGTCTAGGCCCATGATCATGGGAAAGAAAATAGGAATGGTGAGCAAGATCATGCTGAGTTCGTCCATGACTGCGCCAAGCACCACGTAGAACAGCAAAATGGCCGTGACCACCATCAGGGGTGAGAGCCCCCAACCGCTTACCACGGCTGCCAATTGGTTGGGCACTTGTGTGAGGGCCAGTGATGAGTTCATTACATCGGCGCCAATGAAGATCATGAAAATCATGGCCGAGCTTTCTGCTGTTGCATAAAAGCATTCTTTGAATTTGGGCCACGTTATTTCACGCTTCAGCAATGCTGCGACAAAAGTGGATGCTGCACCCACGCCTGCGCCTTCCGTGGGTGTAAAAAACCCGCCATAAATACCGCCAAATACAATCACGAAGATGGTTGCGATGGGAACAATGCCGGCCAAGGCTGCCAATGAAAACTTTTCAATGTTGTCATCGACCTCTGGCGCTTGGCCAGGCACAACACGCACATAAATGGCTATGGCAATCATGTAGCCCAACATGGCAATCAAGCCTGGCACCATGGCTGCTGCAAACAATTTGGCAATGTTTTGTTCCGTGAGGATGGCATAAATGACCAAAGGCACTGACGGGGGAATCAAAATGCCCAAGGTGCCGCCCGCGGCCAATGTGCCCGTGGACAATCGACCTGAGTAACCATGGCGTTTCATTTCAGGCAAAGCCACACCGGTAATGGTGGCGGCCGTGGCCACTGACGATCCGCAGATAGAGCCAAATGCAGCACTCGCCAACACGGCAGCCATGGCCAAGCCGCCTTTGAAACGCCCCATCACACTGGCTGCAAATTGGAACAAGGCTTTGCTAATGCCGCCCTGGGTTGCAAAATGCCCCATCAAAATAAACAGGGGTATGACCGACAGGTCGTAGCTTGCGAATCGTGCAAACGCCAAATTGTTTAAGAAGCTTGAATACGGCCCCCAGCCTGTTTGAATCAAATAACCCAAAGTGCCCGCAGTAAACATAGAAACTGCAATGGGCACGCGAATGGCCATGAGCGCCAACATGGCGCCAAAAATAATCAAGCAAAGTGTGAGCGCGTTCATAGGGAGCGACTGTCTGCGATCGCAAACTTTTCACCCAGAAGGGCTTGTGCCGCGGCAATGACTCCGCTCAAAGCCAAGGGGGGCGTCATGACTGCATAAACAATCCATTCCGGAAAGCCGAGCATCATGGAGCCTGATTGAGAAACCCACGCATTCATGCCGCCCAAGTAAGTACGCCATGCAATGAGAGCAAATGCTGCTGCCATAAACAGGGCGCCCAAACGGTCGAGTTGCGCAATTGTGGCCGCACTGGCTTTGGCAGTGAAGAAGTCAACAATGATGTTGGCTTTTTTCAATTGGCAAAGAGGCATAAACAAGGCAATGGCGGCCCCCGTGGCAACACCTGTCAGTTCAAAGTCACCAACGATGGTGTTACCGGTGGTGTTGCGGCCAATCAGGCTGTAGCAAGTCATCAGGGTAATAAAGGTGAGCAATGCACCTGACAGGATGCTACAGAGCCTAGCCAATGCTTCAAGAATTTTCATCAGCTTTACTTTGCTGGATCAACCTTGACCGTTAAGGTGCCCAGTCCACCGACACGACCGACCAAAGTATCGCCAGCTACCACGGCGGCCACACCTTCGGGGGTGCCTGTGTAAATCAAATCGCCAGGTTGCAATTCCCATGCGGCGGAAAGATGTTCAATGGTTTCAGCCACATTCCAAATGAGCTTGGCCACACTGCTGGTTTGACGCACAGTGCCATTGACCAACAGATCAATCTCTGCGTGGTTCACATCACCGGCCTTGGCAATGGGTGTGATGGGGCCAATCGGTGCAGAGTGATCAAAGGCTTTGCCAATGCACCATGGGCGACCTTGCTTCTTCATGTCATTTTGCAAGTCGCGGCGCGTCATGTCCAAGCCCACGGCATAACCAAAAATGTGTTTCTCAGCATTGGCGGCTGTGATGTTGCGACCTCCCGTGCCAATGGCCACCACCAGTTCAATTTCGTGGTGGAAATTTTTTGTGAGGCTTGGGTAAGGCATGTGGCCCGTCTCGCCTTGATTGACTACCACCAAAGCATCGGCGGGTTTCAAAAAGAAAAAGGGCGGCTCGCGACCTGTGAAGCCCATCTCTTTCGCGTGTTCTTCGTAATTGCGTCCAACACAATAAATGCGACGGGCTGGAAAGCGTTCTGATTGTCCCAACACGGGAACGGAGGAGACTGGGGCAGGTGGAAAAACGAAGCTCATAGTGACCTTTCAAACAAAGAGGAGACAAAAAATAACATACCTTTCGTAAGTATACTTATTAATCGGTGAATTTTTAAGCCAACCTCGATCATAGTTCTATGAACACAAGTTTTGACTTTGCCCACGCTCCTGGGCATTTGGTGCGACGCACGCAACAAATTGCAGTGGCCTTGTTCATGAATGAATTGGCTGCAGAGGACGTCACGCCAGTTCAATTTGCCATTTTGAACGCCGTGATGGACACCCCTGGCATTGATCAAGTTACGCTTGCCGCTAGGGTTGCATTTGATGCGGCTACTTCGGGTTCTGTGATCGGTCGTTTAGAAACAAAGACGTGGATACTCAGAGAGCCTGACAGTGTGGATCGCCGAAGAAAGCTTCTTTGGTTAACGCCTGCCGGCAAGGAAGCGACTTTGCTGATGAAAACCGCCGTACAGCGAGTTCAAGAAAAACTGCTTCAACCTTTGTCCGAGGCTGAAGCCCAAACCCTCACGATTCTGTTGTCTAAATTGGTTGCAGGCCACGAAACAGTGTCATGAAGCCTACGGTTTAGTGGGGTTAACTTTTGTAAGTTAATTCAAAATGCTCGACAAAAGGTGGCGCTGCAAAGAAGGGTCCCACAATGGCTCGCCATTCTGCAAACGAAGGTGATTCTCTGAACCCCACTGTGTGATCTTCCAAGGTGTCCCAAAAAATTTGCAACACAAAGCGATCTGGATTTTCAACACCCCGATTGACCTTGGCACCTTGAAAACCCTTGGCACGTGAGATGACTGTTTGAATGCCACGTGCGATGGCTTCTTCAAACGCTGCATGTTGACCGGGCGTGATGCGAATGTCTGCAAGTTCGAGAATCATGATGTTCCTTTTGTGAAAATAATCTGCGAGATACCCAGTGTCTATTTTGTCAAATTAAATTCGACGATGGCGAGCTACCCCTAAAACCAAACCAACAAAGGCCAGCGTAACGATGCTGAGTGCGAAAACGCTGGTGGCCCAAAAAGTACTGACTTCTGGTCTTGCCGGCCATTCCTGAAAGCCTTGGTATGCCCAGGCATAGGCGCCGCCCAGCCCGACACCCCAAAGCATGACGCTGTAAATAAACAGGGGCAGGAGCGTCATGCGGTAGCAGCGCAGAATGAAGGCACACACAGCCTGTACAGAATCGAACACATGGTAAAAAGCCACCCAAGTCAGAACAGATGCGGCAGTCAATGCAACCGCCGCATTGGCAGAAAATAAATTTGCCAAGGTATGTCGCCCCAAGCCTAAAGCAGCACCACAGACCACGGACAGAAGAAGCGCCAAGATGAGGCCAGTATGGGCCGCTTGCTCTGCATGGCGAGGTTGATTGGCTCCGATCCAAAATCCAACCCTTGAGCTGCAAGCGATGCCCAATGCCAAAGGCACCATGTAAAGCAGGCTGGCAAGACTTGATGCAATTTGATGGCTGGCCGCTGCCACCACACCTTGTCTTGAAATGAAAAGAGCCATCATGGTGAACGCAGTGACCTCGACCATCAAAGACAGTGCTGCTGGAATGCCCAGTCGCAAAAAATGCTGAAGCGTGGGGCCATGTACCGGTTCCATGGCTTGCCAAATTTTGTATTGAGCATAAACTTTTTGTCGGCGCAATAAATAAATGGCCATGCACATGAGCCATGTGTTCACAATCAAAGTGGCCCATGCACATCCCACCACACCCTGCGCCTCAAAACCCAAACCACCCAGCGTGAACCAAATTGAAAGAGGAACTTTGATGGCCAAAGCCGCAATTTGCAGGCCCGTGACCCACAAGGGCATGCCCAAACTTTGATTTAAAGTGGCGTACATGCGAAAGAGCAAGGAGGGGCCCACCGCAATGGCCAACACACGCAAATAGGCCTTCACATCGGCTTGTAACTCCTCAGGCACATCCGTGCCGCTGAGCCACGGATCTGGAAATAACAGCGCCAGTGTGCCTATGCAAATAACCCCGATGCAAAGGTACAAGGCTTGTCGAACAGATTTGCCAAGTGCTGCGTGTGAGCCCGAACCGCGTAGTTCAGACCAAACAGGGAGCAAGGCTGTGACCAGGCCATTGAGTGCCACATAGATGCTGATGTAAATGGCAGAGCCGACCGATAAAGCGGCCAATGCAGAAGCGTCGTATCGCCCTGCTATCAGGGTGTCGGCAATGCCAAAAGCCATGATCGCTAATTGGCCCACCAAAACCGTACCGGCGTGGCGAATGATGATGCGTGCTTCAAACATTCAAGCCATCATCTTTTCGGAATGACAGAAGAGGTGTTTGAATTTTTTCGATACAAAACAATGTCTTCGTTGTTGTCGGACGGACGCCTAACGGTGGCGTGCTGAGTCCATGCAGACATGTCGACATCTTTGACAAGGGTCACCAAAGTTTGTGTATCCACAATGAGCCATGCACAAGAATTGCCATCAGAAACTTGGACTACTTTGGAAGAGGCAATTGGCTTGAGTTGGAGTTTGCCGTGATATTCAAAGGCTGCACCTTGGGCTTTTGTCAGGCCATAAAAGTAGACGCACTGGGGTTCTCCCATCATGCTTCTGACTTTGTTGACCAAGGGCGCGTAGCTTCGTCCAAAATCAAGCAAGGGCAACCAAAGTGTCATGACCAGTACCCAGCAAACGGTGGCGCCTCCGGCTGGAAGCGCCATGCTTTTCCATAATGCCGAGCGATGACGCCCAGCTCGCCATTTGACTAAACTGGCCCAGAACAGCGACGACATCAAGGCAATGGCAAAGGTTGTGGCAGAAAATTCTGGCACAAAACCAGGGGCCAGTCTGGCCACATTGATCGCGGGTTGTGCGGGAACACCCGTCTGCATTGAAAACCAAACCGCCCAAATAATGACAGCACCTGCGCTGAAAAACAAAAGCGTAAACCAATCGATCAAAGCACTCACACTTCTTTTTAAGGTGGGCAATGCAAATGCAGCCAAGGTGGCCAGGGCGGGAAGACTTAAAAGCAAAGCGCGGTCGCTGAGGCCAGACAGCCAAGTGGTCACGATGGCCACAGCGGTAAACCAAAGTGGCAATGAAAGGTGTGGGTTGGCTGAAATATGTTGGAGTTGATAGCGCCAGCGCCAAAGTGTCCAAAGTGCCAATGGCCATGCTGGCCATGTGAACCATAGGAGCAACCGAGCCATGGCCTTCACTTCAAAGACATGAGAGTAAGCAAGGCGCCAGCGCCAAAGGTCAAGAGCGCTTGCAATGGCGGCAGTCGCCAAGCAAATTAAAAGAATCCAGGCCACATCCACACGTCGAACTCTGAGAGCATTGGGTTGGTGGGAGTCCAAGGCCATGATGAGTGAGCCACCGACCCCCAAAATCATGGCCAAGGTGGGCGCACCAGAAAGTGCTAGCCCCGCAATGGCAATCGCCGCGCTGACCAAAGCAGTGAAGCGCTTTCGCGGTAAATTGGCCAGTGCAAAAAAGAGCAAGGCGCTGAAGGTCAGTTGGGCCAATGCAGGTGTGGCTTCGTGCGACAGCCTAGCCAAACCCAAGCACGCAATCAATGCGAGCAAGCCCCCATCAGCCACTGCCCTGGCGTAATCAGCGGGACGTGCTTCGCCTCCAAATGCAAATGTCACGGGCTGGGCGGCAGGTGTGCGGGCCAAAGCGTAAACACCATACCAAGTGGCTCCCAGTGTGAGGCCGAGCATGGCAACAAATGGCAGATGAGCGGCCAAGTTAAGAGGAACGCCTTGGGGCGCGAGTTGAATGGCCCACGCACCCAACCAATAGGGCAGCAGCGCAGCGTTGGGATCGGTTTGGCCTAGCAGTGTGGGTTTGAGCCAAGAGATTTGTTCAGGACCGAAGGCTTGAGCCAAATGAAGCATGAAGCCAAAAGCTTCCATGTCGTCTGCTTTCCAAGGAGATCGGCCAATGAACCCTGCAAGCACATAGGCCAAGCAAAGCGTCAGCAGCACCCAGCGAGGCAAACGCCTAACGGCGCTTTGAGCAACGATGGCTGGGTTGGAGGAGAGTTCTGACGAGTGGGTTGTCACGAGGTAGAAGATAGCAGAGAGCGAGGCCAAAAAACAAGGGCAGGCCGGTTGCCCGGGCTGCCCTGATGTCGGTCACTGAGTGACGCTGAATTGGTGACTTATTTGGTTACTGAAGTTTTTCCAAAACGATTGCGGAATTTCTCGACGCGACCGCCCATGTTGTCCACAGATTTTTGGGTGCCTGTGTAGAAGGGGTGTGATTCACTGGATGTATCGAGTTTGAACAGGGGCAACTCGCGTCCGTCGTCCATTTTCACCATTTCTTTGGCATTGACGCAAGAACGTGTGACGAACTTGAAGCCGTTAGACAAGTCTACGAAGCAGACTTCTCGGTAGTTGGGGTGAATGCCTTCTTTCATGATCTATTCCTTGAGTTCAGATGCGACAGCCGCCCTCGGACCATCCGGGGTACTTTTCGCGAAACAAGAGATTATGGCATGAAATCAAGGACTTGCATGCCATATTTGGGCTGGAAAAGCGACTTTTTAGCCGCCGCGACGCATCATGTCGAAGAATTCAACATTGCTCTTCGTGGCTTTCATGCTCTTGAGGACCATTTCCATGGCTTCAATTTCGTCCATGTTGTACATGAACTGACGCAATATGCGGGTTTTTTGCAGCACTTCGGGCTGCAACAGCAACTCTTCGCGACGCGTACCGCTGCGGTTTAAATTGATGGCTGGGAACACGCGCTTTTCATACAAGCGGCGTTCCAAATGAATTTCGCAATTGCCGGTACCTTTGAATTCCTCAAAGATCACCTCGTCCATGCGGCTACCGGTATCGACCAGGGCTGTGGCAATGATGGTGAGGCTGCCACCCTCTTCTACATTGCGAGCTGCACCAAAGAAACGTTTGGGGCGTTGCAATGCGTTGGCATCGACACCACCGGTCAAGACCTTGCCAGAGCTAGGAACCACGTTGTTGTAGGCGCGAGCCAAACGGGTGATGGAGTCGAGCAAGATGACCACATCTTTTTTCAATTCAACCAAACGTTTTGCGCGCTCAATGACCATTTCGGCCACGTGCACGTGACGGGCCGCAGGTTCGTCAAAGGTAGAGGCAATTACTTCACCGCGCACTGTGCGCTGCATTTCCGTGACCTCCTCAGGGCGCTCGTCTACCAGCAAAACCATGAGGTGAACGTCGGGGTTGTTGGCGGTGATGGCGTGCGCAATGTGCTGCATCATCACGGTTTTGCCTGACTTAGGCTGCGCCACAATCAGGGCGCGTTGACCTTTGCCAATCGGGGCAATGATGTCAATCACACGGCTGGTGATGTTTTCGTCGGCCTTGATGTCGCGCTCTAAATGCATCTGAATGTTGGGGAACAAAGGCGTCAAGTTTTCAAACATGACCTTGTGCTTGTTGTTCTCTGGCAAGTCGCCATTGACTTTGTCTAGCTTGGTGAGGGCAAAGTAGCGCTCGCCATCTTTGGGAATTCGAACTTCACCTTCAATCATGTCGCCGGTGTGCAAATTGAATCTGCGTACTTGGCTGGGGCTGATGTAAATGTCGTCGGTGCTGGCGGTGTAGCTGGTGTCGGGGCTGCGCAAGAAGCCAAAGCCATCGGGTAATATTTCCAACACGCCATCTGCGAACACTTGTTCACCAGCGCGAGCACGCTTCTTGATGATGGCAAACATGAGCTCTTGTTTGCGCATCCGGCCTGTGTTTTCAATTTCAAGCTCGTCGGCCTGCTTGAGGACTTCAGACACGTGAAGTGCCTTGAGTTCATTTAAGTGCATGGATTTACCTGCGTAGAACAACCCGAGTGGGTTGGTGAAAAAAAATCAGGGGGAGGAAAAGTAAACCGAAATTTCAAACGCTAAAAACCAAAGCCTGGAAAGTTGCGCCGGATGTGAAGGACTGACGCTGGGGGCTATTAGAGTCTCTATCTTGAAAATGTGTTGAAGTCTTTAAAAGACACAACGGAGTGAATTATGACAGGATTTTTCGGGACACCGCAAGAGGGCTTGAAACCACCCTTGGGTGGGCGGGTTCCCAGAGGGGCTTGAAGGGCGACTTAGGCCAGTTGTTGGTCAATGAACGCCGTGAGCTGCGCTTTGCTCATGGCACCCACTTTGGTGGCTGCCAATTGGCCATCTTTGAAGATCATGAGAGTTGGAATACCGCGGATACCATATTTGGCTGGAATGTCACGATTTTCGTCAACATTCATTTTGGTAATTTGCAATTTACCGTTGTAGCCCGTGGCAACTTCGTCCAAAATGGGAGCGATCATTTTGCAGGGGCCACACCATTCCGCCCAAAAATCGACGATGACAGGCTTGTCGGCTTTGATTACATCAGTGTCAAAAGTAGCGTCGGTGGTGTGTTTGATCAAATCGCTGGCCATGGCCTTTTCCTTATAGTGATTGAAGATGCAGCTAAAGTGTCTTTGTAAACTCACTCTATTTTGACAGAAACCCATGAGGTCGCTTGTGCATAGGGTCATCCCTTCGTGTCTTTTTTCATGAATTCACACAAATCGCTCTCTCAATCACATCAAGCAGTGGCGGTGGCCGTGGTGGGGGGTGGGCCAGCTGGCTTGATGGCGGCAGAACGATTGTCGGCCATGGGCTGCGAAGTTCATTTGTTTGATGCCATGCCTTCTGTGGGAAGAAAATTTTTGTTGGCAGGTCGGGGTGGTTTAAACCTGACGCATTCAGAGGTATTTGAAAAGTTTCTCAGCCGGTATTCTTCTCACCCGGATACTTTGAAGCCCATGCTAGAGGCCTGGGGCGGCGAACAAGTCCGCGAATGGGCGCATGGGCTTGGAGTTGACACTTTTGTGGGCACTTCAGGGAGGGTTTTTCCAACAGAAATGAAAGCGGCACCCTTGCTTCGGGCATGGATGCATCGATTACGTCATCCGGCTCAGGGTTTAGCTGTTCAGTTTCACATGCGGCACAAGTTGATGGGAATCGCCAACTTATCACCGTTAAATGAGGCGCCTGAAAAAATTGAGTTGAGCTTTGTAGTCAATGACTTATCGAGCCAAGGAACCTCGTACAGGAAAGTCAAGGCGCAGGCGGTCGTTCTGGCTTTGGGCGGTGGAAGCTGGGCGCGTTTGGGGTCTGACGGGGCTTGGGTGTCATGGCTCAGCCAGGCAGGGGTGCCCGTCAGGGCTTTGCAGCCTTCCAATTGTGGATTCCATGTCGCAGGCCGCCACGGCAATGGATGGACGCCCTTCTTTGCAGAAAGGTTTGCTGGTCATCCTTTCAAATCGGTGAGTATGCATTGGACAACAGTACAAGGAGAGGTTGTTCAACGGCGGGGCGAGTTTGTGGCCACCCAGTATGGCCTAGAGGGCAGCCTGATCTACACCGCCTCTGCAGATTTGCGCGAAGCCATTCAAGCAAAGGGTTATGCCGAATTTAAGCTGGATTTCATGCCAGATCGATCCATGGCGCAGGTGTTGAAAGAAGTGGCGCATCCCAGAGGCAGACGAAGTTTATCTTCACATCTTAAAAGTCGATTGGGTTTGGAAGGTGTCAAGATGGCGCTTCTCAACGAGCTGCTCAAGCCGGAGGCGCATCAAAACGCAGACCAATTGACGGCCGCTATCAAAGGCTTAACGATCAAGCTGACAAAAACGCGGCCCCTAGATGAAGCCATTAGCTCGGCGGGGGGCGTTGAGTGGACTGGCCTTGGCCCAACGCTGCAAACAAAAGCCTTGGAGGGTGTGTTTTGTGCAGGAGAAATGTTGGATTGGGAAGCGCCTACGGGCGGCTACTTACTCACAGCCTGCTTGGCCACTGGCGTGCAAGCCGCCCAAGCTGTGCGCGCACACATAAAAGGTGACGAGCCTTGACCCCGGCACTGGCGCCACAGTTAGAGCTGCTTGGTTCCCCACCTGACTCGGTTGGCCGCTTTACCATGCGGGAAGGCCCGTCGAGGGCTATTGTAAGACACCGATAGAATCAGCACATGTCCTATCTCGTTTTGGCTCGTAAATACCGTCCTCGCAACTTCACTGAAATGGTGGGGCAAGAGCACGTTGTTCAAGCTTTGACCAATGCACTGGTTCAACAAAGGCTGCATCACGCGTATTTGTTTACAGGCACTCGAGGTGTTGGAAAGACCACCGTTTCACGCATTTTGGCCAAATCTTTAAACTGCCAGGGCCTAGACGGGCAGGGGGGAATCACCGCAGAACCCTGCGGCGTGTGCCAAGCCTGCCAAGACATTGATTCAGGCCGCTTTGTGGACTACACCGAACTCGATGCCGCATCTAACCGAGGTGTTGACGAAGTTCAAAGCTTGCTAGAGCAGGCGGTCTACAAACCCGTTCAAGGGCGCTTCAAAGTCTTCATGATTGACGAGGTGCACATGCTCACCAACACGGCATTCAATGCCATGTTAAAAACTTTGGAAGAACCGCCTGAATATCTCAAGTTTGTGTTGGCCACCACCGATCCACAAAAGGTGCCGGTCACTGTGTTATCGCGTTGTTTGCAATTTAACTTGCGACCCATGGCTCCCGAAACAGTGTTTGAGCATTTAACCAAAGTGCTTGAACAAGAAAAATTATCTGCAGAACCCATGGCTCTGAAATTGCTGGCGCGTGCGGCTCGCGGCTCCATGCGCGATGCCTTGAGTCTTGCCGATCAAGCCATTGCTTTTGGCAATGGTCAATTGCAAGAAGCGACCGTGCGCCTTATGCTGGGCAGCGTCGATCGAAGCCATGTGATGGGCTTGATTGATGCTTTGGCCCGTGGCAATGGTGCAGATGTTGTGTCTATTTCAGAGACGCTGCGTCTCAATGGATTGTCTGCGGCATCAGCATTAGAGGACATGTCGTTGGTGCTGCAACGCATGGCCGTGTTGCAGGCTGTACCCCAACCGGCCAGTGCGTCTACCGACGCCGACCATCAAGAACTGTTGCGTTTATCTGAAGCCATGCCCGCCGATGAAACTCAACTTCTCTACAGTTTATGTTTGCATGGCCGCGCCGAACTGGGGCTTGCGCCCGATGAATACGCCGCCCTTACCATGGTGCTCTTGCGTTTGTTGGCTTTTAAGCCGAAATCAAGCAGCGCTCAACTGAATTCAGTTTTGGCTCAAAAAAAAACTTTAACGCCAACGCAAACTAGCCTGCCAGCGGAGAAAGTAGCAGCCCCTGCGCCAGTGATTGTTTCTGCGCCTGCACCGATTCAAGTTAAAAACTTGCCAGTCCGAGAAGCCAGTGAACCTTCCAGTCGAATTGCACCAAGAGCACTGGTTGTCACCGAAGAGGGCGATTTTTGGACGCACACGGTACGGGCTTTGATCAGTGCAGATGCTATTTCGGCATTGGTCCGTGAATTGGCCTTGCAATCACAACTCATTGCGAGAGACACAGATCAGTGGCAGTTGCGCATAGAAAGTGAATCGCTGAATCAGGGCGCTTCGCGAGAGCGTTTACAGTCAGCTTTGCATGATGCTGGCCATGCTGTCAAACTGGTGGTTGAAATTGGTAAAGTTTCCGATTCACCAGCACAGCGAAATGCAGCGGTGTTGGCCGAAAAACAAAAAGCGGCTGAAGTCTTGATTCATTCAGATCCCTTGGTCCAAGCCATGGTGCAAGATTTTGGCGCGAAAATAGTGCCTGGCACTCTTAAGCTTATTTCTTAAATTTCATTGAAGGACAAACATGTTTAACAAAGGTCAACTCGCAGGCTTAATGAAGCAAGCGCACGCCATGCAAGACAACCTCAAAAAAGCCCAAGACGAGTTGGCTTTTGTGGAGGTGGAGGGTTCCTCAGGAAGCGGTCTGGTGAAGGTCGTCATGACCTGCAAACATTCGGTGAAACGCATCACCATCGACCCCAGCCTTTTGGCTGATGACAAGGACATGTTGGAAGACTTGGTTGCTGCTGCGTTTAACGATGCTGTGCGCCAAGCTGAAGAAGTCTCGCAACAAAAAATGGGCAAGTTAACGGCAGGCTTGCCGCCAGGCATGAAACTACCGTTCTAAGCTTCTTGCCATGCAAAAACCTACTGCCCACGCGCTAGACGCGCTAATTCAAGCGTTGCGTGTATTGCCAGGTGTGGGCGCCAAGTCGGCATCGCGCATGGCCTTTCATTTGATGCAGCATGAGCGCCCAGCGGCACTTCAATTGGCCAGAGCACTCGAGCATGCTTGCGACAACGTGAGGCACTGCGCTACATGCCACACACTGACAGAAACTGAAACTTGCAGCATGTGTGCGGACCCTGAGAGAGACTGCACCCAACTGTGTGTGGTTGAGACGCCAGCTGATCAAGCAGCCATAGAGCGAACTTCAACTTTTCGCGGTTTGTATTTTGTCTTGATGGGCAAACTCAGTCCGTTGGATGGCATTGGCCCGAATGAACTGGGTTTTGCAAAACTTTCCGAGCGCTGCAAGGATGGTCTGGTGCAAGAAGTGATTTTAGCGACCAATTTCACGGGTGAAGGCGAGGCCACAGCCCATGTGATTGCAGAGATGCTAAAAAAACGCGGCCTGCGCGTGACTCGCTTGGCGCGGGGCGTACCAGCGGGGAGTGAGTTGGAATACGTGGACTTAGGCACTATTGCGCATGCCTTGGTTGATCGACGCTGAAATATAAAACCTAGTGTTCTTCATTACGTAATTACCCCCTTGGGATGTTTCCCGATGCGCAAACACTCTTGTGTTTGTATTCTGAAACTATCTTCAATGGGAAATTTGTAAGGGATAGGGTCGTGCTTCATCGGGTTAGGCGTCGTGAGTTTTCAGCAATGGCTGCAGTCAGTTTGATGATGACGCCATGGACCGCCAGTGCCGATGCAAACCCCCAACGCGTCAGCATTGCCCTAGCGGCTAAAAGCAGCCTTTATCACTTGCCATTGATTTTGGCCGACCAACTGGGCTTCTTTAAAAACGAAGGACTGCAAATTGATTGGTTGGAATGCGAGTCAGGCTTGCAAGCGGTTCAGATGGCCATCAGTGGTCAGGCAGACATCGTCTCTGGTGCCTTTGAACACACCATTGATCTTCAAGCAAGAGGCTTGAGTTTTCGCGCCTTTGTTTTGCAAGGAAGAGCGCATCAAATTTCTGTGGGTTTAACCACTCGCAAGGCTGCAAGCATGAAATCAGTGGCTGACTTGAACGCCTTAAAGTTGGGCGTCTCTTCACTGGGCTCAGCCACGCACTGGGTCGCACAACATTGGATCAAACAAGCAGGCCTGCAAGCAGAAAATATTCAATGGGTAGAAATAGGTGCCAGCACTGGCAATGTTTTGGAATCTCTGAAGTCTGGCAACGTGGACGCTTTGTGCCACACCGATCCCATCCTCCATTACCTAGAACAAAAGAATGAAGTCCGAGTGATGGCAGATACGCGCACACTCAGCAGTTCTCTGCGGCTGTTTGGCGGCCCCATGTTGTCGGCATGCTTATTTGGCAAGACTGAATTTCTGCAGAAGCAAGCGGGGACGACTCAAAAATTAAGCACAGGGGTTGTGCGTGCATTGAAGTGGCTCAAAACAGCAGGGCCGACTGATATTTTAAAAACCGTGCCCTCGTATTACTGGATGGGTGACCGTGCTTTGTACTTAGGGGCTCTTGAAAAAGTGCGCGACAGCTACAGCTTAGACGGTCTCTTTGCAAACAATGCTTTGCAAACGACATGGCGTGCCAGAGCAGCACGGGTGACCACTGACAAAGCCAATTGGACCATCCTTGGTCGAACCTATACCAATGAATTTGCACTGGCGGCCAAACGCAAAGTCGTTGCCTAACCTGCGCTTCAGTTATTAATTTTTTTGTTGATCTTGGCCGTCGCTTTTGTTTTTGATTTGCCTGCTGTGTGAGCGCCCGATGTAGCCTTGGCACCTTGTTGGGTGTTTGACTTTTTGCCGGCCGTTTTGCTGCCCTTTGAGCTAGAGGTGGTTGGCACCAAAATGGCAATAGATTGGCCAGGTTTTAAAGCCACGGGCATTTTTAATTTGTTCCATGCAGCAATGTTGTTGGGGGACACATCGTGACGACTTGCCAAACTTGCCAGTGTGTCGCCCGTTTGGACTTTTACCAGCATGCGCCGTAAGACCACTTCAGGGGAGAAGGACATTTGAGCATTGTCTGCCAAGTGTTCCGTCACATCGACATCGAGGGCGCCTTGCCTTGCGACCAACAGCGTTGAGCCTTGCTTGACTTGCATACCATTGGGTATTTGATTCACGCTTCGAAGTTCGGCCTCACTCATTTTGACAAGTTTGCCTGCTTCTGAAACTTTCATGGTTTTGGGAACAGACCAAGCGGTCCAACTCGCCAAAGGTTTTTGTGCATGCTCCTCAAGGCGACGAAGAAATTGAGCTGCATTGTCCCAAGGCAATAAGACTTCGGGCGTGCCCGCTGCCAAAATCACAGGCCGGCTCATAGAGGGATTCAGTGCCTTGAAATCTTGCAAGCTAATGCCAGCAAAGGACGCAGCCAGTTTGACATCAATATCGCGCGTGATGCTGATCGATTTGAAATAGGGGTGATTCTGAATCAGGGGCAAGCGCGCATTGAAGCTTTCGGGCTGGGCAATGATGTTTTTCACAGCTTGCAATTTAGGTACGTAATACCGCGTTTCGTTGGGCATGTTGAGGTCTGAATAGGTCAGGCCCAAGCCCGCAGCTTTGTTCTTTGCCAAAGCGCGACCGACACTGCCTTCGCCCCAGTTATAAGCGGCTAATGCCAAGTGCCAATCGCCGAACATGCCATATAGTTTTTGCAAATAATCTAAAGCGGCCCGAGTTGATTCCACCACGCCACGTCGCTCGTCACGGAAAACATTCTGCTTCAGCTCAAAATATTTACCGGTGGCAGGCATGAACTGCCACATGCCAGCAGCTTTGGCTGAAGAAACGGCTTCAGGGTTGAAAGCGGACTCAATGAAAGGCAACAAGGCCAGCTCGGTGGGCATGTTTCTGCGCTCAAGTTCCTCAACGATGTGGAACAAGTATTTCCGCGAGCGCTCAGTCATGCGAACCATGTAATCAGGCCGAGCTGCGTACCATTCTTCACGGTCTTTGACCAGGTTGTTTTCGAGATCGGGCATGGCAAAGCCCTGCCGAATTCGAACCCATATGTCGGCAGCGGGTTCAGCACCCTCCTCAATTTTGGGTCTGACCAAAGGCGCCTTCAAGGGGGCCGAAGGCTTGACGGAGGCTTTGGCGGTGTCGCTGGCGCTTGCAATGGGAGATGGGCTGGCAGTGGCAGGAGGCTCAAGTGCAGTAGCTTGACGACTTTCGGGCACGTTTCCGAGGTTGGCGCAGCCTGTTAGAAAAAGTGCCAGCGTTGTAATGGCAATCGGCATGTTCAGTTTTTGCCAATACGCTGAGACTTGTTTGAGGAAAAATAATTTCTTCATTTGTATTCGTTTTTCCACTGGCGTAAATTTGCAAATATGTCCACTTCTTTGCTGGAGGATTGCGGTGCAAATTTTTTCACAGCTTCTATGACACTGGCTTGGCGAGTTCGCAAAAAAGGGTTGATTTGCAACTCATTGGCCAGTTTGGCTGGCAAAGTAGGTAAGTTTTGAGCTCTGAGATGTTCGCAATGAGCGATATATTTTTGCAGACTCAAATTTGCAGGCTCAACTGCTTTCGCAAACTTCAAATTGCTCAAGGTGTATTCATGAGCGCAACACACTCGTGTATTGCCCGGCAAAGCAGCAAGTTGGGTCAAAGATTTCAACATTTGCGCCGCTGTACCTTCAAACAAGCGGCCGCACCCTCCCGAGAAAAGTGTGTCTCCGCAAAAGAGCAGGGGGTCTTGGTGGGTGGGGTGTGCCCAATAGGCAATGTGCCCTGCAGTGTGGCCTGGCACATCCAATGTTTGAAAGACCAAATGTGACCATGCAAAAATAGCACCTTGTTTTAAGGGCGTGTATTCGAATGGCAAGGATTCTTGAGAAGGGCCATACACTTTGACGCCCCATTCACTTTGAAGCGCTGCCACGCCGCCGGTGTGGTCACCATGGTGGTGGGTGACTAAAATGCAATCTAACTGGTGCTTGTTTTCTTTCAACCATTTTGAAACTGGTGCGGATTCGCCAGGGTCAACGACCAATGCGAGGCCCTCGTGTTGCAACAGCCAAATGTAGTTATCGGAGAATGCGGGTAGCGGAATAAGTTTCATGGATCATCCTATTATAGAAACCACCTCAATGGCACTTGCTTGGCGTCAATGGCTCAGTACGCCAGCTGGGGCCTATCTATTGGATTGGGAGCAAGCGCAGTTGGATGATTTGGTGGCGGATGTGTTTGGCTACCATGCACTGCAATTGGGCATGCCCGAGCTTGCGGCTTTAAGTGCCAACCGAATGCCGCACCATTGGCTGGCTTTGTCAGACCCTGATTCAGTCGCTGAGGGACAGACTTTCGATTTTGCCGCCCACAGCATCGCCCTGCCATTTCAGGCCGATAGCCTTGATTTGTTGGTCATGCCCCACAGTCTTGAGCTGAGTTTGGATGCACACGCCAGTTTGCGCGAAGCACACAGGGTGCTGGTGCCAGAGGGGCATTTGGTCATTACTGGTTTAAATCCTGCCAGTCTGTGGGGTTGGCGCCATAAACGATCGCAGTGGTACAGCCGCTGGGGCTTTGGTGGTTTGAGTGCCCCCCCTTGTGAAGAGTTGATTGGCTATTGGCGTTTGCGCGATTGGCTTCGATTGCTAGGTTTTGAGGTCAAAGTCAGCCGATTCGGATGTTGGCGTCCTGCGCTCGACAAGCCTCAATGGTTTCAACGTTGGGCATGGCTAGACAAAGTGGGTGCCCAGTGGTGGCCAATTTTGGGCGGGGCTTATGCCATTGTGGCCGTCAAAAAAGTCCATGGCAGTCGTATTTTGGGGGCCACTTGGAAAAGGCGCCGGCCTCAAGCTAAAGCCGCGGTCACCATTGCGCACAGGCAAACAGGCCCTTCTAAAGATGCTGGCGTTCAAAGAAAGATGGACAGTGAATCACGTTGAAATACACACCGATGGGGCTTGCAAGGGCAACCCTGGTCCCGGCGGTTGGGGGGCGCTCATGCGCTCTGGTGATCATGTTCGTGAAATTTTCGGGGGGGAGTTGGACACCACCAACAACCGAATGGAGTTGACAGCGGTCATAGAGGCCTTTATTGCCTTGAAGCGGCCTTGCAAAGTGACCCTGTACTTGGACAGTGAGTATGTTCGCAAGGGGATTACTGAATGGATCCATGGCTGGAAAGCCAAGGGATGGCGTACAGCGGCCAAGCAGCCCGTCAAAAATGCTGATTTGTGGCAGAAATTGGACGATTTGGTGGTTCATTCAGGGCATCAAATTGAATGGCGATGGGTCAAGGGGCACGCCGGTGATCCGGGCAACGAACGGGCGGATGAGCTGGCCAATAAGGGGGTTGACCAAGCCCTTGGCCGTTAGTTCATAGGTTTTGAGCTTCACGCCATGGCAGACCTTTGAATGCTAAACCCCTGTCAAGCATGAGGTTTTGTGAAGTTGACCTGAGGTTTTTGCCGATGCAGAGCACCCCCAACAACTGTTACATTTCAAAGCTGTTTTGGGTATTGTTCGGAAACGCTAATGTCTTTCAAAAAACCATATTTCGTCATTGCGCTGGTAGGCGTTGTAGCTGCTTCTGGCGCAGCTTGGTGGCTGCAAAATAAGCCCACTTCAGCCGCACTTGAAGCTTCTGCACCGGCAGGTTCAGCGCCCGCTGCAGGCTCACCTAACGCCAATTCGGCTGCGCCTGCTGGCGGTGCACCCGGTGCAGCAGCAGGGGGTCCCCAAAGACCACAAGCTGTAGAGGTTGCTAAAGTTGAGAAAGCCATGTTGGTTGACGAAACTCAATCGGTGGGCAGCTTGCGCTCAAACCAGGGTGTCATGTTGCGCCCTGAAGTAGGGGGGCGCGTCAGTCAGGTGCTTTTCAAAGATGGTCAACGAGTGAGCAAAGGTCAACTCTTGGTTCAGTTTGATGACCAATTGCCCGCTGCTCAGTTGATGCAGGCCAAAGCGGAGTTGTCCATTGCTCAGGCCAATCACACCCGCAACCAAGAACTTGTCTCGCAAAATTTCATCAGTAAACGTTCACTGGATGAAAGCGATGCTGCTTTGCAAGTGGGCCAAGCCAAATTGGCCTTGGCGCAAGCCACGCTTCAGCGCCTTAAAGTGTTTGCCCCTTTTGATGGTGTTGCAGGCCTGCGTCAAATTAATGTGGGTGATTATTTAAAAGATGGCGCTGACATGGTGAACGTTGAAGACATTGATGCTGTCTTGCTTGATTTCCGTTTGGCTGAAAGGTTTCAAACCAAAATCAAACCCGGGCAAAAAGCGCAAGTCACCTTTGACGCATTGCCTGGCGGTAAATTTACCGCAGTGGTTCAGGCCATTGATCCGCTGATTGATGCCAATGGTCGTTCAGTGGGTATACGCGGCTGTATTGACAACCGCCAAATGCAACTGCGCCCAGGCATGTTTGCCCGCGTGAATGCTGTGTTTAGTGAACGTGCAGATGCAATGGTCATTCCTGAAGAAGCCATCGTGCCGCAAGGCGGCCGCACATTTGTGGTTCGAGTAGTGCCTGGTCCTAACAAAGATGAATTGGTTTCCGAGCGTGTCAACGTCAAAATTGGTATTCGCCAGCCCGGTAGAGTAGAAATTTTGGAAGGCTTGTCCGAAGGCGATTCAGTGGTGATTGCAGGCCAGCAGCGCCTTCAAAAAGACGGCACTGTGGTTCGTTTGGTGGACATGTCGAAGGGTCAAAGCGGCGGTACCGGTGCGGGTGCGGCAGCTGCAACTGCAACTGGTGTTGCTGCAGCTGGCACAGGTGGCCCCAATGCAAAAGCAAACGACAAGCCAAGCGATAAGCCAAGTGACAAGTCTGGCGGTCAAGGCAAAGGTCAAGACGGAAAAGGCAAACCAGTCACTGGTGACAACCCCTGCTTACGAGGTCTGAATGCAACTCGCTGAAACATCCATTCGCAGGCCGGTCTTCGCGACCGTCTTGTCCTTGCTGATCTTGCTGATTGGCGCGGTTAGCTTTAACCGTTTGTCTTTGCGCGAATACCCGAAGATTGACGAGCCCACTGTCACGGTCAGCGTGAAATATCCTGGCGCATCTGCCGAGGTGATTGAGTCCCAGGTAACCAAGCCCCTGGAAGACTCGATTGCGGGAATTGATGCAGTCGATGTGATTACATCGATCAGTCGCGCAGATCAGTCTCAAATTACTGTGCGTTTCCGTTTGGAAAAAGATGCAGACACGGCTGCAGCCGAAGTTCGCGACAGAACTTCACGAATTCGGGGACGTTTACCGCAGGCCATTGAAGAGCCCGTCATTGCCAAAGTGGAAGCGGATGCGTTCCCTGTCATTTGGCTAGCCTTTTCAAGTGACACGTTGACGCCTCTGCAAATTAATGACTTGATCAATCGCGTGGTCAAGCCACGTTTGCAAACTGTTACTGGCGTGGCCGATGTTCGCATTTATGGAGAGCGCAAATATGCCATGCGTGTTTGGCTGGATGCTGAGCGCATGGCCTCTTTCAGACTCACGTCTCAAGACGTTGAGGATGCCATTCGCCGCAGCAATTTAGAACTGCCAGCTGGTCGTATTGAATCGCAACAACGCGAATTCAGTGTCACATCACAAACAGATTTGATCAAGGCTGGACAGTTTGGCGACATCACCATTCGCAACGTCAACGGATTCCCAATTAAAATTCGGGATGTAGCAAAAGTCGAAGAGGGTGCTGCCGACGATCGCAGTCGTGTTCGGTTAAATGGCAAACCCTCTATTTCTGCCGGCGTCATTCGACAAGCCACAGCCAACCCACTGGAGCTTTCGAAGGGTGTGCGCGAAATGTTGCCACGCTTGAAGCAAGACATGCCAGGCGATATCACCATTGATGTGGCCAATGACAACTCTGTCTTTATTGATAAGTCGATCAAAAGCGTATTCCGCACCATTGTCGAGGCCGTCATTTTGGTGGCCTTGGTTATTTTTGTTTTCTTGCGAACGTTACGCGCCTCCATCATTCCCATCATTACCATCCCCGTCAGCTTAGTGGGCACCTTTGCCATGATGGCTTTAGCTGGTTTCACCATCAATACACTGACATTGCTTGCCTTGGTGCTGGCCATTGGTTTGGTGGTGGACGATGCCATCGTGATGTTGGAAAACATCTATCGGCATATTGAGGAAGGGTTGGACCCCTTTTCAGCGGCCATTAAAGGCGCCAAAGAAATTGGGTTTGCCATTGTGGCCATGTCACTCACCTTGACTGCCGTGTTTGCACCCTTGGCCTTTACACCGGGAAGAACAGGCAAGTTGTTCAGCGAATTTGCATTGGCATTGGCTGGCGCTGTTTTGGTCTCTGGCTTTGTGGCGCTCACCTTATCGCCCATGATGTGTTCATTGCTTTTGCGTCACAAACCCAATCCAAATCGATTTGACCGATTCATGGAGGCGATCCTCACGGGTTTGTCGCGTGGCTATGAGAAATTACTCAGACTGATTTTGCGAAAAGCGCGTTGGCTGGTGGTTTTGGTGATGGCTTCGTGCGGGGTGGGCATCTTTTTGGTTTACCCCACCATGAAGCAAGAGTTATCACCGCTGGAAGATCGTGGCACTGTGTTGGCCACTATCACTGCACCTGACGGCTCAACTTTGGATTTCACCGACAAGTACGCCAAAGCTCTGGAAAAAATTGGCAGTAACTATCCTGAATTTGATCGAATTTTTGCCAACCTCGGCAACCCCACCGTGGCTCAAGGTAGTGTGATTTACAGGGCTGTTGACTGGGACGATCGTAAGCGCACGACGTTGGAAATTGCACGAGAACTTCAAGGTAAATTCAACGGCATCGCTGGCATCAATGCCTTTCCCATCACGCCGCCATCTTTGGGCCAAGGCTTCCGTGAACGCCCTGTTAATTTTGTGATTCAAACCTCCGACAGCTATCAGAACTTGAATACTGTAACGCGGCAAATGCTGGATGAGATTGCAAAAAATCCAGGTTTTCTCGCCACGGACGTTGATTTGCGCTTGAACAAACCTGAATTGCGAATTGATGTCGACCGTATCAAAGCCACTGAGTTGGGTGTCAGTGTGGAAGTGGTTGCCAGAGCTGTTGAAACCATGCTTGGTGGACGTGCTGTAACCCGGTACAAGCGAGATGCAGAACAATACGACGTGATTGTCCAAACACAAATGGCCGGCCGCAATACGCCTGATGACATTGACAATATTTATGTACGTGGTCGGAATGATTCGGTCATTCCCTTGTCGGCATTGGTCAAGGTGCGGGAGAGCGTATCGCCTCGCGAGTTGAACCACTTTGGCCAACGCCGCTCTGTGTCCATCACGGCCAATTTAGCCGCTGACTATGCCTTGGGCGATGCGCTTAAGTTTCTAGACAAAACGGCAGCAGGCATCCTCAAAACTGGCTATACCACTGAGCTCAATGGCACGTCGCGCGAGTTTAGAAACTCGCAAGGTGCGTTGGTCATTGTGTTTATATTGGCCTTGTTCTTTATTTTCTTGGTCTTGGCGGCGCAATTTGAAAGTTTCATTGACCCATTTGTGATCATGTTGTCGGTGCCACTTTCAATGTTCGGCGCTTTGATTACTTTGAAACTCACGGGTGGCACGCTCAATGTTTACTCACAAATTGGACTCATTACGCTGGTGGGCTTGATTACCAAGCACGGCATCTTGATTGTTGAATTTACCAATCAACTGCGTGAGCAGGGCGTCGACACCTACGAGGCCATTGTGAAAGCCTCTGGCCAACGACTGCGCCCTATTCTAATGACCACCGGTGCCATGGTGTTGGGAGCCTTGCCATTGGCTTTGGCCAAGGGCGCCGGCGCAGAAAGCCGAATTCAAATTGGTTGGGTCATTGTGGGTGGGATGAGTTTTGGCACTTTACTCACAGTGTTTGTGGTTCCCACCATGTACAGTTTGTTCGCTAGAAAATCTGTGCCAGGACCCAACACAAAAGATGTCACTGAGGCATCTTCAGAGGTGAGTCACGCACACTCTTAAGCTGACTCAGTCACTATGAAAAAAAAGCATCTTACGGATGCTTTTTTTTGACTTTCAAATTGATTACAACATGAGAACATCGACCCAGTCGCCCACTTGCGCGGTCGATTCCGAATGTGCCAAAACAATGAGCGCATTGGCTTGAACCATGGAGCTGAGTACGCCAGACCCCTGATTGCCAGTGGTCTTGACTTGCAGTTCACCTTGATCATTGCGCGAGACAACGCCGCGTTGATATTCAGTTCGACCAGGCTTTTTGCGAAGAATTTCTTGAGTCCTGGCGCGCATTACGGGTGGCGCATCAGATGTGTGTCCCATCATTTGCAGCAGGGCAGGTTTCACAAAGGCCAAAAAGGTAACCATGACAGCAACAGGATTGCCTGGTAACCCAAACAACACCGCCGAGCGAAGGCCTTCTGTGAGGCGACCCACGGCCATGGGCCGACCAGGTCGCATGGCAATTTTCCAAAAGACCACGTCACCGAGTTTCTTCATCATGGCTTTGGTGAAATCGGCCTCGCCAACACTCACACCGCCGCTGGTGATGATGGCATCTGCCTTTTGAGCAGCCGCCTTGAAGGCTTCTTCTAGCAACTGGGGGTCATCGCGCACAACGCCCATGTCAATCATGTCGCAACCCATGCTTTGAAGCAGTCCATGCACGGTATAGCGATTGCTGTCGAAGACCGCACCTTCGCGTGGTGCCTCACCCAAACTCAGAATTTCATCACCGGTTGAAAAATAAGCCACTTTTAATCGCCGCATCACTTTGACGGTGGGCTGGCCTAGGCTGGCCAGAAGGCCAGCAGCAGCGGGTGTGACGAGTGCGCCCTGACGCAACGCAGGGGAACCTTTCAGGAGGTCTTCTCCGCGCAGTCGTCGGTTGTCACCCTGCTTTAAAACACCCAAGGGGATCACAATGGAGTGCTCAGATTCAATTTGGCAAAGCTCTTGAGGAATAACTGTATTCAAACCATCGGGCATGATGGCACCTGTCATGATCTTGACGCACTCACCGACATTGACTTGGCCCTGCCAAGCTTTACCCGCCAATGCCGTACCAACAATTTTCAAAGAAAGTGCTTGAGTGCTGCTCAGCGCGGCGCCGTCAAACGCGAAGCCATCCATGGCCGAGTTGTCGTGCGGCGGAACATCGATGGGGCTGATGACGTCTTGTGCTACAACACGGCCCAATGCATTGAAAATTTCAACCGATTCAATGTCCTTGATGGGTGACACCAGTGCTGACAAAAATTTCAACACCTCGTTGGCGGGCAGTGCCTGGGGGTCGTAACCCTCAAGATTGGCGGCAATCTCTGCAATCGAGGGATGCTCTGTCATGCGATGTTTTCTAAGCGATGAAGTTCTTCTAATGTATTTGCATTGAAGAAGGCGCGAGGGTCAACATCAGGTGTATCAAACGGCACCAAAACTGTTTTGTGCAACGCAGTCCAAGCATCAATTTTGCGGCCACCACCTTGCATGAATTTAACCAAGCTTTCCAATAGGCTTACTTGCATTAAGCAAAAAACGGGTTGGGCACGAACGCTGCCGTCTTCCTCGCGTGCGGCAGCCACTGCGATATCGGCTTCTTCACTGATTAAGGCGTCCAACAATTTGTTGGTTAAATTCAGAGGAAATAAGGGACTGTCGCAAGGCACTGTGAGGAGCAGCGATGTTTCACACCGCTCTAAACCTGTGAGGAAACCAGCCAAGGGCCCTGCAAAGTCATCGGTGCTGTCTGGCCATACTTGAACACCAAAAGATTCATAAGCGGACAAATTACGATTGGCCACCACCATGATGTCTGAAATCGGTGTGCCATCCTGCATTTGCAAGCGCATGAGCGTATGCAAGGTGAGAGGGGTGCCGTTGAAATTTTGCAAGCCTTTGTCGACGCCGCCCATTCGTGCGCCCCGACCGCCAGCCAAAATGAGCCCTGTAATTGTGTGTTCAGTCATGATTACTTATGCTTACTCGTGGTTGGATGTGGGAGCCTCAGCCCCCGATGTAGCTCATCTCAACTTTTCGTTGAGTGGCGTTTGAATCAAGAGAGTCGTTGGATGTGGTCAAGGGCTCTGAGGTACGCAACTCTGAATATCTATCGCTCCTGTTGGACCATATGGCCCGGATGGCTTGCGTGATTTCGTGTTGCCCGTTTTCACCTCTTACAAAGGGCTTGAGGTCATAACCCTGAGAGGCAAACAAACACAAATAAAGTTGACCTTCAGTGGTCAGGCGTGCGCGATTGCAATCACTGCAAAAGGCTTTGGTGACGCTGCTGATGAAACCTATTTCACCCAAGCTTTGGTCGTACACGCCTTGATCGTTCAGGTAGCCCCAACGCTCTGCAGTTTCGCCGGGTTGACTTGGCTCTAAGGGCGTGAGTGACATTTCGGTTTGCAGCAGTTGCAACACTTCAGCACTGGGCATCACCTCTGTCATGCGCCAACCATTGGTGGCGCCGACATCCATGTATTCAATGAACCGAAGTGTGATGTTCTTTCCTTTGAAGTAGCGAGCCATTGGCAAAATCTCTTGCTCGTTGGTGCCGCGCTTGACAACCATGTTGACTTTGAGAGGGCCAAGGCCAACCGACTGTGCTGCGGCTATGCCTTCCAGCACATCGCTGACAGGAAAGTCCACATCGTTCATGCGTTTGAAAACCGTGTCGTCCAATCCATCCAGGCTGACTGTGACGCGCTTCAATCCAGCATCTTTAAGCGCTTGCGCTTTTCGAGCCAAGAGAGAGCCGTTGGTGGTCAACGTGATGTCCAGCGGCATGCCAGCACTGGTTTTTAATTCAGCCAACTGGCCAATCAGAATTTCTAAATTTTTTCGCAATAAAGGCTCGCCACCTGTGAGTCGAATTTTTTCAACGCCCAGTTCAATGAAGCTTCGGGCAGTTTTTGTAATCTCCTCAAAGGTGAGTAAAGCGCTGTGTGGAAGGTACTGGTAATCGTTGTTAAAAATTTCCTTTGGCATGCAATAGCTGCACCTAAAGTTGCACCGATCTGTCACGCTGATGCGCAAATCACGCAGAGGCCTTTGAAGCTTGTCGCGCAAAGCATCACCGGGCGCCCATGGCGCAACAGAAGATGACTGAGGAATTGGCAAATTCCCCAATGGTTGGCTCATGATGGGAATAACGCGCTCAGACACAACGTGCGCCGTCTACTTCAATGCAAACACCACTGATGAAAGAGCCTTCATCACTGGCCAAATAAAGCGCTGCGTTGGCCACATCCAATGAGGTGGAAAAACGACCCAAAGGAATGGAAGCCATGAACTTGGCGCGCTTGGCATCATCCACAGGTCCACCTGCAAATTCAGCCGACAAACCCGTGTCTGGGTTAAAAACAGGGTTGATGCAATTCACACGAATGTTCTCAGGACCCAATTCGGCCGCCAAGGATTTGCTGGTGGTAATGACCGCGCCTTTGGAGCCGTTGTACCAAGTAAGGCCAGGACGAGGGCGTATGCCGGCAGTGGAGGCAATGTTGATGAAAGAGCCGCCACCATTTTTTCGAAATTCTGGCACTGCGTGGACGGTCGATAAATAAATGCTTTTCATGTTCACGGCGTAGCATCGGTCAAACTCATCTTCACTGACTTCCAGTGCAGGACGATTGCGGTGAGTCCAACCCGCGTTATTGATCATCACATCCAAGTGACTCCAAAGCTTGACGGCTTCTTGAACCAGGGCTTTCACATCGTTAGAGCGTGTGACATCTGCCGCAAAAAATGCCGCAGTTCCACCCGCTGTTTGAATTTCTTTCACCACCCTCTGACCCGCGGCAGCTTGAATGTCGTTCACCAATACTTTGGCACCATGGGCTGCAAAATGTTTGGCGATACCTTCACCAATGCCACCACCCGAGCCAGTGACAATCACAACTTTTTGATTGATGTTCATGTGAAATCCTCAATAACAAGGGGTTTGAAAGATACCGCGGTGAAAAAAGGTTAACCGTGATGAATGGCCACTGTTTTCAAAGTGGTAAAACCATACAAGGCTTCGAAACCTTTTTCGCGGCCGTGCCCCGAAGACTTGACGCCGCCAAATGGTAATTCAACCCCACCGCCAGCGCCGTAGTTGTTGACAAAGACTTGGCCGCTTCTCAAGCGCCTGGCCATTCTAAATTGTCTTCCACCATCGCGGGTCCATACGCCCGCCACCAAGCCAAAGCTAGTGGCATTGGCCATTGAAACAGCTTGGTCTTCACCTTCAAAGCACATGGCCGATAACACGGGGCCAAATACTTCTTCTTGCGCCAATCGGTGATCAACGGGCACGTCACGCAACAAGACAGGGGCCTGGTAAAAGCCAGAGGCGGGGGCATCTGAAACCACCATCCCTTGGGCCACAGTGGCGATCCCAGCAGCATGGGCCTCATCTAAGAAGCCTTGTACACGTTGTTTTTGGCTGGCCCTGATCAAGGGGCCTAGGTTCAGGTCTGCGCTGGCAGGTCCAACACGCAATTTGGAAAACGCTTCTCCTAACCGCTTGAGCAACGACTCGTAAATACTTTTCTCAATCAGTACCCTAGAACCTGCGCTGCAAGTTTGGCCAGAGTTTTGCACGATGGCGTTGATGACGACGGGAATGGCGGCATCCAAATCCGCGTCGGCAAAAATAATTTGAGGGCTCTTACCACCCAACTCCAAGGTGACGGGGCAATGTCTTTCTGCCGCAGCTTGTTGAATGAGGGTGCCCACTTTGGGGCTGCCTGTGAAACTCACATGATCGATGTCGGGATGTTTTGCCAGGGCGTCGCCCACTTCATGGCCCAGGCCAGTCACGATATTGATTGCGCCTGGTGGAAAGCCCACTTCAGCCGCGAGCTGTGCTACGCGGATCAAACTTAAACAGGCGTCTTCTGCAGGTTTCACCACACAAACATTGCCTGCTGCCAAAGCGCCACCCACGCAGCGGCCAAAAATTTGCATGGGGTAATTCCAAGGCACCACGTGACCTGTTACGCCATGGGGTTCGCGCCACGTGAGAACGCTGTAGCCGTTTTGGTAAGGGATGGTTTCGCCATGAAATTTATCGCAGGCGCCAGCGTAGTATTCAAAATATCGAGCCAAGGCGCGGGCATCGCCCATGGCCTGCTGGGTGGGTTTGCCGCAGTCACGCTGCTCTAATTTCATGAGTTCATTGGCGTGCTCAGTCACTTTGCGCGAAAGCGCCATGAGCAGACGCCCACGCTCTGCTGCATTGATCTTGGACCAAGGACCTTCAAAGCATTGCCTTGAAGACTTTACAGCCGCATCAATGTCTTGCGCATTACTGCGTTGAATGTGATCAAAAGTTTGACCATCAGATGGATCAATGACTGGCAGGGTTTGCCCACCTTGGCTGACCACTGATTGGTTGTGAATAAAGTTGAGCTGCATAGGCGTATTTTGCGCGTAAAAAAGCCCGCCGATGTTGCCATGAGCGGGCTTTCGTTTCGACTTCTAACCGAAGCGATTTTTTTAGCTATGGAATTGCATCATCAAAGGCACAATCAGGAGGGCCACAATGTTGATAATCTTGATCAACGGGTTGATGGCAGGGCCTGCCGTGTCTTTGTAGGGGTCTCCCACGGTGTCGCCAGTCACAGCAGCTTTGTGAGCTTCTGAGCCTTTGCCGCCGTGATTGCCGTCTTCGATGTACTTCTTGGCATTGTCCCAAGCACCGCCACCGGTACACATGGAAATGGCCACAAACAAGCCAGTCACGATGGTGCCCATCAGCAAGCCACCCAGAGCTTTGGGGCCTAAAACCAAGCCCACCAAAATGGGCGCTACCACGGGCAGCAAGCTGGGGATGACCATTTCTTTGATGGCAGCAGTGGTCAACATGTCAACAGCCCGGCCGTATTCTGGCTTGGCCGTGCCCTCCATGATGCCTTTGATTTCTCTAAACTGGCGGCGCACTTCAACCACCACAGCCCCCGCAGCGCGGCCAACAGCCTCCATGGCCATGGCGCCGAACAAGTAGGGAATCAAACCGCCAATGAACAAGCCCACAATGACCATGGGGTCGGACAAGTCAAAGGAAATGGCCTTGCCATAGGTTTCGAGTTTGTGGGTGTAGTCGGCAAAAAGAACCAAGGAGGCCAATCCCGCAGAGCCAATGGCATAACCTTTGGTCACCGCTTTGGTGGTGTTGCCCACGGCATCTAGAGGATCCGTAATGTCGCGCACGCTGCTTGGCAGTTCTGCCATCTCGGCAATTCCGCCAGCGTTGTCAGTAATGGGACCGTAGGCGTCCAAGGCCACCACAATGCCGGCCATGGAAAGCATGGACATGGCCGCTACGGCAATGCCGTACAAGCCAGCCAATTTATAAGACGCCAAAATGGCCAAACAAACAAAAATCACGGGCCAAGCTGTGGAGCGCATTGAAACGCCCAAGCCCGCAATGATGTTCGTGCCATGACCCGTGGTGGAGGCTTGCGCAATGTGTTGCACTGGGCTGTATTGGGTACCGGTATAAAACTCAGTAATCCAAACCAGTGCAGCCGTCAAGGCCAAACCAACAGCGCAAGCGCCAAACAGTTTCATTTGGCTGCCGCTGGCCGCAATGGCGTTGTCCGGCATGATCCAAATGGTGACGAAGTAAAACGCAATCAGTGACAGACCGCCTGCAATGGCCAAACCTTTGTACAAGGCAGGCATCACGTTGATCATGCCAGGTGTCGCTTTCACAAAGAAGCAACCGATGATGGAAGCCACAATGGACACAGCACCTAAGGCAAGGGGATACATCACGGCGTTACCGGGGGCTGCAGCCACAAGCAACGAACCCAGCACCATGGTGGCAATTAAGGTCACAGCATAGGTTTCGAACAAGTCGGCTGCCATGCCCGCGCAGTCACCTACGTTGTCGCCAACGTTGTCCGCAATCACTGCGGGGTTTCGAGGGTCGTCTTCAGGAATACCTGCTTCTACTTTGCCCACCAAGTCGGCGCCGACGTCAGCGCCTTTGGTAAAGATGCCACCGCCAAGTCGGGCGAAGATGGAAATCAGGGACGATCCAAATGCAAAGCCAATGAGCGGATTCAAAATGACAGACAACTTGACGTCGGGGGTGAGGTTGCCATTGCCGGCCAAGAACCAGTAAAAGCCCGTGACGCCTAAGAGGCCCAAGCCCACCACCAACATGCCCGTAATGGCACCGCCGCGGAAAGCGACGTCTAGGGCAGGGCCAATGCCTCTTGTGGCAGCCTGAGCGGTGCGCACATTGGCGCGAACCGACACGTTCATGCCAATAAAGCCACAGGCGCCTGAAAGAACGGCACCAATCACAAAGCCAATGGCTGTGGTCATGTCTAAAAAGACACCCATCAATATGGCCAAAACCACACCCACGATGGCGATGGTTTTATATTGTCTTGATAAATAAGCTGCAGCACCTGCCTGAATGGCGGCCGCAATTTCTTGCATCCGATCATTACCTGGGTCCTGGGCCAAAATCCACCCGCGAGCCCAAATACCGTACGCAACGGCTATCAGTCCGCAAACGAGCGCCAAAATCAACGCTGAATTGCCTGTCATAAATCATTCTCCTTGTTTGTTGTCGCTGAAAGGAGGTGCAACGCTCAGGGAGCACCTCCTGACGTTGCTTCCTCGCTCCAAAAAGGAGTCGATTGGCCAACTCGGTGATTAAAGGAGGTTTGTTTTAAAGAAGCAAGGCTTGTGAAAGTAAAATGGGGGTTAATCCTTACCTTCTTAGACCTAAATCAACCCTAGAAACCTCTCAAATATGTCCTTAGACAACGTTACCCCTGGCAGCAAAGTTCCCGAGCAGTTCAACGTCATCATCGAAATTCCGATGAATGCCGATCCGGTTAAGTACGAAGTGGACAAAGCCACCGGTGCCATTTTTGTCGACCGTTTCATGAGCACGGCCATGCATTACCCCACTAATTACGGCTATGTGCCCAAAACCATCAGTGGCGACGGCGACCCCGTGGACGTGCTGGTGATTACCCCGGTGCCCCTCATTCCGGGTGTGGTGGTGCCTTGCCGTCCCATCGGTATTTTGAAGATGCAAGACGAAGCGGGCGACGACGGCAAGGTCTTGGCCGTGCCCATCGACAAAATTTTGTCGATTTACACGCAATGGCAGAAACCCGAGGATTTAAACCCTTTGCGTTTGAAAACCATTGCCCATTTCTTTGAGCACTACAAAGACCTTGAAGAGGGTAAGTGGGTCAAGATTTTGGGCTGGGAAGGCCCTGAGTCAGCCAAGAAAGAAATTTTAGATGGCATTGCCAATTACCAAAAAGATCACGCCTGATTTGCCCAGTCCGTTGGCTATTGACAAGCCAATGGGTCAACTAAAACACAACCTGATCACCTCAATTTCAAAGGTGATCGGGCCTCTAAGTTCTCTAGGTAGGCCTCTACGCCATGGCCTTCCTTTTCTAAGTATCGTTCTACGGCATCTGAGAAATCTGGGTGGGCCAGCCAATGAGCGCTGCTCGCTTTGACAGGGAGCAGGGCCCGAGCCATTTTGTGCTCGCCTTGGGCGCCGCCTTCAAAGCGCTGTACCCCTTGGGCAATGCACCACTCAATCGGCTGGTAATAACAAGCTTCGAAGTGCAAACAGTCCACGCGCTCTAGGGCGCCCCAATACCTCCCATAGGCCACCTTGTTTTGAATGCCAATGAGGCTACAGGCCATTCGTTGTCCGTCTTTTTCTGCAATGAACAAAACCCAGTTTTCAGGCATGTTGTCTTGCATGCGCTGGAAAAAGTCTCTGTTCAGATACGGCGCATTGCCGTGCTCAAAATAAGTCTGTGAATAGCATTTGTAAAAAAAATCCCAATCTGCACTTTGAATCCCTGCTCCAGTTAGGCTTGTAAACGTCACACCTGCTTCTGCCACTTTGCGTCGTTCTTGTTTGATTTTTTTGCGCTTTTCTTGGTTCATTTGGCTTAAAAAATGATCAAAGTGATCGTAATTTGCGTTGTGCCAATGAAATTGAACCGTATGGCGACTGAGCCAGCCCGCTTTGTCGGTGGTGACCAAATCATCACTCGATAAAAACAAAATATGGACCGAGGACCAATCTTCCTCTTGAGCCAGACTGACCATGGCTTGGATTAAAGCCACCTTGCTAGATTCGGAGTCGGCCAACAATCGAGATCCTGGTACTGGTGTGAAAGGGATGGCGGCTACCGATTTGGGGTAGTAATTCAAGCCATGGCGCTGGTAGGCGTCGGCCCAGGCCCAGTCAAAGACGTATTCACCATAAGAGTGCGGTTTGATGTACAAAACAGCAACAGCGGCCAGCCTTCCTTTTTTGGGGTCATTCGCTAAGTCTTCATGCGGGGGCTTAAAGCTACCAGAAGCACCTTCTGGCGGGTGCCAAACGCTAATCAGACGCAAAGCCCATCCCGTTTGAGCAGAAGCAGAACCGCTTTCCTCCATGGCACTCAAGTAGGCATGCCGCATGAAGGGCGTCGGTTCCGATTGGGAATTCAACAACATGTCCCAAGCCTGCGCCGACATATCTCGCATCGAACCCTTCACCTCAATGACATAATTGTTGGAATTGAATTCCTTCACCTGTATGACCCTTCAACTTTGTATCGCTCAACTCAACTTCATGGTGGGTGACATGGCGGGCAATGCTCGCAAAATCATCGACGCTGCAAAAACGGCCTATGGCCATGGTGCGCGCGTTTTAATCACCCCCGAATTGGCCATTTGCGGTTATGCAGCCGAAGACTTGTTGCTTCGGCCAGCCTTTATCGATGCCTGCGATGATGCCTTGAAAACAGTGGCCAGAGAACTTGCTGGTTTAAAGGGCCTACACGTTGTGGTGGGTCATCCCGAAGGCGGAGGTGTCCAAAGCAAAAGCGTGGCCATTTCCAAGAGGTTCAACAGAGCCACTGTGTTGAGCGAAGGCCAAACGGTGGCCACCTATGCCAAACAAGAGTTGCCCAACTACCAAGTCTTTGACGAACGCCGTTATTTCACACCCGGCCAAGAAGCCTGCGTATTTGACGTTGCGGGCGTCAAATTGGGTTTGTTAATTTGCGAAGATGCTTGGTTCGAAAACCCGGCCCTTCAAGCGCGTGACGCAGGCGCCCAACTGCTGGTGGTTCTCAATGCTTCTCCTTTTCATGTGGGTAAGGGGCTTGAGCGAGAAGTGCAGATGGGGCAGCGCGTGCAACATTGCGGATTGCCTTTGGTTTATGCCCACTTGGTGGGCGGCCAAGATGAGGTTATTTTTGAAGGCCGGTCTTTCGCCCTCAATGCCAACTCAGAGGTGGTGGCACGCGCACCGGCTTTCCAAGAGTGTTTGCAATACATAGAGGTGCAGAGCAAAGGGCCGTCCGAGCCTTTAAGCTTGAAAGGCCAAGAAATATCCCAGAACGGCTCTTGGGAAGAGGACCTTTGGCATGCCTTGGTTTTAGGCATTCGGGATTACTTGGGCAAGAACGGTTTTCCAAGTGCATTATTGGGTCTTTCAGGCGGTATCGATTCGGCCTTGGTGTTGGCCTTGGCGGTCGATGCCATCGGCGCTGACAAAATTCATGCGGTCATGATGCCTTCGCCCTACACGGCCGACATCAGCTGGATTGATTCGCGAGAAATGGTCAAACGCCTTGGCGTTCGTTATGATGAAATTTCTATTGCGCCTTTGTTTGAAAGCTTCAAATCAGCTTTGTCAGATCAATTCAAAGGATTGGCCGAAGACACGACCGAAGAAAATATTCAAGCACGTGTGCGAGGCACCTTGCTCATGGCCATGTCCAACAAAACAGGTGGCATTGTGCTGACCACAGGAAACAAAAGTGAAATGGCCACGGGCTATTGCACGCTCTATGGCGACATGGCTGGCGGCTTTGCCGTGATTAAAGATGTGGTGAAAACACAGGTCTTTAAGTTGGCAGAATGGCGTAACCAAAACGATCCATATGGCACCGGCCGCAGCCCCATTCCTGAGCGCATCATCACGCGGCCGCCAAGTGCTGAACTTCGAGCGGATCAAAAAGACCAAGACAGCTTGCCGCCTTATGAGGTGTTGGATGCCATTGTTCAGCGTTATATGGAGAACGATGAAGGTATCAACGCTTTGGTCGCAGATGGTTTTGACCGCGCCGATGTTGAGAAAGTAACGCGTTTAATCAAGTTGAACGAATACAAGAGAAGACAATCTCCAGTTGGAATTCGTGTCACGCATCGTAGTTTTGGCAAAGATTGGCGTTATCCTATTACCAATCGATTTCGAGCTTAAATTTTTTCAGACTGGATACTTCACATGAAACAAATCACAGCCATCATCAAACCTTTCAAATTGGAAGAGGTTCGCGAAAGCCTCGCTGAATGCGGTGTCACGGGACTGACCGTGACAGAAGTCAAAGGCTTTGGTCGTCAAAAAGGGCACACAGAGCTTTATCGTGGCGCTGAGTATGTGGTCGACTTTTTGCCCAAGGTCAAAGTGGAAGTGGCCGTGAAAGATAGCGATGTAGACCGTTGCGTCGATGCCATTGTGAAAGCGGCTCACACCGGCAAAATTGGCGACGGCAAAATTTTCATCACCTCGGTAGAGCGCGTCATTCGCATTCGCACAGGTGAAGTTGATGACGACGCTGTCTAAATAGACTCGCTCTTAAATTGAATGGGTAGCCCGGCAGATTGAACCAAGCTCGGCAACAACTTCAATGCGTCGGTGTCGGCTTGTATGAGGTCCATTTGCCACGGGCCCATAAATTGTTGCGCCACCACGCCGTTTAAAAATTCCAGCATAGGGCTGTAGTACCCGTTCAGGTTAAGCAAGCCAATGGGTTTGTTGTGGTAGCCCAGTTGGCGCCAAGTCCAAACTTCGTAGAACTCTTCAAAGGTGCCAATGCCACCTGGCAGCGCTAAAAAAGCATCGGCACGCTCGGCCATCAGACGCTTTCGATCGTGCATGGTTTCCACCACATGCAATTCGGTACAACCTGTATGAGCCCATTCTTTTTCTACCAAGGCGCGTGGAATAACCCCTACAACCCGCCCGCCTGCAGCCAAAGTGGCATCTGCGACGGTGCCCATCAGGCCATTGCGCCCGCCACCGTAGACCAACTGTCCGCCATGATGCGCAATCCATTGGCCTACTTGCTTGGCCGATTCGGTAAATTCTTTTTGGTTGCCAGGTTGAGAGCCACAGAAAACGCAAATGGAAAAATTCGGTTCAGACATGAATGAATTTCCAGAGGGCCGCAAGCCAAATGCCCACGCAAAGAAGAAGACTTAATAGTACCGCCGCACTGCCCATGTCTTTGGCGCGCTTTGACAAAGCATTCCATTCGGTACCGATGCGGTCGATGGCCGTTTCAATGCCGGTATTGAGTAACTCGACCACCATCACCAAGATCACGGAGCCACACAATAGTGCCACCTCAACCCAGGTCTGACCCAGCCAAAAGGCGGCGGGTAAAAGAATGACGGCAATGATGGCTTCTTGGCGAAATGCGGTTTCACCCCATCCTGCTTTCAGGCCTTCAATGGAATAGCCGCCCGCGTGAAAAATGCGAGAGAGACCTTTGCGTGCTTTTTGCGGATTGACGTTGTCTTCAGTCATGAGTGGGCCATTTGATCGTTCAGCTTGAATTGTGCTTGATTCAAGCAGGCATTTGAAGGACGGCTACTTTTGAACCTCAACCAATTGAGTTCCAGCCCAAACATCGTGCCAGTATTGTCTCCGCGATTGAAATCGGCTCAAAAGAGCCCACACCCATATCCAGCCCACAGTGTAGAAAGCAACTTGAATGGCAGGAAGTTGCAAAGGCACAGTGACCAACATGGGCGGGAGAACCCAAACCCAACTCAGAATAAAACGAAACAAGGCCCTGGCTTGCGAGAGTTGTTGGCCAGAAGCATCGAGCACGCGAATGTGCCAGGTTTTCATGGCCAAGGTTTGTCCTTTGTGCCAAAGCCAGGTGAAATAAATGGCAAAAACGAGGAAAAGAAATGCTTGAAGGCCGTGACGGTTATCTAAGGCGTGGCGCGTTTGGCTCAGGGTGCCGAATAAATACCCAGAGATAAAGACAACGCCAAACAGCAACATGCCTTCATAAAGCCAGCAAGCCATTCGGCGCCCTAACGATGGTGTGACCCAGTTGGGGCTGAAGGCTGCTGGTTCTGTGACCAAGGCCTCGTTTAGGCCTTCAATCGACGTATCGCTCTTCGGTTCATTCAACTCAGGTGCCTTCCGGAATGGTCACCGTGGTGGGCAATAAGGTTTTTTTGTCAATCACGATGCTGGTTGTTGAATTTGTCACACCTTCAGCGGGCGCCGATTTGCTAGGGAGCCGGATGACCTTGTTGGGTGAAGACGCTTGAGATGCAGTGGCGGCACCTTGGATGCCTGTCAGTTGTTTGGCTGCGAGTTTTTTCTTATCTTCGGGGCTGAGCGCTTGATAGGCTTCCCATTGGGTTTTTTTCTCATCAGAACCTAGCGCTTTGGTCTCGTTGAAAGTGAGTCGAGCTTGAGCACGTTGCTGTGGGCTGAGCGAAGCCCAGTCCGCCATTCTTTCGTGCAGCGTGGCCTGTTCTTTGTTAGACAAACTGTCGAAATTGGTGGACATGACCAGCCATTTATTTTTTTGACCTGGACTGAGCTGTGCCCAGTGAGGGGCTAACGGGGCTAAGGCTTTCTTCTGTTGACTGCTTAGGTTTTGCCAGCCGGCATTGGAGGCAGCGTTAGCCGTTTGTTTGGGCGAGCCTGAGGTGGCGGTTTGCGCCCATGCCGCTGTCATCACGCCACACAATGTGGCGATGAGCATCAATGAAATGAAGCGGAGTGCGTTCAATCCGGGGCCTTGCTTTGAACAGGGTTGGATTTGAGGAATACCAAGAAGCCGGGATCTGCGTAGGCATCGGGCGGCAAGTCGTCGATGAGTAACTCAGCATCTAGGGTGGCTATTTCGTTGGCACGGTGCTCATTTTGGAAAGCATGGATGGTGGCCAATCCAAAAAGCAAAGCAATCAGCGGCAGGGCAGATGCCAAGCGACTCCAAAGGTTGAGGCCTTCGTCGTGATTGCCTAATGATGGACCACCAGCAGTCGACAACTGGGGCACGGCGATGCGAACAGGCTCGCGCTTGCGCTGAGCCATGGCTTGCATGCGTGCAGCCCGCAACCGTTCCGAAATATCATGGGGCAGGTGGGTTGCATGCTCGTTAAGGCGGCGAGCAAGGGCCTGCCCGACTTGGTCAATGCGTGTCATATCAAAATTGGCTTGCGGTTTCATTGGTTAAATCCTTTGGCGCGAAGTGATTTGCTCAGCGCCTGAACAGCCCGAGAACAGTGAGTTTTGACACTGCCTTCGGTGCAGCCCATGGCCACAGCAGTCTCGGAAAGATTCATCTCCTCCCAATAACGCAGCAGGAAGGCTTCCCGTTGACGCGGGGGTAATTCTTGAATTTCCGCCTCAATTTGGTGAAAAATCTGTTTTCTTTGGGTTTGATCCTCGGCGCTTTCGCCTAAACCAGGCTCACTTAGGCCCCCTAAGTTTTCTAAGAAGTCCAAATCTTCGCCATCGGCATCGGTGCCAAAGTCGCTCATGTTGGAGAAAAGGGCGTTGCGCGTCTTTTGTCTTCTGAACCAATCGAGGGTGGTATTGGACAAAATGCGCTGAAACAGCATGGGCAGTTCGTTGGCGGGCTTGTCGCCGTAGTGGGTGGCCAGCTTGATCATGCTGTCCTGAACAATGTCCAAGGCCGACTCCTCGTTGCGCACGTGATAAAGCGTGCGTTTGAAAGCGCGCTTTTCCGTGTTTTTAAGGAAATCTGAGAGTTCTTGTTCTGTTGCCAAAGTAATGAACCAAATTCGGCACCCATTTTGTGCGAGTCGAATTATGGCATTCTGGGCCCTATAATGCTGAGTTGCAATTGAAAAAACGCAAACGGATCACCATCCGGCCAAGGTGCTCACATGCACAGGTTTATGTTGGTGGTCTTAAGTTCTGATGCGACTTCAAAAGAGTCCCGCAAAAGAGCACCCAAGGTTTTTCGTTAGAGAAATTCACAAAGGTTGAATATGGAAATCTCCAAAGCCGAAATGGCCACTGCTGCAGCGGCAGCTGCGTCCTCCGTCACCGATCTTCGTGGCGGCGAAATACTCGTCAAAGCACTGCAAGCCGAAAACGTCAAATATGTTTGGGGCTACCCAGGCGGCGCCGTTTTGCACATTTACGACGCCTTTTTTAAACAAGATACCATCCAGCACGTTCTGGTTCGCCACGAGCAAGCAGCCGTTCATGCTGCCGATGGCTATGCGCGCGCCACGGGTGATGTGGGTGTGGCATTGGTCACCTCGGGCCCTGGTTTGACCAATGCCGTCACGGGCATTGCCACAGCTTACATGGACAGCATTCCCATGGTCATCATCAGTGGACAAGTACCCACCGCGGCCATTGGCTTAGATGCTTTCCAAGAATGCGATACCGTTGGCATTACCAGGCCCATAGTGAAGCACAACTTTTTGGTCAAAGATGCTCGCGACATGGCGGGCATCATGAAGAAAGCCTTCCACATTGCACGCAGTGGCAGGCCAGGCCCCGTGGTGGTCGATGTTCCCAAAGACGTTTCATTTAACAAGGTGCCTTATCACGGCTACCCAGAGACAATTGAAATGCGCTCTTACAACCCCGTGCGCAAAGGCCACAGCGGACAAATTCGCAAAGCCCTTCAGTTGTTGATGGCGGCTAAGCGTCCTTACATTTACACAGGTGGCGGCGTACTTTTAAGCAACGCATCCGCTGAGTTGCGTCAGTTGGTCGACATGCTGGGCTATCCCGTCACCAATACCCTCATGGGCTTGGGCGCCTATCCTGCTACAGACTCTAAGTTTCTCGGCATGCTCGGTATGCACGGCACATGGGAAGCCAACAATGCCATGCAACACTCTGACGTGTTGTTGGCGGTGGGCGCGCGCTTTGACGACCGCGTCATTGGCAACCCCAAACACTTTGCACAAAACGAGCGCAAGATCATTCACATTGACATTGACCCATCCAGTATTTCCAAGCGTGTCAAAGTTGATGTCCCTATCGTGGGCGATGTGAAAGATGTTCTGATTGAGCTCATTGCCATGATCAAAGAGTCAGGCCTTAAGCCCGACAGCCATGCTTTGGGTGCATGGTGGTCCACCATTGACGGCTGGCGCCAACGCAACTGCATGAAGTACGACAGTGAAAACACCGAGGTCATCAAACCGCAAAAGGTCATTCAAACTTTGTACAACATGACCAAAGATGCCGACGCTTACATCACATCCGATGTGGGTCAGCACCAGATGTGGGCTGCGCAATATTACAAATTTAACGAACCCCGCCGTTGGATCAATTCGGGCGGCTTGGGTACCATGGGCGTGGGCATACCCTATGCCATGGGCATTAAATTGGCCAAGCCAGACTCTGAGGTGTATTGCGTCACGGGTGAAGGCTCTGTGCAAATGTGCATTCAAGAGCTGTCCACTTGCTTGCAATACAACACGCCCATCAAAATTGTGTCTTTGAACAACCGCTACTTGGGCATGGTTCGTCAGTGGCAGGAAATTGAATATTCGGGCCGTTACAGCCACAGCTACATGGATGCCTTGCCCGACTTCGTGAAATTGGCAGAAGCCTATGGTCATGTGGGCATGCTCATTGAGCGCCCCGAAGATGTCGAGCCTGCACTGCGCGAGGCTCGCAAGCTCAAAGATCGCACGGTGTTCATGGACTTCCGAACCGACCCCACGGAAAATGTTTTCCCAATGGTTCAAGCCGGTAAGGGCATTACGGAAATGTTGCTCAGCTCCGAAGACCTCTGAGCCAATTTAAATATTCAAATTAACTTTAGAAGAATCTATTGACCGCCAAGCCTGCACATTACCGTGTGCGGGGGAGGGCGGCGAAAAGAGGAATCGAACATGAAACACATCATCGCTGTCTTGTTAGAAAACGAACCTGGTGCATTGTCCAGAGTGGTAGGTTTATTTTCTGCTCGTGGCTACAACATTGAGTCGCTCAGTGTGGCCCCTACTGAAGATCCAAGCTTGTCACGCATGACCATCCAAACAGCTGGTTCTGACGACGTGATTGAACAAATTACCAAGCACCTGAATCGCCTCATTGAGGTGGTGAAGGTGGTTGACCTCACAGAAGGCGCATACACTGAGCGTGAACTCATGCTTGTGAAAGTTCGCGCTGTGGGCAAAGAGCGTGAAGAGATGAAGCGCATGGCCGACATCTTCCGTGGTCGAGTGATTGATGTCACAGACAAAAGCTACACCGTGGAACTGACGGGCGATCAATCTAAAAACGACGCGTTTTTGGAAGCCCTTGACCGCAGCGCCATTCTTGAAACAGTCCGTACCGGTGCCTGTGGCATTGGCCGGGGTGAGCGCATTTTGCGCGCCTAAACCACCTTTTTTTGAACGATTTTTGAAGGAGAGAACCCATGAAAGTGTTTTACGACAAAGACTGTGACCTCAGCGTCATCAAAGGCAAAACAGTGGCCATCATTGGCTACGGCTCACAGGGCCACGCACACGCACAAAACTTAAACGACAGTGGCGTGAAAGTGCTTGTGGGCTTGCGCAAAAACGGCGCAAGCTGGCCTAAAGTTGTCAAGGCTGGCCTGAATGTCATGGAAGTGGCTGACGCAGTCAAAGCAGCTGACGTTGTCATGATTTTGTTGCCCGATGAGCAAATTGCTGATGTGTACCGCAACGATGTTGAGCCCAACATCAAAAAAGGCGCTTCATTGGCCTTCGCCCACGGCTTCAACGTTCATTACAACCAAGTGATTCCCCGTGAAGACCTCGATGTTTGGATGGTCGCACCAAAGGCCCCTGGCCACACTGTTCGCAATACCTACACTCAAGGCGGTGGTGTGCCCCACCTGGTGGCAGTCCATCAAGACAAAAGCGGCAAAGCCAGTGCACTGGCTCTGAGCTACGCCATGGCCAACGGTGGCGGCAAGGCTGGCATCATTGAAACCAACTTCAAAGAAGAAACAGAAACCGACTTGTTTGGTGAGCAGGCCGTGTTGTGCGGTGGCGCTGTTGAACTCATCAAGATGGGTTACGAGACTTTGGTTGAGGCTGGTTATGCCCCTGAAATGGCGTATTTCGAGTGCCTGCACGAATTGAAGCTGATTGTTGACCTTATTTATGAAGGTGGCATTGGCAACATGAACTACTCCATCTCTAACAATGCAGAGTATGGTGAATACGTCACAGGCCCTGAAGTGATCAATGAACAATCTCGCGAAGCCATGCGTCATGCTTTAAAACGCATTCAGACGGGTGAATACGCCAAGATGTTCATTTTGGAAGGCCGCACCAACTACCCAAGCATGACAGCACGTCGCCGCTTGACCTCTGAGCACTCCATTGAAGTTGTGGGCGCTCAATTGCGGTCTATGATGCCTTGGATTGCTAAAAACAAATTGGTCGACAAAACACGCAATTGATTTTGTCGAGCCATCCACCTGAAAGCCCTGTCGCATGCAAGATGGCATAGAAAACTCTGACGGCGGCGAAGCCGGTGGTCAACCACGTAAACCCCGCAAGGGCATTTATGTGTTGCCCAACCTGTTTACGCTGGCAGCCTTGTTCGGTGGCTTTTACGCCATCGTGATGGCCATGAATGGCCGCTTTGACATGGCTGCTATCGGCGTATTCTGTGCCATGGTGCTTGACAGCCTCGATGGCCGAGTGGCGCGCATGACCAATACGCAAAGCGCCTTTGGCGAACAAATGGACTCCTTGTCTGACATGGTTTCCTTTGGCGCTGCGCCAGCCCTCATTGCCTATGAGTGGTCGCTCAAGGGCTTGGGGCGCTGGGGTTGGATTGCCGCGTTTGTTTATTGTGCCTGCGCAGCTTTGCGTTTGGCGCGCTTCAATGTGAACACCGCCGTGGTGGACAAACGGTTTTTTCAGGGTTTGCCTTCGCCAGCGGCGGCGGCCCTGGTCATGGGATTCATCTCCATCATGACCGATGCTGAGGTGTCACCCACCAGCATGGCCTGGCCGATGTTCGTGGTGGCCTTGTTTTCTGGCCTCACCATGGTGACCAATGTGCCTTTTTACAGTTTCAAAGATGTCAGCATGAAGCAAAGTGTGCCTTTTGTGGTCATTGTGCTCATTGCTTTGGGTATTGCGGCTGTGAATATTCACCCCCCCATGGTCCTGTTTGGATTGTTTGTTTTGTATGGTTTCAGTGGTTACGTCTTGTACGCTTGGCGCAAATTCAAGGGTGAGCAAACCAGCGTCATTAGCACTTCCACCGAAGATCCGGACGAACGCGGCCTTCATCAGTGATGCAGTTTTCTAAAACTTGTGCTACAGTATTTACATGAAATTGAATTTACTAGCGCTACTGCTAACGCCCCACGGGCGGGATATGTAGCGCACGCTGTTCATTTTCCCAAAAAGCCCGTATGCCAAAAGCAGCGGGCTTTTTTATTTTCACAGTTGCTTTGTAAGTTTTCAAATTAGGAGTGAAACATGGCTGATAAATTGATCATTTTTGACACGACATTGCGTGACGGCGAACAGTCGCCTGGCGCCTCCATGAACCGTGACGAGAAGCTGCGTATTGCGCGTCAATTGGAGCGATTGCGCGTTGACGTGATCGAAGCCGGTTTTGCCGCCAGTTCCAACGGTGACTTTGAAGCGGTGCAGGCCATCGCCAAGGCCATTAAAGATTCCACCATCTGCTCCTTGTCGCGCGCCAACGACCGTGATATTTCGCGCGCAGCAGAAGCCCTCAAGGGTGCCAACAGTGGGCGCATTCATACTTTCATTGCAACCTCACCTTTGCACATGGAAAAGAAACTTCGCATGACGCCCGACCAGGTCTTTGAACAAGCCAAACAGTCAGTCCGATTTGCTCGCAATTTGATAGCAGACGTGGAGTTCAGCCCAGAAGACGGCTACCGCAGTGACATGGATTTTTTGTGCAAGGTGCTAGAGGCAGTCATTGACGAAGGCGCTACCACCATCAACGTGCCCGACACGGTGGGTTATGCGGTGCCGGAGTTGTATGGCCAGTTCATCAAAACACTTCGCGAACGCATTCCCAACTCTGACAAAGCCATTTGGTCTGTGCACTGCCACAACGACTTGGGGATGGCGGTGGCCAACAGTTTGGCAGGCGTGAAGTTGGGCGGTGCACGTCAAGTTGAATGCACCATCAATGGATTGGGTGAGCGGGCAGGCAATTGCTCATTAGAAGAAATTGTGATGGCCGTTAAAACGCGCAAAGACTACTACGGTTTAGAGATGAGCATCGACCCCATCCATATCGTGGCAGCCAGCCGCATGGTGAGTCAAACAACGGGCTTTGTGGTGCAACCCAATAAAGCAGTGGTCGGTGCCAATGCCTTTGCACATGCTTCTGGCATTCACCAAGATGGCGTGCTCAAAGCGCGCGACACCTATGAAATCATGCGAGCAGAAGATGTGGGTTGGTCGGCCAACAAAATTGTGTTGGGCAAGTTAAGTGGTCGCAACGCATTCAAACAACGCTTGCAAGAGTTAGGCGTGTTGCTTGAAAGCGAATCAGAATTGAATGCAGCCTTCACGCGTTTCAAAGAATTGGCCGACCGCAAGAGCGAAATATTTGACGAGGACATCTTGGCCTTGGTCAGCGAGGAAAGCGTGACCCAAGACAAAGAGCAATATGCTTTTGTATCTTTGGCGCAACACAGTGAAACAGGGGAGCGCCCCAGCGCCGCCATCGTTTTCACGGTCAGTGGCAAGGAAGTTCATGGAAAATCAGAGGGCAATGGTCCCGTGGACGCATCCCTTAAAGCCATTGAATCGATTGTCGAAAGCGGCGCGGAAATGGTTCTGTATTCTGTCAACGCCATCAGTGGATCGACTGAAAGCCAAGGCGAAGTCACGGTTCGTCTGCAAAACAGCGGTCGAGTGGTCAACGGTGTTGGTTCCGACCCAGACATCATTGTGGCTTCGGCAAAAGCTTACTTGAGCGCCTTGAACAAGCTGCAGAGTAAGGCGGATAGAGTGGCGGCTCAAGGCTAGCCTCTCCAAATTTGAGGACTGAAAAAGATCTTCAAGAAGGTCGCGCAAGGTGTTGATCTTGCGCGATTTTTTTTATTTATGTACACTGGCCAGAGTTTCTATTACACTCGCCAAAATTTGCTAGCTTTTTGGCCTTGAAAGTACCGCTTTGAATCCAATAAATCGCCTGTTTGGTCCCCACTTTCTCAAACAATGCTTGTCCTTGAGCCTGATCAGTTTGATATCAGTTGCGGCTCTAGCGGCAGATGTTGACAAGGGTCGAAAAGCAGTCGACGCTGGAAAATCCCCCCCAAAGACCACAAAGGTCGCCCAAGCTGCAAAACCCGCCCCTAAAGTTCGCAAAGCCGCCAAAGCCAAAGCTGTTGACACCCGTCCTTCGTTTGGGCGCCTAGCAGGTTTGCATCAGGGCGGCGATGCTTTAGATTTACGTTCAAGTGTTGCGCTGGTCATTGATCAAGACACCCAAGAAATTTTGGTTCGTAAAAATGATCTGGCCGTGCTGCCCATTGCCTCATTGACCAAACTCATGACGGGCTTGGTCATCAGCGATGCCAATTTGCCTCAAACTGAAATGATTGCCATCACGCAAGAAGATGTTGACACCGAAAAAGGCAGTACATCGCGATTGGCTGTGGGTTCGTTTTTGAGCCGCGGTGACTTGTTGCACTTGGCACTCATGTCCAGTGAAAACCGAGCAGCACATGCGCTGGGCCGTACTTACCCCGGTGGTTTGAATGCCTTTGTCAAAGCCATGAACGATCGTGCGCAAGCACTTGGCATGGGCTCCACCCGCTATGTAGAACCCACAGGGCTGTCGAGTCGAAATCAATCAAGCGCCTCTGACTTGGCTGTCTTGGTCGGCGCCGCTTACAACGTCCCTTTGTTGCGTGAACTCTCTACTTCGCCCGGTATAGAAGTGGCTGTGGGCCGTCGAACATTGCACTACAACACCACCAACCGTTTGGTGAAAAGTCCCAACTGGGATATTGGTTTGCAAAAGACCGGTTACATCTCTGAAGCGGGCCAATGCTTGGTCATGCAAACCAAGGTTTCGGGTCGCAAATTGATCATGGTGTTTTTAGATTCGGCGGGCAAACTGAGCCGCATCGCCGATGCAGAGCGCGTTCGTCGTTGGGTTGAAAATCAAAACGCTCGAACAACATTAGTCCCTGCCAGTACATCGGGCTAATTCAAACAAGTCCGTTGAATACAGACTTGTTTGCCTAAGATTTGTAGCCCAGCGCCTGCGAAATTGCTTCTGTGGTGTCTTGCAGTTTTTGCAGCCAAGCCTCGTCTAGTCGGTCGGCAGGTGCGGAAATCGACAGACCCGCCAACAACTTGCCTTGATCGTCATAGATGCCAGCAGCAATGCAGCGAACACCTAACTCCAACTCCTCGTTGTCTCTTGCAATGCCGTATTGGCGCACTTTGGACAACTCACGCTCAAGCACTGGCAATTGGGTGATGCTGTTTTTGGTCTGGCCGCTTAAACCTGTTCGGGTTGCGTAGCTTCTGACTTTCATCGGCTCATCGACCGATAAAAACAATTTGCCCACAGACGTTAAATGCAATGGCGCCCGGCCGCCAATGGCTCTGACCACCTGCATACCTGAGCGCTCGCTGTAAGCGCGTTCAATGTAAACAATCTCATCACCTTGGCGCATGCTGAGGTTGACAGGTTGCTGTATGAGTTTGTGCAACTCTCGCATGGGCGCCAAGGCTGCATCGCGAACATTCAAACGCGCTTTGACCATGTTGCCCAGTTCAAGCAGTCGCATTCCCAATCGATAACTCCCAGGTTCTGGGCGGTCGACAAAACGGCCAATGGTGAGATCGTTCAAAATTCGGTGCGCAGTGGACGGATGGAGGCCGGTTTTTTCGCTAATTTCTTTCAAAGAAATAGAGTCTTCTCTGGATGCCAAGACATCCATCAACGAAAACAATCGCTCAATGACTTGAATGGTGGGAGCTACAGGTGTGTGAGCTTCAGCTTTTCTCATGCGACTAAACCTCGGTCTTTTTCAAAGCGAAGAAGTCCTCCAAAAGGAAGACAATGCGAAATATGATTTTACAAGATGAAATGGACTTTGTGTAGTCCTGCAAACCTAGCCCGTTGAAACATGGCGCTGCCATAGGCCCGAATGCAGGCTTTCACAAGGGCTAAATCTCTCTTTGTATTGCATTTTGGGGCTGGCCCCAATCCAATACCCCATGTAAACATAGGGCAGACCTAATTCTTGAGCCTGTTTGATTTGCCAGAGCACACCATAGGTGCCATAACTGGCCTTTTCCTCAGGTGCATAAAAGGTGTAAACGGCGGACAGACCCAGATTCAGCACATCCACAATGCTGACCATTTTGAGTTCACCCACTTCACTGGTCTTGCTGGGCTCTCGAAACTCAACCAGCCGCGAATTGACACGACTTTGTAACAAAAATTGTTTGTACTGTTCAACACTGTCGTGATCCATACCGCCGCCAGAGTGCCTGCTGTTTTGATAGCGCAAATACAGATCGTAGTGCTCGCTTTCAAAGCCCAACCGTGAAACACGTGCCACCAAATGCTGGTGTTTGAGAAGCGCGCGCTTTTGACTTCGATCGGGTTTAAATTCATTGCACAAAACTCGCATGGGCACACACGCTTGGCAGCCATCGCAATAGGGACGGTAGGTAAAAAGCCCACTTCTGCGAAAGCCACGTTCTACCAAATCGGAGTAAACATCATTTTGAATCAGATGACTGGGCGTGGCCACTTGCGATCTTGCCTCGCGCATTTCCAAGTAACTGCAGGGGTAAGCCGCAGTGGCATAAAACTGCAGTGTGCTAAAGGGCAAATCTTTGAGATGCGTCATGCTTTAAGCGGGGTCATCTTTGATGTGGTTTTACTTTAAATCGAATGTGGGGCATGCCAAGCATCCCAGTCAATTAGTGAATTTTTCCAATCAGGGCTGGCAAGTTTCAAGGCGGGCATGCTTTGAGCTAAGAAATCAGACCGAGACATCTCTTGTGCACCCATCAAGGCTAAGTGCGCCGTATTTTGCTGGCAATCTATGGCCAAAATTTCATGCTGCTGACAAACATTGACCAGTGCTGCCAGCGCCATTTTGGAGCCGTCGCTGATTTGGCTGAACATGGATTCGCCAAACACTGCTTTGCCTATGCAAACAAAGTAAAGGCCTGCCACCAGTTCGCCATCTAACCAAGTTTCGGCGCTGTGCGCATAACCTGCAAGATGCAGCGCTTGATAGGCTTTCACCATGTCGGGCACGATCCAAGTGCCGTTTTGACCTTGACGCGGACTTTCAGCGCAGGCCTCAATGACCTGGTTAAAGGCGCTATCAAAGCACAATTCAAATCTGGCGTGAGAGGCATAGCGCGAGAGCGTTTTGCGAAGCGACCTGTGGAGCTTGAAGTTTTTAATTTGAAGCACCATGCGGGGATCGGGGCTCCACCAAAGTACGGGCTGATCGGGGTTGAACCAAGGAAATATACCTTGGGAGTAGGCTTCTAATAATCGGTCTACGCCCAAATCGGTTCCGGCCGCCAATAAACCTGGGGCGTCGGTGTGAGCGCCCCATGCATTTTCCACAGGGGGTAGCGGGGTTTGGCTTTCAAGCCAAGTAAGTTGAGGTTGCAGGGTGCCAGCGGACATGTTTCCAGTTTATGCTAATGCCTATGAAACTTTACAACTACTTCCGATCTTCTGCTTCTTTTCGTGTCCGAATTGCACTGCATTTGAAGGACTTACCTTTTGAATACATTCCAGTTCATTTGGCCAAAGGCGAGCATAAATTACCTGCTTACAGCGCAGTCGCGGCCGACAAATTGGTACCTAACTTGGTGATAGATGACGAACATTTGAGCCAGTCAATGGCCATCATTGAGTATTTGGAAGAGACGTATCCTCAGCCTGCGCTGCTGCCCAAAGAGCCGTTGGCAAGAGCCAAAGTGCGAGCCTTGGCGCAATCAATTTCTTGCGAAATTCACCCTATCAACAACCTGCGGGTGTTGAAATATTTAAGCAGCACATTGGGCGTGAGCGAAGATCAAAAGAACACCTGGTATCGGCACTGGGTTCGAGATGGGCTGGAGGCTTTTGAGCGTCAATTGGCCCAGGGTCCTCAATCTACCTATTGCTATGGGCATACGCCTACCCTGGCCGATTGCTGCTTAGTTCCCCAAATATTCAATGGCAAACGTTTTGATGTGAACTTGAATGACTTGCCACTGACCATGGGTGCCTTTGACGCGTGTATGAAGTTGGAAGCCTTCCAAAAAGCCCAGCCCTCAGCTTGCCCCGACGCCGAGTAACAGCTTGATTGGATTTCAGCCCGATTGGCCCGCACCTTCTTTTGTGCAGGCATTCATGACCACCCGACAAGGTGGCGTTTCACAACAGCCATGGGGTGAATTAAATCTGGGGTTGTTCGCTGGCGATGATTCGAACAGTGTTCTTCAAAATCGCGAACGGGTGGCCCAAGCCATGGGCGTACCGGCCGTTTATCTTCGGCAAGTTCATGGCTCGCATGGCGTGGCCATCGATTTTCAAACCAGTCCCGCAGTCCAAGCCGATGTGACATGGACCACTCAAGCGGGTATTGCTTGCGCCATGATGGCGGCCGACTGTTTGCCCATTTTGGTGTGTCACCCCTCTGCAAAATGGGTGGCGGCCGCGCATGCGGGATGGCGAGGTTTGTCTGGAACAGAAGGGCATGGCGTGGTTGAAACTTTGGCCCATGCAGCAAAGGCGCAGGGACTGAACACGGCAGATTGCTTTGTCTGGCTAGGGCCTTGCATTGGTCCTACAGCCTTCGAGGTGGGGCCTGATGTGCTGGAGGCTTTTGAGCCAAGCAGTCAGGCAAGGGGCCTTTCTTACAACTCAGAAGTGAGTTCATGGTTCAAGCCAAAGGAAAGCCATAAATTTTGGGCTGATTTGGCGGGACTTGCCCGGATGCGTCTTGAGGCGGTTGGTTTCAAAGCCCTGTATGGCAATGACAGCAGTTTGCCCTGGTGCACTTACAGCCAAGAGTCAAAATATCACTCTCACAGACGTGATGCCGTGGCAAAAGGGGGCTCTGGGCGCATGGCAGCTTACGTCTGGCTTACGGCTTAGACGGGGTTTCGTCGTCCTTCTGGACCTGAGAAGCTTCTGAACTTGCTTTTTCAAGTGCTAATCTGGCCTTTTTGCGGTGGGGCGCACCCATCACATAAACAATGATCGAAGTTGGAAGGATCCCGTAAAGAATGAAAGTCACAATAGCACCCAGAATGGATCCGTTGGTGTTAGAAGCTTCTGCTACGCTCATCATGAGAGCGACGTAAAGCCAAGCAATTGCGACGATGTACATGAGTTAAAAATTGAAATAAACAGGAGATAAGCACATGACAAATTCCAACAATGAATTTTGGTCACGCGCTGGGGAAGAGTTTCAGCAAAACTTGGCCAAGAGCTGGGGGCAAGCCATGCAAACTTTTCAAACCATGGACCTAGGCGGTATTTTGCCTGCTGCAGAGAATGCTGCACCGCCCCTTACTTTTTCCCAGGAAAAGCTCAAGGATTTACAAGCTGCTTACTTGGAAGAAGCAACGGCCTTGTGGAATCATGGCCTAGATGAAAAACACACGTTAAAAGACAGACGTTTTTCAAGCGAAGCTTGGACCGGCAACCCTATGGCTGCGTTCACGGCAGGAGCCTATTTGCTTAATGCCAAAACATTGATGGGCCTAGCAGATGCCGTTGAAGCTGATGAGCACACACAAAACAAAATTCGCTTTGCGGTGGAGCAATGGGTTGCGGCATCTGCACCCAGTAATTTTTTGGCCTTCAATGCAGAAGCACAAAAGAAAGCCATAGAAACTCAAGGCGAGAGTTTGGCCAAGGGTATTCAAAACCTCATGCATGACCTTCAGCAAGGTCATGTTTCCATGACGGACGAAAGCAAATTTGTGGTTGGTGAAAACGTGGCCACCACCGTAGGCGCGGTGGTTTTTGAAAATGAATATTTCCAACTCATTGAGTACAAGCCTTTGACCGCCAAGGTTTATGAAAAACCTTTTTTATTGGTTCCCCCTTGCATTAACAAGTTTTACATTCTCGATTTGCAACCCAACAATTCATTCATTCGCTATGCAGTCAGCCAAGGCCACCGCACATTTGTGGTGAGTTGGCGCAATCCCGATGAATCCATGGCTTTGAAAACTTGGGATGACTACATCGAAAACGCAGCCATCAAAGCCATCAAAGAAGTTCAAGGCATCACAGGTTCTGAAAAAATCAATGCACTCGGCTTCTGTGTGGGGGGCACTATTTTGAGCAATGCTTTGGCTGTTTTGGCGGCCCGTGGCGAGAAGCCTGTGGCCAGTGCCACCTTCCTCACCACGCTCATTGACTTCACAGACACCGGCATCTTGGATGTGTTCATTGATGAAAACTTTGTGAAGTTTCGTGAAATGCAAATGGGAAAGGGCGGTTTGCTCAAAGGTCAAGACTTAGCTTCTACCTTTAGCTTCTTGCGCCCTAACGATTTGGTTTGGAACTATGTGGTGGGCAATTACCTGAAAGGTGAGTCACCCCCACCATTTGACTTGCTGTATTGGAACAGCGACTCCACCAATTTGCCAGGCCCGTTTTACGCTTGGTACCTGCGCAATACTTATTTAGAAAACAAATTGGTAAGGCCAGGCGCCGCCACGGTCTGTGGCGAAAAAATTGATCTCAGCAAAGTCAACTTACCTGTTTACATTTATGGTTCACGCGAAGACCACATTGTGCCCATTGGTGGTGCATATGCATCAACTCAGCACCTTCCTGGTAAGAAGCGGTTTGTCATGGGAGCTTCTGGCCACATTGCAGGCGTGATCAATCCGCCAGAAGCCAAAAAGCGCAGCCATTGGCTGAGAGAGGACGGCAAGTTTCCCGCCACCGCCGATGAGTGGATTGCAGGTGCCAAAGAATTGCCTGGCAGTTGGTGGACAGATTGGTCTGATTGGCTCAAGACGCATGCTGGCAAGCAAATTGCTGCGCCAAAGCACTATGGAAAAAATGCCAAATCTAAAACCATCGAGCCTGCGCCTGGCCGTTACGTCAAAGCTCGCGCTTGAGTCACATTTTTAAAAACGTTCATCAATTAAAAGGAAGCCATCATGGAAGACATCGTTATCGTTTCAGCAGCCCGCACAGCGGTGGGTAAGTTTGGAGGTTCACTTGCCAAAATTGCAGCCCCCGAGTTGGGAAGCATTGTCATTCGCGAGGCCATGGCGCGTGCTGGTTTAAGTTCAGACCAAATTGGCGAGATCATCATGGGCCAAGTTTTGACGGCTGGCGCAGGACAAAACCCAGCTCGCCAAGCCTTGATGAAGGCGGGCGTCGCTAAAGAAACGCCTGCCCTCACCATCAATGCCGTTTGTGGTTCAGGCTTGAAGGCCGTCATGCTGGCAGCCCAAGCTGTGGCTTGGGGCGACAGCGAAATTGTGGTGGCAGGTGGCCAAGAAAACATGAGCGCTTCACCCCACGTTTTGATGGGCTCACGCGATGGTCAGCGCATGGGGAACTGGAACATGGTTGACTCCATGATTGTGGATGGCTTGTGGGATGTTTATAACCAATATCACATGGGCATTACGGCCGAAAATGTGGCCAAAGCACAAGGCATCACGCGCGACATGCAAGACGCCTTAGCGTTGGGTAGTCAACAAAAAGCCGGCGCTGCGCAAGATGCTGGCAAGTTCAAAGATGAAATTGTGGATGTGCTTATTCCTCAGCGCAAAGGCGACCCCTTGGTTTTCAATACCGATGAATTCATCAACAAAAAAACCAATGCAGAAGCCTTGGCTGGTTTGCGGCCCGCTTTTGACAAGACAGGCTCAGTCACCGCTGGCAATGCATCTGGACTCAATGATGGTGCTGCGGCAGTGGTGGTCATGTCCGCTAAAAAGGCCGCTTCACTAGGCCTAAAGCCTTTGGCCCGCATTGTTTCCTTTGGCACCAGCGGTTTGGATCCAGCCACGATGGGCATGGGACCTGTACCGGCTTCACAAAAAGCATTGCAACGCGCGGGTTGGAAAGCCAGCGACGTTGACTTGTTTGAATTGAACGAAGCTTTTGCCGCACAAGCTTGTGCCGTCAACAAAGCTTTGGACATTGATCCTTCTCGCGTCAACGTCAACGGTGGCGCCATTGCCATTGGTCACCCCATTGGTGCGTCAGGCTGCCGAATTTTGGTCACATTGCTTCATGAAATGCAGCGCCGTGATGCCAAGAAAGGCCTTGCAGCCTTGTGCATCGGCGGCGGCATGGGCGTGTCATTGACCCTTGAACGTTAATTTTTCAGAAACTAAAAACTCATCAACTTAGGAGACAACATCATGAGTCAAAAAGTAGCATACGTTACAGGTGGTATGGGCGGCATCGGTACCGCAATCTGCCAGCGCCTTCACAAAGAGGGTTTCAAGGTCATTGCAGGTTGCGGCCCCACACGTGACTTCACCAAGTGGCTAGACGAGCAAAAAGCTTTGGGCTATACGTTCTATGCCTCCGTGGGTAACGTGGGTGATTGGAATTCCACTGTCGATGCATTCACCAAATCCAAAGCAGAGCACGGTACCATCGACGTTTTGGTTAACAACGCCGGCATTACCAAAGACCGCATGTTCTTGAAAATGTCGCGCGAAGATTGGGACGCTGTGATTGAAACCAACCTGAACTCCATGTTCAACGTGACCAAGCAAGTGGTGGCGGACATGGTTGAAAAAGGCTGGGGCCGCATTGTGAACATTTCATCTGTGAATGGCGCCAAGGGTCAAGCGGGTCAAACCAATTACTCTGCTGCCAAAGCGGGCATGCACGGATTTTCTATGGCCTTGGCGCAAGAGCTGGCCACCAAGGGCGTGACGGTGAACACCGTCAGCCCTGGTTATATTGGAACCGACATGGTGAAAGCCATTCGCCCCGATGTGCTAGAAAAGATTGTGGCCACAGTGCCCGTGAAGCGATTGGGTGAGCCTAGCGAAATTGCTTCGATCATTGCTTGGTTGGTATCTGAAGAAGGCGGTTATGCCACAGGTGCAGACTTTGCAGTGAATGGTGGTTTGCACATGGGTTAATGCCCAGCACTTTTTCCTGTGTTGACCATTTGCATGGCCGAGGCTATCAAGGACGATACCTCGGTCATGTTGCCAGGAACAATAAGTGTGGTTTTTGCATCTTGTGCCACCTTGCTATAGGCAATGACAGCTTGCTCGGCCACTTTAAGTTGTACCGCTTGTTCGCCCCCCGGTTTTTGAATGGCAGAGGCAATGCGTTCAATGGCCTGGGCTGTGGCTTCGGCCACTGCCAAAATCGAAGCGGCATCACCTTCGGCTTTGTTAATCACCGCCTGCTTTTCGCCTTCAGAGCGCGCAATGAAGGCCTCGCGCTCGCCCGTGGCAATGTTGATTTGTTCTTGACGGCGTCCTTCTGAGGCTGCAATGAGTGCACGCTTTTCGCGCTCGGCCGTAATTTGCGATTGCATGGCATGCAAAATTTCTTTGGGCGGTGTCAGGTCTTTGATTTCGTAGCGAAGTACTTTGACACCCCAGTTTAACGCTGCTTCATCGATGGCTGCCACCACTTGGGCATTGATGATATCGCGCTCTTCGAATGTTTTGTCGAGTTCTAATTTGCCAATGACACTGCGCAAGCTGGTTTGAGCCAATTGCGTGACGGCCACAATGTAATTGGATGAGCCGTAGCTGGCCAGTTTGGGGTCGGTCACCTGGAAGTACAAAATACCATCGACCTGCAGTTGTGTATTGTCTCGGGTAATACAAACTTGGCTGGGAACGTCGAGTGGAATTTCTTTGAGGCTGTGCTTTTGAATGACGTTGTCAATGAATGGCACCACAAAATTAAGGCCGGGCGTAAGGCTCGCATGGAACTTGCCCAAGCGCTCGACCACCCATGCGTTTTGTTGAGGCACGACCTTGACAGTTTTGATGATGAACAAGACCGCAATGGCCAAGAGGACGATTGCAATTTCCATGATGTTTCTTTCTTAGAAGCTAACGTTGACTTAAACTTTATGCAACACCAAAGTGTTGCCTTGGATATCTTGAATTTGATAAACACCCAGCTCTTGCGGAATTGCTTCGGCACAAACAGCAGTCCAGTTGGCGCCTCTGTGCTTAACTTGTGCCGTACCGTTGCTAAGCCATTCATGCACTTCCACTGTTTCTCCGACATCCAAGTGTTGGGCAGAAACTTCTTCGGGATGAGACTTTAATTTTTGCAAAGAATAAACACGCCACAAAATAACAGCAAGTCCGCCAACCACCGATCCGGTGATCAGTTGTGATGAAAAACTTAACTGAGCGTGTGCTGCGATAGCACCTGCTGAAGCGCCGATGGCGAGCATGAGCAAGTAAAAAGTGCCCGTCATCAGTTCTATGCCAACAAGTGAGCCTGCAATGAGCCACCAAATGGTTGATTCGTTCATGGATGAGATCTCCCTTTGACTAACGTATCTCTGATGCGCCATCGTGCCACGTATTGGCGGTAAGTGTGGAGATTCCGTTTGTTTGAAAGGGATTGCAAGCTTCTTTTGCTCAATTCTTGTCAAGAATCAGAGGTTTAAGCGTTGTTGCAATTTTGATTGAAGCAGCTCATTTATTAATTATGATCGGGGTGTGAATCAAGCACTCTTTAACCACTTTAGCCCTTGGCGCTTGTCTGTTGCGCCCATGATGGACTGGACCGATCGGCATTGCCGGTTTTTCCATCGCCTTCTGACGCAGCACACCATGCTTTACACCGAGATGGTTACCACCGGTGCCATTCGTCACGGCAGCGTTGAGCGTCATTTGCGCTTCAATGCCGAAGAGCATTCTGTGGCCTTGCAATTGGGCGGCAGTGAGGCCGCAGATTTGGCCTATGCCGCCAAGTTGGGTGAGCAGTGGGGCTACAACGAAATCAATTTAAATTGCGGTTGCCCCAGCGACCGAGTGCAGCGCGGTGCTTTTGGTGCTTGCCTTATGAACGAGCCCAAGTTGGTGGCCGATGGCGTCAAGGCCATGGTCGATGTGGTGTCTGTGCCCGTCACAGTGAAGCACCGCATTGGCATTGACCAAATTGAAAGCTACGACTTTGTGCGCGACTTTGTAGGCACTGTGAAAGAAGCAGGTTGCAATGTGTTCATCGTCCATGCGCGAAATGCTTGGCTTAACGGCTTATCGCCCAAAGAGAATCGCGAGATTCCGCCTTTGAGGTATGAACTGGCTTATCAATTGAAAAAAGATTTTCCAGAACTCACCATTGCCATCAATGGTGGCATCACGCGCAATGAACAAATTGCCGAACACCTCAAGGAAGTAGATGGCGTGATGATTGGCCGTGAGGCTTATTACAACCCTTGGCTACTCACCACTTGGGATGAAACATTTTTTCAGGGACAAGCACAAAGCGTTCAGTTTAAACCCGTGCTTTCACGAGAAGACGTGGAAGAAGCCATGGTGACTTACATGGAGAGAGCGTTTAAAGAAGACGGGTGCCCTTGGTATGCCATCGCACGTCATATGCTGGGGCTTTACCATGGTCAGCGGGGAGGACGTTTGTGGCGCCAAGTATGGAGCAATCACAAGCTCAAGCCCATGCCACCTCGGGAGGTGATGGCCATTGCGCGTGAGGCCTTGGCCAAGGGTGCAGAGGTACCTGCTTAGGGCGTAGAGCTGGCCGCCGTTAACCCATTGGCAAAGTGCTCACGCATGCGTGCTGCAGTAGCCATAGGGTCTTTCGCATTCAGGGCCGCCATGATGGCTTGATGTTCTTTCAAAGACTCTGTAATGCGCCCTGTTTTAAACAGTGAGTTGTGCCGATTGAGCTTCATCACTTTGCGCAAGTCGGCCACCATTTGATCGCGCCATTTGTTTTGTGCCAACTCTAGCAAGCACATGTGAAATGCTTCGTTCACTTCAAAGAACTTGTCGTGTTTTTCTTTGCCGGGTTTGCCAGCGGCTTCTAGGTCTGCGTGGAGTGATTGCAGCTTCTTTAAATCTGCAGCGGAGGCAGTTTGGGCCACCACAGCGGCCGCATCACTTTCTAAAAGGCTTAGCAAGTGATACACATCTCGCAGGTCTTTTTCTGAAACCTCGGTCACATAAGCCCCGCGGCGCACCTTCATGGTGATCAGGCCTTCGGCGGCCAAAACCTTCAATGCTTCCCGCAAAGGGGTGCGGCTAATGCCGTAGGCCTTGGAGATTTGCAGCTCGTCAATCCAACTGCCTGGCTCGAGTTCTCGGCTGAAGATACGCTGCCGAATGAGTTCGGCAACTTCTTCGTAAAGCGCTCGGGGCGCCAAAGAGGGGACAGCGGACAGGGCAGACATGGTGGATAAATCGTTCAAATTGGCCTAAAGTGGGCCGTTTTGCAAATTGTAAGGCAGGTACAATATTTTGCATCAATAATTATGAATCATATTGAGGATCTCGTGACATGACCGACCCGAAGAACGAATTCAAGACGGCACAACTTGACGACTGGCTGCGTGCGGCTCAAAAGTCTGCGCCGGGCGGCAATGTCGAAGCCCTCAACTGGAAAACCCCCGACGGCATTTCCGTCAAGCCTTTGTACACGGCCGAAGACACCGCCAACTTGCCCTACGCCAACACCTTGCCTGGCTTTGAGCCCTTTTTGCGCGGACCACAAGCCACCATGTACTCGGTGCGCCCTTGGACCATTCGCCAATATGCCGGTTTCTCTACCGCTGAAGAGTCCAACGCCTTTTATCGCAAAGCTTTGGCCGCCGGCGGTCAAGGCGTGTCGGTGGCTTTCGACTTGGCCACACACCGCGGCTATGACTCAGACCATCCCCGTGTCACAGGCGACGTGGGCAAAGCGGGCGTGGCCATCGACTCTGTTGAAGACATGAAGATTTTGTTTGACCAGATTCCTTTAGACAAAGTGTCTGTGTCCATGACCATGAACGGTGCGGTGTTGCCCGTGTTGGCTGGCTACGTGGTTGCCGCAGAAGAGCAGGGCGTGAGCCAAGACAAATTGTCGGGAACCATTCAGAACGACATTCTGAAAGAGTTCATGGTGCGCAACACCTACATTTATCCCCCCGAGCCGTCGATGAAAATCATTGGCGACATCATTGAGTACACGGCCCAACACATGCCGAAGTTCAACTCAATTTCCATCTCGGGCTATCACATGCAAGAGGCGGGTGCCAATCAGGCTCTCGAGATGGCTTTTACATTGGCCGACGGCAAAGAGTATGTGAAAACCGCCATTGCCAAGGGAATGGATGTCGACGGCTTTGCGGGGCGCCTGTCCTTTTTCTGGGCGGTGGGCATGAATTTCTATTTGGAAATTGCCAAGATGCGCGCAGCACGATTGTTGTGGTGCCGCATCATGAAGGGCTTCGATGCTAAGAATCCCAAAAGCCTCATGCTGCGCACGCACAGCCAAACTTCGGGCTGGTCGCTCACAGAGCAAGACCCCTACAACAACGTGGTGCGTACCACCATCGAAGCCATGGCTGCGGTGTTTGGCGGCACGCAATCTTTGCACACCAACAGCTTTGACGAAGCCATTGCATTGCCTACTGAATTCAGCTCACGCATTGCGCGCAACACGCAGCTCATCATTCAGGAAGAAACTCACATTGCCAATGTGATCGATCCATGGGCTGGCAGTTACATGATGGAATCGCTCACACAAGAAATGGCCGACAAAGCCTGGGCCATCATTGAAGAAGTAGAAGCCATGGGCGGCATGACCAAGGCGGTAGACAGCGGCTGGGCTAAGCTCAAAATTGAAGCGGCCGCCGCAGAAAAACAAGCGCGCATTGACTCTGGCAAAGATGTGATTGTGGGCGTGAACAAATACAAGTTGGCCAAAGAAGATCCCCTTGACTTCTTGGCCATCGACAATGTCAAAGTGCGTGATGGTCAAATCGAACGACTTCAAAATATTCGTGCAACTCGCGACACTGCCAAAGTACAAGCTGCATTGGATGCGCTCACTGCCTCCGCCGAAAGCAGCGAAGGCAATTTGCTTGAACTCAGCATTCAAGCCATTCGCTTGCGCGCTACAGTGGGCGAGGTGTCCGATGCATTGGAAAAAGTTTTTGGGCGCCACCGCGCCGATACTCAAAAGGTGACCGGCGTGTATGCAGCAGCTTACGACTCAGCAGAAGGCTGGGACCAACTTAAAAAAGAAATCAATGACTTTGCCGATGCCAAAGGTCGTCGCCCCCGCGTGATGATCAGCAAGCTAGGTCAAGACGGGCACGATCGCGGCGCCAAAGTCGTGGCCACAGCCTTTGCCGATTTGGGCTTTGACGTCGACATGGGCCCCTTGTTTCAAACACCTGAAGAGTGCGCGCGCCAAGCCATTGAAAACGACGTGCACGCGGTGGGTGTGTCTACCTTGGCGGCAGGTCACAAAACATTGGTGCCTGCCATCATTGAAGAACTGAAGAAGCAGGGCGCAGACGACATCATTGTGTTTGTGGGCGGTGTCATTCCACGCCAAGACTATGACTTCTTGTACGAAGCGGGCGTGAAGGGCATCTACGGTCCAGGCACTCCCATTCCTGCCAGCGCCAAAGATGTGCTGGAGCAAATTAAGAAAGCATTAGGTTGACTCCGAAAGAACTCATCCAGGGTGTGTTGGAGAGCGAGCCTGCGGTACAGCGCCGCGCCATGGCCAAGTCCATTACCTTGCTGGAGTCCACACTACCGGCCGATCGACTGCTGGCGGATGAGTTGCTCACGGGTCTGTTGCCGCACTCAGGCAAGTCATTTCGCCTAGGTATCAGTGGCGTACCGGGGGTGGGAAAGTCCACTTTCATTGAGGCGCTAGGACTCTTTTTGATTGCGCAAGGTCACCGTGTGGCGGTACTCGCTATTGATCCTTCATCCACTGTTTCTGGCGGTTCCATCTTGGGTGACAAAACTCGAATGGAACACCTCAGCGTTCACGAAAAAGCTTACATCCGACCGAGTCCCTCCAGTGGGACCTTGGGCGGTGTGGCCGAAAAAACGCGCGAGGCCATGTTGGTTTGTGAAGCAGCAGGTTACGACATGGTCATTGTAGAAACCGTAGGCGTTGGACAAAGCGAAACTGCCGTGGCCAACATGACCGACATGTTTGTGCTGATGCAACTGCCCAATGCAGGAGACGATTTGCAGGCGATAAAAAAAGGTGTGATGGAATTGGCCGACTTGGTGGTCATTAACAAAGCCGACATTGACGCATCGGCCGCCACTCGCGCAGAAGCTCAAATTACCAGTGCCTTGCGTTTGTTGGGGATGCATGGTCACCCAGATCATGCGCATTTCGACGAAGAACTTTGGCATCCAGAAGTCATTCAAATCAGTGCGCTTTTAAATCAAGGTGTTGATAATTTTTGGCATCGTGTTTTGAAATTCAAGCGTTTGCAGCAAGCCAAGCAAAAGTTTGAGCAGCGCCGACAAGTACAAGCCCAATCTTGGATGTGGGAGCGCATCGATGCAGGCCTCAAACAAAACTTTCGCGGTCAGGCCAGCGTCAAAGCCCTGCTGCCTGAACTCACGCAGAAGGTGATCACTGGCCAATTGCCAGCCTCCACCGCAGCCAGACAGTTAATGGCCGCTTATCAAGCAACAGGCTTTCCTAAGCATTGAACTATCCGTATTAAAGTGAAGAGAGTAAATCATGCAAGACATCATTCAACAACTTGAACAAAAACGCGCGGCGGCACGCATGGGTGGTGGGCAAAAACGCATTGATGCACAACATGCCAAGGGCAAGCTCACAGCCCGTGAACGATTAGAAGTATTACTGGATGAAGGCACCTTTGAAGAGTGGGACATGTTTGTGGAGCACCGCTGCACAGACTTTGGCATGCAAGACAATAAAATTCCTGGCGATGGTGTGGTCACGGGCTACGGCATGATCAATGGCCGTTTGGTTTTTGTGTATAGCCAAGACTTTACGGTGTTTGGTGGCGCCTTGTCTGAGCCACACGCCGAGAAAATCTGCAAAATCATGGACCAAGCCATGAAGGTGGGCGCTCCTGTCATTGGTTTGAACGATTCAGGCGGTGCCCGAATTCAAGAGGGCGTTGCCTCATTAGGGGGTTATGCCGAAGTGTTTCAGCGCAATGCCATGGCCAGCGGTGTCATTCCGCAAATTAGCATGATCATGGGCCCTTCAGCGGGGGGGGCTGTGTATTCACCTGCCATGACCGATTTCATCTTCATGGTCAAAGACAGCTCCTACATGTTTGTCACTGGGCCCGAAGTGGTAAAGACCGTGACTCACGAAGAAGTGACGGCTGAAGAACTGGGTGGCGCATTAACGCATACCACCAAGAGCGGTGTAGCCGACATGGCATTTGAAAACGACGTGGAAGCCTTGCTCATGTTGCGTCGTTTGTACAACTACTTGCCCCTGAATAACCGCGAAAAGTCGCCCATGCGTGCCAGTGGCGACCCCACCGACAGACTCGATCAAAGTTTGAACACCTTGGTGCCTCTCAACCCCAATCAAGCCTACGACATGAAAGAACTCATTTTGAAGACCGTGGACGACGGTGACTTCTTTGAGCTCCAACCCGATTACGCTAAAAACATGTTAATTGGCTTTGCCCGCATGGCAGGTCAAACGGTGGGTGTTGTGGCCAACCAACCCTTGGTACTGGCGGGTTGTTTGGACATTAAAAGCTCCGTAAAGGCTGCGCGCTTTGTGCGCTTCTGCGATGCCTTTAGTATTCCGGTCATTACCTTTGTTGATGTGCCAGGCTTCATGCCCGGCACCTCGCAAGAATATGGCGGCATCATCAAGCATGGCGCCAAATTGCTCTACGCCTACGCAGAGTGCACAGTGCCCAAAATCACGGTCATTACGCGCAAAGCTTACGGCGGAGCCTACGATGTGATGGCCTCCAAACACTTGCGCGGCGACGTGAACTTTGCGTGGCCCAACGCTGAAATTGCGGTGATGGGTGCAAAGGGTGCTGTAGAAATTATTTTCCGAGAAGACAAAAACGACCCTGTGAAATTGGCAGCACGAGAAGCAGAATACAAAGACCGATTTGCCAACCCATTTGTGGCTGGTGCACGGGGCTTTATCGATGACGTTATTCAACCCAGCGAAACACGTAAGCGCATTTGCCGTTCGTTGGTGATGTTGAAGGACAAGAAGGTTGAAAACCCATGGCGCAAGCACGGCAACATTCCGCTCTGATCGAAATGACCCACACCGCTTGAACTGAAATGCCATTAGGAAAAATTATGTTTACCAAAATTTTGATAGCCAACCGTGGTGAAATTGCATGCCGCGTCATTGCCACCGCCAAGAAAATGGGCATTGCGACGGTGGCTGTTTACTCAGAAGCCGACAAAGAAGCTCGCCATGTGTTGTTGGCCGATGAATCAGTCCTGATTGGCCCAGCGCCTTCACGCGAGTCCTATTTGGTAGCCGACAAAATCATTGCTGCTGCCAAAGCCACAGGCGCACAAGCCATTCACCCTGGCTATGGTTTCTTGTCAGAAAACGAAGCTTTCTCAAAGCGCTGCGAAGACGAGGGCATTGCCTTCATAGGCCCACGCCACTTTTCCATCGCCGCCATGGGTGACAAGATTGCTTCTAAGAAATTGGCCAACGAAGCGAAGGTCAATACCATTCCGGGTTACAACGAAGCCATTGACACGGCAGAAGCCGCTGTTGAAATTGCCAAGGGCATAGGCTACCCCGTCATGATCAAAGCTTCTGCTGGCGGTGGTGGTAAAGGCTTGCGCGTGGCCTTTAATGACAAAGAAGCCTTTGAGGGTTTTACATCCTGCAAAAACGAAGCCCTTAACTCGTTTGGTGATGACCGCGTCTTCATTGAGAAGTTTGTCGAGGAACCCCGCCACATTGAAATTCAAGTCTTGGGTGATAGCCACGGCAATGTGATTTATTTGAACGAGCGTGAGTGCTCCATCCAACGGCGTCACCAAAAGGTGATTGAAGAAGCACCATCACCCTTTATCAGCGATGCGACACGCAATTCCATGGGCGAGCAAGCAGTGGCCTTGGCAAAAGCGGTGCAATACCAATCCGCCGGAACGGTGGAGTTTGTCGTCGGCAAAGATCAAAGCTTTTACTTCCTAGAAATGAACACCCGCTTGCAAGTGGAACACCCCGTGACCGAAGCCATCACGGGCATCGACCTGGTGGAGATGATGATTCGCATAGCAAATGGCGAAAAATTGCCCATGACGCAAGCCGACGTGAAACGCAATGGCTGGGCTATTGAGTGCCGTATCAATGCAGAAGATCCGTTCCGCAATTTCTTGCCTTCCACAGGCCGGCTGGTGCGTTTTCAAACGCCGCTGCAAACCATGTTTCAGTCCAACACGCAAGACCTGTTGGGAGTGCGTGTAGACACAGGTGTGCAAGACGGCGGCGAAATTCCCATGTTCTACGACTCCATGATTGCAAAGCTGATTGTGCACGGCACCGATCGAAACGATGCCATAGCCAAAATGCGTGAAGCACTCAATGGGTTTGTCATTCGTGGAATTAGTTCTAACATTCCGTTCCAAGCGGCTTTGCTGGCCCACCCTCAATTTGTTGCGGGCGACTTCAACACCGGCTTTATTGCTGAAAATTATGCGCATGGTTTTCGTGCCGAAGATGTGCCCCACGAAGATCCTCATTTCTTGGTGGCGTTGGCCGCCTTTGTTCGCCGTAAATCACGCGAGCGTGCTGCCAACCTGAGTGGCCAGTTGCCGGGCTACGATGTTCAAATTGGCCAAGACTACAGCGTCATTGTGTTGGGTGCAAAAGGCGATAACAAATACTTGCCCGTGCACGTGGACGAGTTTCGCGGTCAAAATGGCAAAGCAATTATCAAGGTGGGCGAGCAGCACTACATCATTGAAAGTCACTCACGTTTAAACGATGTACGCATTACGGGCAGTGTGAATGGCAAACCATTCACTGCACAAGTAGAACGCGGCACGCCTAAGAACCCTTTGGCACTGCAAGTGCAGCACAATGGCACTCGCATTGAAGCGCTGGTGGTTTCACCTCGGATGGCTGAGTTGCATCAAATGATGCCCTTCAAAAAACCGCCCGACATGAGTCGTTTCGTCTTGTCGCCTATGCCGGGTTTATTGGTCAACGTTGCAGTCAGCCCTGGACAAAAAGTGCAAGCGGGTGAGCGCGTGGCTGTGATTGAAGCCATGAAGATGGAAAATATTTTGTTTGCTGCGCACGATGGCGTGGTCAAAAAGGTCATGGCCTCACAAGGTGAGTCGCTGACTGTGGATCAAGTCATTGTGGAGTTTGAAGCATGAGCGTTATCTCTCGTCCCTTTAAAGTTTTAGGCATTCAACAAATTGCTATCGGTGGTACCGACAAAGTCAAACTCCAAAAACTTTGGATTGAGATGTTTGGTTTGGAACTAACGGGCACTTACAAAAGCGATCGTGAAAATGTAGACGAAGATATTTGTGTCATTGGTTCAGGGCCTTTCAAGGTTGAGGTTGATCTTATGCAACCGATGGACATCGAAAAGAAACCAGCAGTGCATGCAACACCCTTGAACCATGTGGGTTTGTGGGTAGACAACTTACCCACTGCAGTAGAGTGGCTGACTCAGCAGGGTGTGCGTTTTGCGCCTGGCGGTATTCGCAAAGGGGCAGCGGGTTTTGACATCTGCTTTATTCATCCTAAAGGCAATGAAGAACAGCCTATTGGCGGTGAAGGCGTGCTGATTGAATTGGTGCAAGCGCCTCCTGAAGTGGTGAAGGCCTTTAGCGCTTTGGCTGCGCAATACGCGTAAGCCAACGATTGTTGATTAAGACTGTTGACGTGCCCTGGCCTTGGCCAGGGCTCCTTCAATGATGGTTCGCTTGCGGGCCATTTCTTTGTCTGCTAAATCTTCACGCATTGATTTCCCAGTGACAAGGTCACCATCGATGCGAGTGTGTTTTTCTAGATCGGCCAATTTCATTTCAGCTTTGTCAATCTGGCGCTTTGCATGTGCCTGGTCTTCTAAAACCAATCGAGTCTGTCGGTCTTCATACCGTTGTCTGGCTTGCGAGGCCAAAACTGAAGACCAAGCAGCCCAGCCTGTTTGCTCGCCAGACACAGGCACCATTTCAATGCAATCAACGGGGCACACAGGCAAACACAAATCGCAGCCTGTGCAGACAGACTCAATCACGGTGTGCATCACTTTGTTGCTGCCCAAGATGGCATCGGTAGGACATACCTTGATGCACAGCGTGCAGCCAATGCACCAAGCTTCGTCAATGACAGCCACTGTCATAGGCCCCTCAAGGCCATGCTCTGGATTTAAAGGAAGTACATCGCGCCCTGTGATGAGAGACAAAACCGAAATGCCCTCAGCGCCCCCTGGCGGGCACTGATTGAGGGGGGCGTTGTCTTGGGCAATGGCCTGAGCGTAGGATCTGCAATTTGGATAGCCGCATCGAGTGCACTGCGTTTGGGGCAGCGCATCGTTGATGCGTTCAACCAGAGATGTCACTTTTTACGAGCAGGCGCTTTTTTGGCAACCGATTTGACTGGGCGTTTTGCGACAGTTTTCACAGCAGATTTTTTCTTGCTGCCCGAGTCGTTGTGAGCCAAGATAAATTTGCAAACGGCAGGGTAAACCACTTCGCGCCATCGACGGCCGCTGAAAATACCGTAATGACCCGCACCTGGTACTTCAAGGTGTTGGCGGTTGCTTGGCTTCACGCTGGTGCACAAATCATGAGCCGCAGCTGTTTGGCCTGAGCCGGAGATGTCATCCAACTCGCCTTCGACGGTTAGCAAAGCTGTGGTCTTAATGTCTTGGGGGCGAACCAATTCATTTTTGCCTTGAAGATTTTTCACATTCCAAGTGCCGTGAACTAAGTTGTAGTCTTGGAACACCGTTTTGATGGTTTCCAAATAGTAGTCAGCGTCCATGTCGAGTACAGCGTTGTATTCGTCATAAAACTTTCGGTGCGCTTCGGTGCTAGCGTCATCGCCTTTGATCAAGTCTTTGAAGTAATCGTAATGGCTTGTTGCATGACGATCAGGATTCATGGCTACAAAACCAGTGTGCTGCAAGAAGCCTGGATAGACACTGCGTCCGGCGCCTGGGAAGTTGCCAGGTACTTTGTAAATCACATTGTTTTCAAACCATTCAAAGCTCTTGTTCATGGCCAAATTGTTCACGGCAGTGGGTGCCTTGCGTGCATCAATGGGGCCGCCCATCATGGTCATGGTCAACGGTGTTTTTTCGCCGCGCGATGCCATCAGAGACACTGCCGCCAAAACGGGCACGGTGGGTTGGCACACGCTGATAACGTGACAATTGCCGTAGATGCCTTGCAGATGACGAATGAACTCTTGCACATAGTTCACGTAGTCGTCTAAGTGAAACTCACCTTCGGACAATGGCACCAAGCGGGCGTTTTTCCAATCGGTTACATAGACTTTGTGGTCTTTCAACATGGTCTTGACGGTGTCGCGAAGCAGGGTGGCGTAGTGACCCGATAAAGGTGCCACGATAAGCACCGCAGGCTGACCCTTGAGGGAATTCAATGTGGCTGAATCATCCGAGAAACGCTTGAAACGGCGCAACTCGCAAAAGGCTTTGTCAATTTCAATGCGCTCATGAATGGCAACATCGACTTTGCCAACTTCAACAGTGCGTATGCCAAACTCTGGCTTGACATAGTCTTTGCCAAGGCGGTGCATGAGTTCGTAACCAGCAGATACGCGTTGAGCCAAGGGCGAATTGCCAATGGGATTCAGGGGATTGCTGTACATCTTGGCGGCAGCTTGGGCCAAGTCTGCAAAAGGCTCCATGATGGAGCGTTGAGTTTCGTAGATTTGGTAAAGCATGGCTTAAAGCCCTTTAAATTGTTGCACTGCAGCAATATATCAGTTGTGATGCATTGAAATTGGAGTCGCGCACCTAAATTGGAACAACTAAGCGAATTCTATGCAACCGCTTCGTGAATTTAAATCACTTTGGCAATGGCCTGGCAAACATAATCGATGTTTTTGCTATTCAGGGCGGCCACACACATGCGTCCCGTGTCGGTGCCATAAACACCAAATTCTGAGCGAAGGCGCACCATTTGGTCTTTGTTCAGGCCAGAGTAGCTGAACATGCCAATTTGGGTGGTAATAAACCCCATGTCTTGCTTCACACCTGCGGCTTTAAGGCCGTCTACCAACTTTTGACGCATGGCCTTGATGCGTACACGCATTTCTCCCAGCTCTTTTTCCCAGATGGCACGCCACTCTGGATTGCCCAATACGGCAGCCACCACGGCGCCGCCGTGAATGGGCGGGTTGGAGTAGTTGGTGCGAATCACAATTTTGAGTTGGCTCAGTACGCGACTGCATTCTTCTTGATCAAAGCAGACCACTGACAAAGCGCCTACGCGTTCGCCATACAAGCTGAAGCTCTTGGAGAAGGAGGTGGATACGAAAAAGTTGAGACCCGCGGCTACAAATTTGCCAATGACCGCGCCGTCTTCGGCAATGCCGTGACCAAAACCTTGATAGGCCATGTCTAAAAATGCAGTGAGGTTTTTAGCCTTGACCACTGCAATCACTTGATCCCATTGGGCGGCAGTGATGTCGTAGCCAGTGGGGTTGTGGCAGCAAGCGTGCAACACCACAATGGTGCCTGCCGCGGCGCCATGAAGGCTGGCCAACATGCCGTCAAAGTTGACGCCGCGTTTTTCGGCGTCGTAGTAAGCATAAGTTTCTACTTGGAAGCCAGCGCTGCTGAACAATGCGCGGTGGTTTTCCCAACTTGGATCGGAAATCATAATCTTGGCTTGAGGGCTAACTTTTTTCAGGAAGTCGGCGCCAATCTTCAGGCCGCCTGTGCCACCCAGGCCTTGAACTGTGGCCACGCGGCCCGATTTGACAGCCTCGCTGTCGGCGCCAAACACCAAATTTTTAACTGCTGCGTCGTAGGCGGCAATGCCGTCGATGGGCAAATAGCCCCGGGCTGTGGGCTTGTCCATCATGGCTTTTTCAGCGGATTTAACACATTCGAGAAGAGGGAGTTTGCCGTTATCGTCGAAATAAACGCCCACACCCAAATTCACTTTGTTGGGGTTGGTGTCGGCTGCAAATTGTTCGTTCAAACCCAAAATAGGGTCGCGAGGGGCCATTTCGACGGCGGTAAACAGAGACATGAAAAAAGTCCTTGTGAGGAAGTTGTGAAAAGCAGTTTCTGGCTGGCAGAAATCCTAAACCTAGGTTAGGCTTTAGGGTTGCCCCTAATTTTAACGGCTCTTTCCCTCGTTTTTGCCCCAATTTGACACATCTGAAGAAGTTCCAATGGCCGTTCCTCCCGCTCAATCTGAAGTTGCCATAGAGGCCGTTCCTTTCGTGGCCCCTGAGGGCAAATTTGTGCACTATGAAGGCTCGCCCTTTGAGCTGTACCAGCCGTATCCGCCAGCAGGCGACCAACCCACGGCCATTGACCTCTTGGTTGAAGGCTTGAACGACGGTGAGGTGTTTCAAACTCTCTTGGGCGTCACGGGGTCAGGCAAAACCTTCACCATGGCCAATGTGATTGCTCAAATGGGCAAGCCGGCCATTGTGTTTGCGCCCAACAAAACATTGGCGGCACAGCTTTATTCGGAATTTAGAGAGTTTTTTCCCAAAAATGCCGTGGAGTATTTCGTCAGTTATTACGACTACTATCAGCCCGAGGCCTATGTGCCTCAACGGGATTTGTTCATTGAAAAAGACTCTGCCATCAATGAACACATAGAGCAAATGCGTTTGTCTTGTACCAAAAGTTTGATGGAACGCCGAGACGTGGTTATTGTGGCCACGGTGTCGGCCATCTATGGCATTGGTGAGCCCGAGAGTTATCACCGCATGATCATGACTTTGCGCACTGGCGACAAAGTGGGGCAGCGCGATGTGATTTCACAACTCATTCGCATGCAATACCAACGCAACGATCAAGACTTTAGTCGCGGCAAATTTCGCGTTCGCGGCGACACCATCGATGTATTTCCGGCTGAACATTCCGAGCTTGCAGTGCGCATTGAGTTGTTTGATGAAGAAGTAGAAAGCTTGCAATTGTTTGACCCTCTGACGGGCCGAATCAGGCAAAAAATTCCACGCTTTACAGTCTATCCATCAAGCCACTACGTTACCCCGCGCGACAAAGTTTTGGCGGCAGTAGAAACCATCAAAGTAGAGTTGAGTGATCGACTGAAAGAGTTGGTGGGCATGGGAAAATTGGTCGAAGCGCAGCGCTTAGAACAACGCACCCGTTTTGATTTAGAAATGCTGAGCGAAGTAGGGCACTGCAAAGGCATTGAAAATTACACGCGCCATTTGTCCGGTGCAGCACCAGGCGCTGCGCCCAGCACCTTGACCGACTACATGCCCCAAGATTCTTTGATGTTCTTGGACGAGAGTCATCAAATGATTGGGCAGCTTAACGCCATGTACAACGGCGACCGCGCCCGCAAAACCACGCTGGTGGAATACGGCTTTCGATTGCCCAGTGCATTAGACAACCGGCCGCTTAAATTTGAAGAGTTTGAAACCAAAATGCAGCAGTGCATTTTTGTGTCCGCCACGCCCGCTGATTATGAAAAAACGCATTCGGGCAAAGTGGTGGAGCAGTTGGTCAGGCCCACGGGATTGGTCGACCCGGAGGTGGAAGTGCGGCCGGCCATTCACCAAGTGGACGATGTGCTGCAAGAAATTCGAATTAGGGCAGAAAAGCACGAGCGCGTGCTTATCACCACGCTCACCAAACGAATGGCCGAACAACTCACCGACTATCTTTCAGACAACGGCGTGAAAGTTCGGTACTTGCACTCTGATATCGACACAGTGGAGCGTGTTGAAATTTTGCGAGATTTGCGCTTAGGTGCTTTTGATGTGCTGGTGGGCATCAACTTGCTGCGCGAAGGCTTGGACATTCCAGAAGTGTCTTTGGTGGCTATTTTGGATGCGGACAAAGAAGGCTTTTTAAGGTCTGAGCGAAGCCTTATTCAAACCATCGGTCGTGCTGCGCGCAACCTGCATGGCCGCGCCATTTTGTATGCCGATCGTATGACCGAGTCGATGAAGAAAGCCATCGGTGAAACTGAGCGCCGTCGCACCAAGCAAGTGGCTCACAACTTGGCCATGGGCATCACCCCGCGCAGCATCGTTAAACAGGTACGCGATCTCATTGATGGGGTTTACAGCGAGAAGGCCGGTAAGGAAGCCGATCGCTTAGAAAAAGAGGCCGTGCAAAGAGCCAAGGTGGAGGACATGAGCGAAAAAGATGTGTCCAAGGCCATCAAACAGCTTGAAAAACAGATGATGGAGCATGCCAAAAACCTTGATTTCGAGAAGGCCGCCCAGGTTCGGGACCAGCTTCATATGCTCAAGGCGCAAGCCTTTGGGGCGCCCGGTACCGACAACGTGGTGGTGCTCAAGGCATAAAGACCTTCAATTCATATCCCTACTAATCTGGTCAAGTTCTGCTATAGTCGAGCAAATTAGTCAACATACTAGGAAATAGCCATGCGCCTTACCACCAAAGGTCGATTTGCGGTTACCGCCATGATCGATTTGGCCCTGCGACACCATTCTGGCCCTGTCACGCTTGCGGCCATTAGCCAAAGGCAAGAAATCTCCCTTTCTTACTTAGAGCAATTGTTTGGCAAGCTCCGACGTCACCAATTGGTCGAGTCCACACGCGGCCCTGGCGGTGGTTACACCTTGGCCAAAAAAGCTTCAGAAATTACCGTGGCCGATATCATTTTGTCGGTGGACGAGCCCATCGATGCCACCCACTGCGGCGGTAAAGAAAACTGCCACGGCAGCAGCGGTCGCTGCATGACGCACGATTTGTGGTCGGCTTTGAACTCACGAATGGTGGAGTTTCTCGACTCCGTCAATTTGCAAAAATTGGTGGACGATCAATTGGCAGCGGGCCACACCATCGAAAACAAGCCTGCCATGAAGCGCGCTATTTCTGCCATGCCCGTTTCACAGACCATTCGTGTGAACGCACCCAATTCAGTGTTTGCTTTGGGCAACACCTTTGTTAAATCTTGAGAAGTTTTCAAGCATGAATTCCACACCACACTTTCCCATTTATCTAGACTACAGCGCTACCAATCCGGTAGACCCGCGCGTGGTCGATGCCATGATTCCTTGGTTACGCGAGCACTTTGGCAACCCTGCGTCACGCAGCCACGCTTGGGGCTGGGAAGCCGAAGCGGCTGTAGAAAAAGCCCGTGTCGATGTGGCCGATTTGATCGGTGCCGACCCCCGCGAAATTGTTTGGACCAGTGGCGCCACAGAGTCCAACAACTTGGCCTTGAAGGGCGCAGCACAGTTTTACAAAAGCCGCGGCAAGCACCTGATTACCGTCAAAACAGAACACAAAGCGGTGCTCGACACCATGCGTGAACTTGAGCGCCAAGGCTTTGAAGTCACTTACCTAGACGTTCAAGAGGATGGCTTGCTCAACCTCGAAGTTTTCAAAGCAGCTTTGCGCCCAGATACCATTTTGGTCAGCGTGATGTTTGTCAACAACGAAATTGGCGTCATTCAAGACATTCCCGCCATTGGCGCCATTTGCCGCGAGAAGGGCATCATCTTCCACGTCGATGCCGCGCAGGCCACTGGCAAATTTCACATTGACCTCAGCACCTTGCCAGTCGATTTGATGAGCTTGACCGCGCACAAAACTTATGGACCCAAAGGCATTGGTGCTTTGTATGTCAGCCGCAAACCTCGCGTGCGCCTCGAAGCACAAATGCACGGTGGCGGTCACGAGCGTGGCATGCGCTCTGGCTCTTTGCCCACGCACCAAATTGTGGGCATGGGCGAGGCTTACCGCATTGCACGACTCGAAATGGACCAAGACATTGCCAAAGTCAAAGCTTTGCAAGAACGCCTCTTCAATGGTTTGAAAGATGTAGAGCAAGTGTTCTTAAACGGACACCCCACAAAGCGCGTGCCCCACAACATCAACATGAGTTTCAACTATGTTGAAGGTGAGTCGCTCATCATGGGCATTAAAGGTTTGGCCGTGTCTTCGGGTTCTGCTTGCACCTCTGCCAGTTTGGAGCCTAGCTATGTGTTGCGCGCCTTGGGCCGCAGCGACGAGTTGGCTCACAGCAGTTTGCGAATGACCATGGGCCGTTGGACCACCGAAGAAGAAATTGACTACGCCATTGAGACCATCAAAGCCAACGTGGCCAAACTGCGCGACCTTAGCCCCTTGTGGGACATGTACAAAGACGGCATTGACCTGAGCACCATTCAGTGGGCTGCTCATTAACATTGAACTGAAGAATTAGGAACAAATACCATGGCTTATAGCGAAAAAGTTGTTGATCACTACGAAAACCCCCGCAACGTGGGCTCCTTTGAAAAGGGCGACGAAGACGTGGGCACCGGCATGGTGGGCGCGCCCGCCTGCGGCGACGTCATGAAGTTGCAAATCAAAGTCAACCCCCTGACGGGCGTGATTGAAGATGCACGTTTTAAAACCTACGGTTGTGGCTCTGCCATTGCTTCGAGCTCACTTGTCACCGAGTGGGTCAAGGGCAAAACATTGGACCAAGCGGCTGCTTTAAAGAACAGCGAAATTGCCGAAGAGCTGGCCTTGCCACCCGTCAAAATTCACTGCTCCATCTTGGCCGAAGACGCCATCAAAGCTGCTGTCGAAGACTATAAAAAGAAACACGCAGCGGTTTAACCCTGCAGTTTGCGAGAAATACACATGGCCATTTCATTAACAGAAGCTGCAGCGCGGCACGTGTCGCGCTACATCACCAAGCGCGGCAAAGGCGTGGGTGTGCGTCTGGGCGTCAAAACCACCGGTTGCTCCGGCTTGGCCTACAAACTTGAATACGTCGACGACGTGGCCCCTGAAGATGTGGTCTTTGAAGACCATGGCGTCAAGGTGCTCATCGATCCCAAAAGCTTGGCCTACATCGACGGCACACAATTGGATTTTGTGCGCGAAGGTTTGAACGAAGGTTTCCGTTTTAACAACCCCAATGAACGCGATCGCTGCGGCTGTGGCGAATCGTTCCGCGTGTGATTTCACTGCAGGCGTCGGACTTTGAGCTGTTCGGCTTGCCCACAGCTTTTGCGTTAGACCGATCGCAGCTAGACCTCCAGTGGAAGTCTTTGCAACGCAAAGCTCACCCAGACCGATTTGCCTCAGAAGGCGCTGCTGCTCAGCGAATTGCCATGCAATGGTCGGTGCGCATCAATGAAGCCTACAGCCGACTAAAAGATCCTTTGAAGCGAGCGGCTTACTTGTGTGAGTTGCATGGTGCTGCAGTGAATGCAGAAAACAACACCAGCATGCCACCTGCGTTTTTGATTCAACAGATGGAATGGCGTGAAGCCTTGGACGACTGCAAAGACATCAAAGATTCAGATACTAAAATGGCTTCACTAGAAAAATTGCTCGAAGAAGTTGACGCATCACATTCACTAGCCTTGGCCCAAGCCGCTCATTTGATGGATACTGATCACAACTTTGCCGCAGCGGTAGGTCAGGTGAGGGCGCTCATGTTCATTGAAAAATTTGCACACGAAGTGCAGCACGGCCTTGACGCATGCCCATAGGTTTTACCGCACAGTTATTGAAGTTTTAAATGGCACTTTTGCAAATTTCCGAACCTGGCCAAGCGCCAGACCCCCACCAGCGTCGCATTGCGGTTGGCATTGATTTAGGCACCACGCATTCTTTGGTGGCCTCCGTGCGCAATGGTGTGGCAGAGTGCTTGCCAGACGAAAAAGGCCAAATTATTTTGCCCTCTGTGGTGCGCTATTTGCCAGGCCAAGGCAGACAGATAGGCCATGAAGCTGTGGCCAATGCAGCCTTAGACCCAGAGAATACTTTGGCCTCCGTGAAGCGTTTCATGGGGCGAAGTTTGTCTGACATTGCGCATCCAGAAAAGTTGCCATACAGGTTTGTGAAGCCAGAAGGCCAAGAGGCATCTTCTGAAAAAGGCATGTTGTCTATTCAAACCGTTCAGGGTGCTAAATCACCTGTTGAAGTGAGCGCTGAAATTTTGGCCACGCTGCGCTACAGGGCAGAAGATACCTTCAACGACGACTTGCATGGCGCTGTGATCACGGTGCCGGCGTACTTTGACGACGCGCAAAGACAAGCTACAAAAGATGCTGCGCTGATGGCGGGCATCAATGTGTTGCGCCTGATTAACGAACCCACTGCAGCGGCCATTGCTTATGGCTTGGACAATGCCAGTGAAGGCATCTACGCGGTATTTGATTTGGGTGGTGGCACTTTTGATATTTCTATTTTGCGTTTAACGCGCGGTGTGTTTGAAGTGATGGCTACCGGAGGCGATTCAGCCTTGGGTGGTGATGATTACGATCATGCTTTGGCTGATGCGGCATTGGCTTCGATAGGTTTGTCTCAGGTTCAAGTTCACCTCAGTGCCGAAGACAAAACCCGATTGAAAGCTTCTGCTCGTGCGGCCAAAGAAGCCTTGTCCACTTCTTTTGATGTTTCGTTGGCATGGTCACATGCAGCCCAAAGCCACGAAGTGAAAGTCACCCGTTCACAATTTAACGAAGCAACTTCTGAGCTTACCGCGCGTTGCATGTCTGCTGTGAAGAAGGCATTGCGCGATGCCAAGATTAAAGCTGATGACATTCAAGGCGTGGTCATGGTCGGTGGTTCAACTCGCATGCCGCAAGTGCAAGAAGCAGTGGCCGCATTCTTTGGCAAACCTCCCCTGAACAATTTGAACCCCGACGAAGTGGTTGCATTAGGGGCTGCCATTCAAGCCAATCAATTGGCGGGTAATGACTCTGCTGGCGATTTGCTCTTGCTCGATGTCATACCTTTGTCCTTGGGCATTGAAACCATGGGCGGCTTGGTAGAGCGCATTATTCCGCGCAACCAAACCATTCCCACGGCCATGGCACAAGACTTCACCACCTATCAAGATGGTCAAACCGCTTTGGCTTTGCATGTGTTGCAAGGCGAGCGTGATTTGGTGGTTGATTGCCGAAGTTTGGCGAAATTTGAATTGCGGGGCATTCCACCTATGGCCGCAGGAGCGGCGCGCATTCGAGTCACGTTTACCGTGGATGCTGATGGTTTGTTAAGCGTTGCAGCCAAAGAGCAAATCAGTGGCGTGGAAGCCCATATTGATGTGAAACCCTCTTATGGGTTAAGCGATGATCAAATTGCCAAAATGTTGCAAGACAGCTTCACCACGGCTGAGGTTGACATGAAAGCACGTGCGTTGGTAGAGGCTCGGGTAGATGGCGACCGAATGCTATTGGCCACACAAAGTGCTTTGAATGCCGATGGTCAATTGTTAGATGCACAAGATCGCGCGCAAATTGATTCGCTCATGTTGAAACTGCGCCATACAGTTGACTCCTCACATGAAGCTCAGGCGGTAGAAGATGCCACCCAAGCCTTAGCGCATGCCACTGAAGCCTTTGCTGCCGAGCGCATGAACCACAGCATTCAAAAAGCTTTGTCTGGTAAAAACATACAGAGCCTTTGAGCCCACTGCTTATTAAAGAAACACAAAATGCCCGTTATTAAAATTTTGCCACATGCTGAATATTGCCCTGAAGGTATGCAAATTTCTGCACCTGCTGGTACCAGTATTTGCGAAGCTTTGTTGGAAAACAAAATCAACATTGAACATGCATGCGACATGAGCTGCGCCTGCACCACTTGCCACGTCATCGTGCGTGAAGGCTTGGGCAGCTTGAACGATGCTGAAGAAGCCGAAGAAGATTTGCTAGACCGCGCCTGGGGCCTGGAGCCCAACTCACGCTTAAGCTGTCAGGCATTCATGGGCAAGCAAGACGTGGTGATTGAAATTCCCAAATACACCATTAACCACGCCAAAGAGAACCATTGATGCGTCAATTATTTCTAGACACCGAAACCACTGGCCTTTCAGCTGAGGGCGGCGATCGCGTCATTGAGTTGGGCTGTGTTGAGTTGGTTAACCGCAAACTCACCGGTAAAAACCTTCATTTCTATTTCAACCCTGGGCGAGACAGTCACGAGGACGCCCTCAAGGTTCACGGCATTAGCAATGAATTTTTGCGAGACAAGCCTAAGTTTTCTGACGTGGCTCAAGAAATTTTGGACTATGTGCAAGGTGCCGAAATCATCATTCACAACGCCGCGTTTGACGTGGGCTTTTTAAACAAAGAGCTTGAACTGGCGGGGCGCCAACCATTTACCCAATTTGTGGACAGTGTGGTGGACACATTGGTCATGGCCAAGCAAATGTATCCTGGCAAGCGCAACAGCCTCGATGCCTTGTGCGATCGACTTGGCGTAGACAACTCGGGTCGTACTTTGCACGGCGCTTTGCTAGATGCTGAATTGCTGGCAGATGTATACATTAATCTCACGCGCGGGCAGGAAGCTTTGCTCATTGATGCAGGCAGTAATGAAGGCAAGTCGGGTTCTGAAGAAGTCGTTGATTTGTCTGGCTTTGTATTGCCCGTCATTCAAGCCAATGCGCAAGAGCATGCTTCTCATGAAGACCAATTGGCTCAATTGGACAAAGCCAGTGGTGGCAAGACGATTTGGCGGCAAGCCGTCTCCGTTTGACGCCCTAAAAACCTTGAAATCTGCCAATTTTCCATGGCATAATTTAAGGCTACGCTGAAAAAAGCGATAGGGCGATTAGCTCAGGGGTAGAGCACTGCATTCACACTGCAGGGGTCAGAAGTTCGAAACTTCTATCGCCCACCACAACTCAAAATCCTGAAGACTATCAATACCTTAGGTAGTCTTCAGGATTTCATTTCAAGAATTTCTCTATATGCTTCCCGTGGAAGCATTTTTTTTGTCTCAAATTTTCTTGTTACTTCAGTTCAGTTTTGAGGGGAAAACGGAATATCTTTTGATTACCAAAGAGGCTATGCTCACGCTACGTGAGCAACCCGTTCACTTTCAAGGGAGTTATATGACTCTTTGCCCAATTGCCTTAATGGCTACTTGCAACAAATGTCCTGCGGTTGGAATTTGTCCTCTGAAAGAAGTGCTGGGCGATCACAAGCCAGAGAACCCGGCA
>CANKBG010000007.1 GCA_947479935.1 Comamonadaceae bacterium
AAAAATCAGTCCAGGTTATGACCCTATCGTCTAGAGGCCTAGGACATCACCCTTTCACGGTGAGTACCGGGGTTCGAATCCCCGTAGGGTCGCCAAGTTTTGTTGCACTTGGCTTTGTTGCATGATCAGCAAAGCAGAAGCTTCAAGCTACCAGGAGTGGTAGTTCAGTTGGTTAGAATACCGGCCTGTCACGCCGGGGGTCGCGGGTTCGAGTCCCGTCCACTCCGCCAAAAAGCATGCAAAAACGCGCCTTCGGGCGCGTTTTTCATTTCCAAGCTTGAGGCGCTGCTAGCCCTACTTGCCCCATCAAATAACCTTGAAGCCAGCGAGCATCGATAGGCTTTCTAATGAAGTACGAGCCGCCTGGAGGTCCTCCTCGCGCAAGCAAATCTTCCTCGGACAGTGCAGACAGAGTGAGCAGTTTGAGGTTTTCATAACCCTGCTTTTGCTGGATCTGTTTGGCCAGTTCCCAGCCATCCACCTCCGGCATCAGCAGGTCAAAAATTAAGATTTGAGGTTTGAACAGAGGCAGGGTAATAAGAGCATCAATGCCAGACAAAAGTGCGCAGCAGTCGATTTGTTTGCTGGTTTGGAGGCAAATGTCTTGCAACAAGTGTCTTGAGACGGCGTCGTCGTCAACCACCATGACCCTTAATCGATCGCTCATGAGGCGCTCAAGTGCGGGTAGTTTTTGTTGCTGAATTTGGTAATTTTGAATAGACGCCAGTGAAATTCTGCGATGGCCGCCCTGGGTGACCCAGGCATGAAGGGCTTTTTTATCGACCAGGGCTTGTACGGTGCCCACTGAAAGCTGAAGAAGCTGAGCGGCTTTGCTGGTGCCGCAACATGCGGGTGTAGTGAGAGGGGGCATGCTTGTCTTCAATTGAAAAGTCCCAATTTACGATCTATTGGGCGACTTGGAAGATACAAATACTTGCATTTTGGTTTTTGGAGACATCGAAACCCGTTCAAGAGAGCAAATTCACATGTCACCCGTCTCCTTAGGGACTCTGGGGATGTTCCAAGAACTCATACGCGATTAGGATCACCCGTGCAGAATGGCAAAGCCATGAAGGCACGAAATTTTGCACTGTTTGTGTTCTGTTTGGAGACCCACTGAATGCCAGCCCATCACGCTTTTTGGCCCAAAAGATTGCCTTACACATTGAACGCGCCAGGAACTTCGCTTTGGGTTAATTTGCAAGTCAGCGCCTTGCGCTATCCCGATAAATTGGCCATGGTTTTCATGGGCCGAACTTGGACTTACTCGGCTTTTCTCAATGCGGCGGAAAACATTGCGTCGGCCTTGCGCAAGATGGGCGTGCAAAAAGGCGATCGTGTGGTGCTAGACATGCAAAACTGTCCGCAATTGGTCATCACGCATTTTGCTATTTTGCGACTTGATGCCGTGGTGGTTCCGGTCAACCCCATGAACCGCATGGAAGAGTTGAAGCATTACATTTTGGACCCAGATACCAAGGTGGCTGTGACGACTGCTGATTTGGCCACTGAGTTGGCTGCTGCCAGCAATGCTTTAGAGCCAGCGCAACGGCTCCAAAATTTGTTGGTCACTCAATTCACGGATGTATTTGATGCTGACAAGATTGGTGCAGACGAGCTGCCAGAAGCTTGGAGCGATTGGTTGTTAAAGCGGCATGCCTTACCCGAGCTTGTGGGCGGTCAAGCACATGCATGGTCTGATGCCATTCAAAGCCCTGTCGATTTACCGCATATCACCTCTACTTCAGACGACTTGGCAGTGTTGCCCTACACCAGTGGCACCACGGGTTTGCCAAAAGGCTGCATGCACACCCACGGCACCATCATGCACAACGCCATGTCAAGTGGTTTGTGGGCCAACGGTACGCCAGAAAACAAATGCTTGTGTGTGGTGCCGATGTTTCACATCACGGGCATGGTCAGTGTGATGCATGCCACCATTTTCATGGGCGCAACTTTGGTGCTCATGCCCCGTTGGGATCGCGATTTAGCGGGTCGCTTAATTTCCAAATGGAAAGTGACGCACTGGACCAACATTCCCACCATGGTGATTGATTTATTGGGCAGTCCCAACATGGCGCAATTCGATTTAAGCAGTCTGCAAAATATTGGTGGTGGTGGCGCGGCTATGCCTGAGGCCGTTGCGCAAAGCTTGTTAGATCAATTTGGATTGAAATACATTGAGGGCTATGGCTTGACTGAGACGGCGGCCCCCTCACACACCAACCCCCCTGATGCGCCTAAAAAACAATGTCTAGGTATTCCCTTCATGGGTGTTGATTCTCGAGTGGTCGATCCCGAAACTTTGAAGGAATTGCCACAGGGTGAATCGGGTGAAATTGTGATGTCGGGACCGCAGGTGTTTAAGGGCTATTGGAAGCGCCCTGAGGCAACCGCCAGTGCATTTTTTGAACGCGATGGCAAATCGTTTTTTAGATCGGGTGACATGGGGCGAATTGATGAAGAAGGCTACTTTTTCATGACAGACCGATTAAAGCGCATGATCAATGCCAGTGGCTTTAAGGTGTGGCCGGCAGAAGTTGAAGCGTTGATGTTCAAACATCCTGCCATTCAAGAGGCTTGCATCATTTCGACGAAAGATGCCTATCGCGGCGAATCTGTCAAAGCCGTGGTGGTGCTTCGTGGCTCACACAATGGTCAAATCAGTGAGCAGGATATCATCGACTGGTGCCGCGAAACCATGGCTGTTTATAAAGTGCCCCGCGTGGTTGAGTTTGTCGATGTACTGCCCAAGAGTGGCAGTGGCAAAGTGATGTGGCGCGCGCTTCAAGAAGCCGAAATGGCAAAGGCTTAAGCCAGATGATTCATATTTTTCTATGGGCTATTCGATGACCTTACGCTTATCTGTTCTTGATCAATCGGTGGCCATGTCGGGCCGAGGGCAAGACGAGTCGATTCGTCAAACTGTGGCTTTGGCACAGTTGGCAGAAAAGTTGGGATACGACCGCTTTTGGGTGAGCGAACACCATGCACACCCCAGCATTGTGGGCACCGCCCCTGAAATATTGATGGCGGCCATTGCCACACAAACTCAAAAAATCCGAATTGGAAGTGCCGGCGTGATGTTGCCTCACTATTCATCTTTGAAAGTGGCAGAGCAATTCAGGGTGCTCGATGCATTGGCGCCCGGACGCATTGATTTGGGCGTGGGCCGTGCGCCAGGCAGTGATGGCAAAACGGCTCAACTTCTCAACCCAGACCGATATGCCAGTGAAAATTTTCCACAGCAAGTGATGGAACTGCAAGCTTGGGTAAAGGGTCAGCCTCTGCCAGCAGGACATCCAGGTCATGGGGTGTTTGCCTATCCGCAATCGACCACCTCGCCCGATGTTTGGATGCTGGGCAGTTCGGACTATGGCGCGCAACTGGCCGCACATTTGGGCTTGCCCTATGCTTTTGCTTGGTTCATCACGGATGGCCAAGGGGCAGACCATGCACTCCAAATTTACAAAGACACTTTCAAACCTGGCCCCAATTTGGACAAGCCATTGGCCACCTTGTGTATCTGGGCTTTGGCAGCCGACACCGACGAAGAAGCTTGGCATTTGTTCAAAAGCAGGGCACGCTGGCGCATGGACAGAAACTTGGGTCGCATAGGACCCATGCTGCCGCCTGAGCAGGCTGATCGGGAATATTCGCAGGCTGAGCAAATGGCCTTGGATGCCATGAAGGCCAATGCTTTTGTGGGGAGTGCCAGCACCGTGGCCAACAAATTGCGCGCGTTGGCTGCACATTTTGAGTTGGATGAATTGGTGGTGATCACTTGGACATACAACCCAAAAGCGCAGGCTCATTCGTATGAGTTGTTGGCCAAAGAATTTAATTTGACATCTTAATTTTCAGGAGTATTTAAATGTTTGAAACCGCAATTGCAGGCAGTTTGCCCAAGCCCGAATGGTTGGCTGAAACCAACAAACTCTGGCCCAAATGGATGGCAGAGGGCGACAGCCTGAAACAGGCCAAGGCCGATGCCACCTTGCTTTGGATCAAGACGCAAGAAGATGCAGGCCTTGATGTGATTGGTGATGGCGAGCAATCGCGTCAACACTTTGTGCACGGTTTCTTGGAGCAAGTCGAGGGCATTGACTTTCAAAACAAAGTGACCATGGGCATTCGCAACAATCGCTACGATGCGCAAGTGCCACAAGTGGTTGCACCTTTGCGTTTGAAAGGTCGTGTCCATGCGTTTGAAGCGCAATTGGCGCGCGCTCACACCAAGAAAAAATTGAAGTTCACTTTGCCAGGACCGATGACCATTGTGGACACTGTGGCCGATCGTTACTATGGCGACAAAGTGAAGATGGCCATGGCCTTTGCTGAGTTGTTGAACCAAGAAGCATTGGCACTGCAAGCCGATGGTGTGGACATTGTTCAGTTTGATGAACCCGCCTTCAATGTCTACATGGAGGAGGCCGCCGACTGGGGCGTGAAAGCTTTAGAACGTGCTGCGCAAGGCCTGACTTGCACCACCGCCGTTCACATTTGTTATGGCTACGGCATTCAAGCCAACATCGATTGGAAAAATTCATTGGGCCATGAATGGCGTCAATATGAAAAGGTGTTTCCTGCCTTGGCCAAGAGCAGCATCAAGCAAGTGAGCTTGGAATGTTTTCACTCGCACGTTCCCATGGACCTCATGGTTTTGCTTGAAGGCAAAGACGTCATGGTGGGCGTGATTGATGTGGCCAGTGATGTGATTGAAACACCGGAAGAAGTGGCCGACACCATTGGCCGTGCGCTGCAGTTTGTGCCCAAGGCTCGCATCATTGCTTGTACCAACTGCGGCTTGGCCCCCATGAGCCGTGAAGTGGCTGAAAAGAAATTACAGGCTTTGGCAGAAGGCGCACGCATTGCGCGTGAGCGTTATCGTTGAAAAATAACGATCACATGCGTTCAAAAATAGCCGCGATTCCTTGACCGCCACCAATGCACATGGTGACCAAGGCATAGCGACCATTGATGCGCTGTAGTTCGTGCAACGCTTTCACGGTGATCAAAGCGCCTGTGGCACCAATGGGGTGACCCAAAGAAATGCCAGAGCCGTTGGGGTTGACCTTGGCAGGGTCCAAGCCCAAATCGCGCGTGACAGCGCAAGCCTGTGCCGCAAACGCTTCGTTGGCTTCAATCACGTCCAAATCATTCACAGTGAGGCCGGCTTTTTTCAGAGCCATTTGGGATGCAGGCACGGGGCCAATGCCCATGTACTTGGGATCGACACCCGCGTGAGCGTAGGCCACCAAGCGAGCCAAAGGTTTGGCGCCGCGGGCTTTGGCAGCACCAGCCTCCATGAGCACCACAGCAGCAGCAGCGTCGTTAATGCCTGAAGCATTGCCCGCTGTGACAGTGCCATTTTCTTTGACGAATACGGGCTTGAGTTTGCCCAATTCTTCCATGGTGCAACCAGGACGAAAATGCTCGTCTGTTTCGTAGGCTACTTCGCCTTTGCGCGTTTTGAGCATGACCGGCATGATCTGGCCTTTGAAATAACCCGCTTGTGTGGCACGCTCTGCGCGGTTGTGACTTTCAACGGCCAGCTTGTCTTGGTCTTCCCGCGTGATGCCCCACTTGGCGGCAATGTTCTCTGCAGTCACGCCCATGTGAATGGTGTGAAAGGGGTCATGCAGTGCGCCCACCATCATGTCGATCATTTTGGTGTCGCCCATGCGTGCGCCAAAGCGATTGGTATTGATGGCATAGGGCGCGCGGCTCATGTTTTCTGCACCACCGCCAATGGCGACATCTGTATCGCCTAGCAAAATGGACTGGCTGGCAGAAATGATGGCTTGCAAGCCGGAACCACAAAGACGGTTCACGTTGAATGCAGGGGTGCCTTCAGCGCAGCCCCCGTTGATGGCGGCCATGCGCGACAAGTACATGTCTTTGGGCTCTGTGTTGACCACATGGCCAAATACCACATGGCCCACATCCTTACCTTCGGTGTTGGCGCGCTGGAGGGCTTCGCGAACCACTTGTGCGGCCAATTCAGTGGGGGCAACATCTTTCAAGCTGCCTCCAAATGTGCCAATGGCGGTGCGCACACCGCTGACGACGACAACTTCACGGCTCATCTCTGTCTCCTGTGATTTGAAATTGGTTTAAGGCCAAATTGTGACCCAAATAGACTACAGGGGGCTGACAAACTAGCTTTATGCGTCCCTCACGTCACTCACGGGGTTGCTACCAAAATCGGGGCGCGCTAAATAGTCAAGAATGCGCTTGGCAGCATCTGCGGGAGACGTGAGTTGACCCGTGGCTTTAAGTTGCTGGAAGCCGCCTTGATCTGGAAAGCTGTCAGCTGGGGCGCCGCGCAGTTGGACTTGCATGTCGGTATCAATGACCCCTGGGGCCAGAGATGTCACTTTGGCGCCATTGGATTTCAAAGCCTCTTCGAGGGCCAGACAACGTGTGAAGTGGTCCATGCCTGCCTTGGCAGCGCAATAGCCCGATTGGGACGCCATGGCACGTCGGCCAAGTCCTGATGAAATATTGACCACTTTGCGGGGCAGTGGCCAGCTTTCAGTGGCACTGAGAAAGGCTGCGCACAATTGCATGGGTGCTTCTAAGCCGACGCGCAATGCCATGGCCAGATTGTGCGGATCTGATTCACTCAGGGGTCCAATGCGAGGAATGACGCCTGCATTGTTAATCAGCGTGGCGCTTTGAAAATCATTGGATTTTTGAGACAGAAGCCAACTCTGCAATGCCTTGCTGGCAACAGCGCCGTCTGCCAAGTCATGTGACCACTGGGCTAATGTTGCACCCGATTTGTGAGCGAGTTCACTCAGACTGGCTTGTTGATTGCGTGAAATACAAATCAGGGTATGACCCGGTTTCAAGAGTTGTTCGGCAATGGCCAAGCCCATGCCGCGAGAACCGCCCGTCAAGATGTAGAGATGTTGTGTCATGCTGATCTTCTTTCGATTTAAAACGGAACCGTACTTTCAAATGCCATCCACGCTGCCGTGATGGGATGTTTGAATTGCAACTCACGCGCATGCAATAAAAGGCGAGGCGATTTTGCCAAAATTTCAGGTGAGGCATACAAACCGTCCCCCAGTATGGCATGACCGATGGCCATCATGTGCAAACGGAGTTGGTGCGTTCGGCCTGTGATGGGTTTCATTTCGACGCGGGTGGTGGTGCCGGTGCCCGGCCCGTTTTTAATTCGCCATTGTGTGTGGCTGGGCTTGCCGTGTTCCCAATCTATTTTGCTTCTGGGTCGATTGGGCCAATCGATCAGCAGGGGTATCTGGATGTCTTGCCATTCAGTGGAATCTACCGAGTTTGAATTTTGTAAAAGACCATCCACCAAGGCTTCGTATATTTTGTGGACTTCTCTCAGTGCAAAGGCTTGACTTAAGTTACGCTGTACTTCGGGCCCTCTGGCAAGCACCATCAATCCTGAAGTGGCCATGTCCAAGCGATGCACAGTGAGTGCATCTGGCCATTCGCTTTGCGCTCTGGCAATGAGACAGTCTTGTTTGTCTTCGCCGCGGCCGGGCACACTTAACAAGCCAGAGGGTTTGTTCAAAACCATCAGGTGATCGTCAAGGTAAACCAGATTCATGGTGGACAAGGTCATGGGCCTTGCAAAGCTCGAATGCGATTCACTTGAAGGGGTGTGACTTCGGAAGCCTGATGGCCCCACTGCGTTCTGAGATGAGTCAGAACGGCTGCAATTTCTCGGTCTTCCAACGTCAGAACAAAGGGCGGCATGCCAAAAGGGCGGGGGTTGTGCGCAGTGACCGCAGGATAGCCGCCATACAACACGGCTTGGACCAAGTTGGTGGGGTCGCGTAAAAGTACGGCGCGATTTTGAGCCAGTGCTGGGTAAGCATTTGCGATGCCTTGCCCTTGGGCTTGGTGACATTGCTCGCAGTGTTGCTCGTAAATTTTGGCACCCAGGCTGAGCGATTTTTCTGAGCTCTTGATGGTCAAAGGCTTGGGGGTGGTGGCGCTGTTTGAATTTGTTTGCGCTTCATCTTGCAGGTAAGTGGCCACAGCCAGCAAATCGGCTTCAGGCCAATGTTGTGTGCTGTGTTTCACCACTTCTGCCATGGGGCCACTGGCCACGGCCGTTGCATTGCGACCCGACTTTAAAAGAAGTGCAATCTCTTCAATACTTTGCTGTACCAAGCCGGTTTCGTGGGCGCTGATAAGGGATGGTGCATACCAGTTGACAAGGGGAATCAGGCCGCCAGAAAAATCATTGACTTCACCCGATGCGCCCCAAGCATTGCGCGGACTGTGACAGGCTGCACAGTGGCCCAAACCTTGCGCAAGGTAAGCACCTCGATTCCATTCAATGCTTTTGTTGGCTTGAGGCTTGTAGATGCCCGACGAAAAAAACAAGCTTCGCCAAATGGCAATGGCCACCCCTGAGTTGTAAGGCCAATTCAAACTGTCAAACACTTTGGGTATGGGCACTTGAGTTGTTTCAGCCGGCAGCGTTTTCAATGCGGCAAATAGTGCATTGCTGTCCTCGCGCGTGAGCAGTGTGGTGTGTTTGTAGGGAAACACGGGCGTGAGCAATCGGCCGTCTTTGGATTTTCCATAGTGAAGTGCGCGCCAAAAATCATCAGCCTGCCAAGTGCCCAAGCCTTGGGCGATGTGGGGCGTGATGTTACTGCTGTAAACGCGGCCGAAGGGTGTTTCAAATGCGCGCCCGCCTGCACCCATGGGTTGGCCTCTTTCGGTGTGACAGGCCATGCAGTTGCCCAAATGCAGCAGAGTTTGGCCCTGGTCAATTTGGGCAACTAAATTCTTGTCATTATTTTGTGGTTTGGGTTGTATTTCCCAAACATCACGGTGGTTGTCTATCAACACAGCAAGCACGAGCAAGATGGCCACTGTCACCCATAGCCATGCCACATTGCACCAAAAATTGGAGGGGAATATCATGGTTGCAGCTTCGAGAGCACGGGTGCACTGCCGCATTGCCAAGGGGCTTTGAGAGGGGTAGAAACTTTGCTGGCAGGGGCCGAGTCTTTAGGCATATTTTGCGTGGACAACCAAGTAGCCACCGCTACCAAATCTTCTGACTGAAGTTTTGCCACAACTTCTTTCATGCAATCGGGTTCGCGTGCTTTGCGTTGGTGTGTTTGCCACGCGCCCAGTTGTGCGTTCAGGTAGTCCAGTGGCAAGCCTAACAAACCGGGCACATACGGCTGCACCCCTGTCAGTAGAGGGCCGTGGCAAGCCATGCAGGCTGGCAGGCCACGTTCGAGGTCGCCTTCGAGGGCTAGCTGTTTGCCAAGTTTTAAAACTTTTGCTGACGCCCTTTGAGGGGGCATGGTGGGAGGGGGGTAGGGAAGTTTCAAATCGGCAAAGTATTGTGCAATCTCTTGCAGGTATTTGTCAGACAAGGGGTCAACCAATCGCGACATCAAGTTGTAGTGGCGCTTGCCTTCTTGAAAGTTCTTCAGTTGATTGAACAAATAGCCCGCTGGCTTGCCGGCAAGTCTGGGGTAATAGCCATCAGGGCCCGCCCGCCCTTGTTCGCCATGGCAAGCAGTGCAGGCGCGCGTTCTTTCGGCCATGTCGTCTTTGAAGCTTTTGCCTTGGCCCCATGCCGTTTGCCAGCATAAAACAGAGAACAGGGAGAAAAACCAAGCTAGCTTTCCCCATCTGATGAAAAGCGTCGAAATGTGAGTGAGAAAAGCGTCGAAAAACATGGTTAAAAGATACCCTGAAATAAGGCTTTTCAGGGCCTGATTCAGTTTAAAGAATTGAAGTTTGCCAGTTCAGGCGACAATCTATGGTTTTGAGACTCTAACATTGACCGATATGTCCGATTTTGAAGTTCGATTTGCCACCAAAAAAGAAGCCACCGACGTGGCGCAATTACACCTGATCGCCAGTCGCGCGGCCTATGCGGGCCAAGTGCCAGAGGCGCATTGGGATGCAACGCCCATGGCCAAGCGCGTGTCTTACTGGAAAGAGGCCATTGAATACGGAGAACCTCAAGTGTTGGTGGCTTTGGAAGGCGACAGCGTTGTCGGTTTTGTGGGCTATGACCGTTCGCGCGATCCTAAATCTAAAAATACCATGGGTGAAATTTGGGCCATCTTTGCAGACCCCGATCGTTTAGGCGAAGGTGTGGGTTTGGCTTTGTGGGATGCAGCCCGCGAAGGCTTGCTAGAAGAAGATTGCACCGATGTCACCATTTGGGTTCCTTTGTTGAACGAGCGCACTGTGCGCTTTCATGAATTGGCTGGCTTTAAAAGAGAAATGAACACGGCGCGCACCGTGCCCATTGGCACTGTGAAAGTCGAAGAAGTTCGGATGAAGCGAGCCTTGGCTTGATACATTGGCGTAGATGAAAATATTGCTAGCCCCCATGGAAGGGCTGTTGGACCACAGCCTCAGAGACACGCTTACTCGTGTGGGCGGCATTGATTTATGTGTGTCTGAATTCATTCGAATCACAGATGCCGTGCTACCCAAAAGAGCTTTCTATCGCGTGGTGCCAGAACTATTGAATGAAGGCAAAACTTTTGCGGGCGTGCCCGTCAGGGCGCAATTACTTGGCTCTGACCCCGAGCTGATTGCTGACAACGCGGCTCGTTTGGCAAAGCTCAATCCAGCGGGCATTGATTTGAATTTTGGTTGCCCCGCCAAAACGGTCAATCGCCATCGAGGTGGTGCGGTTCTCTTGGATGAGCCTGAATTGATTGGGCAAATTGTCTCGGCTGTGCGCCGCGCAGTGCCGGTTCATGTGCCTGTTTCAGCCAAGATGCGATTGGGCTTTAACGACGATCTGCGAGCAGAAGATTGTGCCCAAGCCATTGAGGCTGCAGGCGCCGATCAATTGGTGGTCCATGCGCGAACCAAAGTGGATGGTTACAGGCCACCTGCTTATTGGGATCGCATTGCAGATTTACGCCAATGCGTGAAATTGCCGATGGTGGCCAATGGCGAAATTTGGACTGTGGCAGATGCCGTTCGGTGCCGCGAAGTGACGGGCTGCAATGACTTGATGATTGGCCGAGGCATGATCAACAACCCAGGTTTGGCGTTGGAAATTAAATATCATGATGCGCAGGCGCAAGGCATGTCATGGGCTGAGATGCCGGGGAAATTTTCTTGGCAGCAGTTGTGGCCTTTGCTGAGTGTATTTTGGAAGCGCATGAGTTTGCATGTGGCGCCGCGTCACCGTGCAGGGCGCTTGAAGCAGTGGCTCAATTATTTACGTCGGCACTATCCAGAAGCGCAACAAGCATTTGACACGCTCAGGCTGGTGCGTGACCCGCAAGTTTTGGAAGCGTGGCTGGCTAAGCCTCAGGCTGTGCACTCAGTTGATTTGTTACCTCAACTTGAAGCGCTTTCAAACTGAGCAGCAAATCTGCGCTGGCTTGCAGCGCCGTTAATTGCGTTTCAGGACTGGCTTGCGCTTTGCACAAACTTTCTACCCGTGTAATTTCTGCCACCAAAATGTCTTGGCAAAATACAGGCGCAAAGCCCTTCAGTTGGTGCAATATTTTTTGAAGAACCTCAAAGTTGTGGGTCTCAATCGCATGGGCTATTTCATGCGTATCTTTTTCCAGGCTGCTGTTCAGAGTTTTCAATAATGGATGGGTACTTTGCAAATCACCCAAATACTCAATCGCTTTCGGCATCGATAAAAATAAATGTGTACGCATGACTTTAGAGCTTGCCATGAAGCAGTTCCGCCAGGCCGCCTTCAGGCTCAAAACGTTTGTTTCTAAAGTGCAGCCTAGAGGGGCCAGGCAGGACTTTTTCTGCAACAGGGTGATCAGGGTCGCCCGGGTAACAAATAATTCGGATACCCTCTTGGTCAAAGGACTCTGGCTGAATCAAAGGCGGCCGTCTGGTGGCTGCATCGGAAAGCGTTTGCGCTACCGAGTTAAAAATACACAGATGCGACAAGCTAATGATTTGAGGCGGAGCCAAAACAATTCCACCTTCCCAATAACGGAGCAGTGCATTGCGGGGCGTTGTCCACAAAATTTCCGTGGTTTCGTGATTGTCTTGAATGGCGGTCTGTGAAGCTGGGGCTCGAGCTAAGAAAAAGCGCGTGTCAAACCGTTTGGACATCATGGAGGGCATGCGTGGCGTGATCCAACGCGACCAAGGTCTGATGTCAGAGGAATCTAACTGCAGACCACATTCTTCTTGTGCTTCCCGCAATGCAGCCTTGAAAAGGCTGCCCGCATGGGCATGGCTGATGTCAGGCTCACCCAGTTGTGCATGGAGTACGGCTAAGTCTTGATGGAGACTGGCTAGGGCTTCTGGGGTGCCATCGGCGTCGTCCCGTTTGCCGCCGGGAAAAACGAATGCACCGCCTAAATCTTTGGAGGCACTGTGCCGCTTGAGGAGTAAAACTTCCATACCAGCCTCTCCCTCACGCAACATGAGGACGGTGGCGGCATCACGCGGAGGCGTGTCAACGATGTGAGAAGTGATTTCCATAATGGTTTAAAGTTGGCAACCTTACAAGGCTATCAGATTGGGGTAACGAAATGAGCATTGATTTTCACGGACGTGTCGCCATTGTCACAGGCGCAGGGGGTGGCTTAGGCAAGCAACATGCATTGGCCTTGGCCAAACGTGGCGCCAAGGTGGTGGTGAACGATTTGGGCGGCAATGTGCATGGCGAGGGCGGTTCGGTGAGCGCGGCCCAAGCGGTCGTGGATGAAATTATCAAAGCGGGCGGCGAAGCTATTGCCAACGGCGCATCTGTCACTGACTACGAAGCAGTGCAAGTCATGGTGAAGCAAGCCATGGACACTTGGGGTCGTGTGGATATCTTGGTCAACAATGCCGGTATTTTGCGCGACAAAAGTTTTTCGAAAATGGAAATTGCCGATTTTCGACTGGTGATGGAAGTCCACGTGATGGGCGCCGTTCATTGCACCAAGGCGGTTTGGCCCATCATGCAAGCGCAAAAATATGGGCGGGTGATCATGACCACCTCATCAAGTGGTCTGTACGGTAACTTTGGGCAGTCAAACTATGGTGCTGCCAAAATGGCGCTGGCTGGCATGATGCAAACGCTTGCCATTGAAGGCGAAAAATATGACATTCGTGTCAATTCTTTGGCGCCAACAGCGGCCACCCGCATGACTGAAGGCCTCATGCCAGAAGCCGTTTTAAAAGCCTTAGAGCCTCAAGCGGTGGTGCCTGCCATGTTGGTCATGGCTTGCGAACAAGCACCCAACAGAACCATCATTTGCGCAGGCGCCGGCAGCTTTGAAGTGGCCAACATTACCTTGACGCAAGGCGTGCATTTGGGGGTGAGTCACGACACGCCCGAGCAGTTGCTGGCAGCCATGGCGCAAGTGACAGACCGTCAGGGTGAACTGGTGCCGGGCTCTGGCTCTGGTCAAGGTACGTTGGAGGTGGGCAAGGCCATGGCGGCCCACAAGTCTTGACGCTTTAGAAAAAATTAGTTGAAGCTCAGCACCACGGGTGTGTGATCGCTGGGCCGCTCATTTTTCCGAGGGGCTTTGTCAATCACGCAGCCAGTGGCTTGGGCCTTCAAGGCGTCTGTGATCAAAATATGGTCGATGCGAAGACCTCTGTTTCTTTTAAAACCAAAGTCTCTGTAGTCCCACCAACTGAAGCTTTTCTCTGGTTGGGCAAACAATCTAAAGCTGTCGTGCAAGCCCAAGCCAATCAGTCCATTCAAATGTGCTCTCTCTTCGGGTGTGCAGTGAATGGTGCCAGCGAGGCCTACAGGATCCCAAACATCCAGGTCGTCAAACGTGATGTTGTAGTCGCCCATTAAAGCAAGTTGGGGGTGATTGCTTATTTCATGTTTCACCCAAGAATGCAAAGCGTCTAGCCAGCGCATTTTGTAAACAAACTTATCGCTGTCGGGCGCTTGGCCGTTTGGGAAGTAAGCACCAATGACACGAACATTGCCATACGTGGCAGCAATCACACGGGCCATGTCATCTTCAAAGTCTGGCATGTTCTTCACGACTTCGGTGCCTTCTGTACGCGAAATCAATGCCACGCCGTTATAGGTTTTTTGGCCAAACCACTGCGAGTGATATCCCGCTTCTAATAACGCTGCATGCGGAAATTTGTCGTCGGTCATTTTTAATTCTTGAAGCGCAAGAACATCAATGGCGTGTTCGGCGCCAAGGGCTTCTTGGGCCTTTAGCCAGTCAATGACTTGCGGCAATCGAACGGTGAGGGAGTTGACATTCCAAGTGGCGAGTTTCATGCAAATCTCTGAGCGTATGTGGCGTGAAAAAAATCAGATACTTTGACGGTAAGTGACGAAGTTGAATTTCATCCCCGTTGAGGAAGTATGAGACTCGCGCGATACTTCTTGCCATGCATTGCTCAAATGGGGCGCATAGGCGTCACCTTCAAAGTCTTTTTCAATTTCTGTGACCACAGCTTCTTCGGCAATGGGCTCAGCTTGCGCATAAATTTCTGCGCCGCCCATGACCCAAAGATCTTTGCCTTGAGGGCAGTGGGCTAAGGCTAAGGTCAGTCCTTCAGTCATGGAGTGCACCACCAGCGCACCTTCTGCGTGCCAATTTTTTTGACGGGTGATGACCAAGTTGGCGCGGCCAGGCAGAGGTCTGAATTTGGCCGGGATAGATTCCCAAGTTTTTCGTCCCATGAGCACCGGACAACCAAGAGTGGTGCGCTTAAAGTGAGCCAAGTCTTCCGGCAAGTGCCAAGGCATTTGATTGTTCAGGCCAATGACGCCATTGGCAGCACGAGCGTAGATGAGTTTTAACTTCATCAAACAGCTACCGGCGCCTTGATGGCCGCGTGGCACTGATAGTCCAGCACCTCAAAGTCTTCGAATTCGTATTCAAAGATGGAAGCGGGTTTGCGCTTGATATTCAAAGTGGGATAAGCAAACTGCGAGCGACTGAGTTGGAGCGCAACTTGTTCTTTGTGATTGCTGTAAATGTGGCAATCACCACCAGTCCAAATGAAGTCGCCCACGTCTAAATCACATTGCTGCGCCATCATGTGGGTGAGCAATGCGTAGCTGGCAATGTTGAAAGGCACACCTAAGAAAATGTCAGCGCTTCGCTGATACAGCTGACAGCTTAGTTTGCCTTTGCCACCTTCAGTTTGCGCGGGCGCCACATAAAACTGAAAGAACGCATGGCAAGGCATGAGGGCCATTTTGGACAGCTCAGCTACGTTCCACGCACTCACAATGATGCGACGTGAATCGGGATTGGTTTTGAGGGTGCGCATGACATCTTCAATTTGATCAATGTGACCCCCGTCTGGGGTTGGCCAGCTGCGCCATTGCACGCCATACACGGGTCCCAAATCGCCATCTTCGCGAGCCCACTCATCCCAAATGGTCACGCCGCGTTCGCGAAGCCAGTTGTTGTTGCTAGAGCCTGTGAGAAACCACAGAAGTTCTTGAATGATGGATCGCAGGTGAACTTTTTTGGTGGTGACCAGCGGAAAACCTTCGTTCAAATCGAAACGCATTTGATGGCCAAACACGCTGGTGGTGCCCGTACCGGTGCGATCGGCTTTGAAGACGCCATGGTCGTTCACGTGGCGCATGAAATCTTCGTATTGCGAGCGAATGGGGCGTGTGGTCATGGCAGATGAAAATGGGTTGTTCAAGGGCTTAGATTGCAATCTGGGCTGTGACCTAAATTTTAATCACTCTGCCGGGGTTCATGATGTTATGGGGGTCTAAGGCCAATTTAATGGCGCGCATCATGGCCAAGGCCGTTGGATCTTTGTAATGAGGAAGTTTGTCGGCTTTCAAGCTGCCCACGCCGTGTTCTGCACTGATGGAGCCATTAAAGGCTTGGACTTGGTCGTAGACCCAGACGTTGACTTCTTCCTCGTGATTTTTCAGAAACGCAGCGCCATCTGCGCCAGGCGGCGCTTGCACGTTGTAGTGCAAATTGCCATCACCCAAATGGCCAAAGTTAACCAAGCGGATACCGGGTATTTTGCTTTTCAGCAGTGCATCCGTTTCTGCCACAAATTGAGGAATCAACGAGACGGGTAAGCTGATGTCATGCTTGATATTCAAGCCTTCATCGGCTTGGGCCAAGGGGATGGTTTCACGAATTTTCCAAAGGCCTTGGGCCTGAGCCAAACTCTCGGCCACAACGGCATCTGTCACTAAACCTTTTTCAAGGGCTTTTTCCATGAGGCTCTCAAAGCCTAAGCGCGCATGGGCCTCAGACTCATGGTCTGAATTTTCAAGCAAAACACACCATGGGGTTTCTTTGAACAAAGGTATTCTGAGCTGGGGGTGATGTTTGTCGACCAAGCTTAAAGAAAATTGGCCCATAGCTTCAAAACCAGTGAGGCCAGCGCCCAATCTTTCGTGCGCCAAGCCAAGGAGTGCCACAGCGGCCTCCATGCTGGGCACCGCTGCCCAAGCCGTAAGTTGTGCTGCGGGTTGTGGGTACAGTTTCATGCAGGCGGCAGTCATGATGCCCAAAGTGCCTTCACTGCCAATCATGAGGTTGCGTAAATCGTAGCCCGTGTTGTCTTTTCGAAGACCAGACAGCCCATGCCAAATCTCACCCGTCGCTGTGACCACTTCAAGGCCTAAGCAAAGCTCGCGCGTATTGCCGAATCGAACCACTTGGGTGCCGCCTGCATTGGTGCCTAAGTTGCCACCCAAGGTGCAACTGCCTTCCGCCGCAAGGCTCAATGGAAATAAGAAGCCTGCTTTCTCTGCATATTCTTGGACGTTTTGTAAAATGCATCCTGCTTCGGCTACCACCGTGAGGTTGGCGGGGTCTAAGGAGCGAATTTGATTCATGCGTTGCAAACTCAGCACCACTTGCTGGCCCGAACTATCGGGCACCGAGCCCACCACCAGGCCTGTGTTGCCGCCTTGGGGCACGATGCTGGTGAATGTGTTGGCACAAGCTTTCACAACCGCTCCAACCTCTTGCACATTGCCAGGGCGAACGACCGCCAATGCACGGCCATGCGCGCGTTTTCGCCAATCGCGTTCCCAGGCGCTCAAGTCGGTTTGCGGATCATCGTGGGTCAGGACATGGGCGTCACCGCAAATGTGGCGCAGGTTTTCCAATAAAGCACTCATTTTGAATATTCCTGGGTGGGAGAGGTTTCACTTGCTAATTCAGGCGTGTTTTGTGAAAGAGCAGTTTCAGACAAAGCGGCTTCTCTGGCCATTTGGAAGCGCCATCTCACATGCAAAGCGCATGCTGCAAAAAGCACCACGCACAAAATTGTTTCGATCAAAGCCAAACCAGCAGACCATCCCTTGTCGCCCCATGCACGAACCACACCTTCAATGAAGTAAAGCCACACCATCAGGCTAACCCAGCGGTAGGTGTACATGCGGTTTTTAAGCAAGCCGGCCAGTGGCCAGCACAAAGGCAGGACTTTGATGGCCCACCAGGAGCCACCTTCGCGCAAAGGTGCAAGCCATAGCTCCCACAACAACCCCAGCAAAATCAGCGCTAAAAGGCTACCAACAGCGACCCAACGGGTGACTTCAATGGTCTGGGGGTTGAGAAATAAGGAATTTTGTGAAGAGTCGTTCATGGCGATGGCATCATACCGGTCATGAAGCCGATTGAATTCCTCCGTAGCACTTTGAATCATTTTGTCCATTTTCCTTGGCGCCCAATGTTGCGCAATTTGTGGAGCCGTTTTCGCGAGGTTCGACTTGGCATGACGGCCAGTTCTCTGACTTTTACGACGGTTCTGGCCTTGGTGCCTTTGTTTACCTTGGGTCTGGCCATTTTTACAGCCTTTCCGATGTTCTCCCAAGTGCAAGATCAATTGCAGCGTTGGCTCATTGAAAGCCTTGTGCCAGAAAGCATTTCCCGTCAGGTTTTGGGGTCTTTGACGCAGTTTTCAAGAAAAGCCAGTCGTTTGGGTTTGGTGGGCTTGGCGGCGGTGGTGGTGACCTTGTTGGCATTGCTGGTCACGATCGATCGCACCATGGGTCAAATTTGGCGTGTAAGTCGGCCACGACCTTGGGGGCAGAGGATCTTGATCTACTGGGTAGGACTGACTTTGGGGCCTTTGTTGCTGGGCGCAAGTCTGGCCATTTCTTCTTATTTGTTCTCGGGCTACTTGTCTGGTTTGGGTGATTGGTTGCCAGTCTCGGTCAGAAACTTATTGGACTTGGTTGAATTTTGTTTGCTGGCCGCCTGCGTCACGGGCTTGTACTACTACCTGCCCAACACCAGAGTAGATTGGCGTCACGCAATGTTAGGCGGTGTGGGTGTTGCTTTGGGATTGGAATTGGCCAAGAAAGTGTTGGCAGTTTATTTGGCGCAAATGCCTACTTACTCGACCATCTACGGTGCGTTTTCTGCAGTGCCTATTTTGTTGGTTTGGATTTATGTGGCTTGGGTGGTGGTTTTGTTGGGGGCCGTGGTCACGGCCAGCTTGCCTGAAATGGGTCGACAAGCCAAACGGCAAGCCGATGGCCCTGGTTGGTCATTCAAATTGGCTTTGGAAGTGTTGAAGCGATTGTCGCTTGCGCGAATCACATCGCCTCAAGGCTTGCGCGTGAGCGAGTTGGCCGATGAACTGCACTTAGAACATCGCCACGCTCAGTTTGTCTTGGATGCCTTGCTCGAACTCAAGTGGGTGGGGCGCTTGGAACAGTCCACCACCCAGATTGAAAGTGCTTGGGTTTTGCTGGTTGACTTGTCAGTTACTCAGCTTGAACCCTTGGTGAAAAAACTTTGCTTACATCCATCGCAGGCGACAGAATTGCTTTGGCAAAAAACACAACTCCCCCAACTTATGCTGGCCGATGTGATCAAAACTTGATCTTGCCAGTCCACATGTCTTTGTCAATGACCCAATCGCCCTCTTGAACTAGTGTGTTGAGAAGGGAGCTTTTAGGAAGCCTCTGAACCTTGCTCTACCGCCCCGAGTGGGTAATTCACTGAGGTGATAATTCGGAAAACGGTGCAAAAATCGACCGATGGCAATTCGGCCTTCCAGTCGTGCCAGACTGAGACCTGCACATTGATGAATGCCAAATCCAAAAGACAAGTGTTTGTTTTGGATGCGTCTTAAATCAAGGGTTTCGGGATCATTGAACTGAAGAGGATCTCGATTGGCAGCACCAATGCACAAGGTGACAAGCGCACCTTCGGGCAGATCAATGCCGCCTACTTGGACTGATTTTACGGCGCGTCGATTGCTCAGTTGATTGGACGATTCAAACCTTAAAAACTCATCGATTGCTAAATTTAAAACATGGGTTTTTGGGTCTTCATTTTGGCTGGTTTTGGCCGCCATCAGATCGGTTTTGAGCAGCGCATGTTGCGCTGGATGTTCGATCAGGCTGATCAAGGCGTTGCCAATTAAGTTGGTGGTGGTTTCATGACCTGCGTTGAGCAAGAAAACGCAGTTTTGAAGCAACTCAACTTCGCTCAAGTTGTCAGCGTTTTGCAGGCTGGCGTTAATTTCTTTGTCACCTTGAATTAAGCGAGTTAAAACATCTTGTTCGGGATTGCCTGGGTGTTTGCGACGGTCGGCCACCAAGTCACGCAAATAGCTGAGAAACTCTTGCACGCTGCGATGCCCAAGCGCTTCTTGGGCCGGTGTGATTCGAGGCTCTAAGGCGCCCAAAATGGCCAAAGACCATCCTCGCAAAGGATCGCGGTCTGCGTGCGGTACGTTGAGTAAATTGCCTATCACTTCCACTGGAATGGCGGATGCAAAGTTTTCAATCAAATCGCCTTGTTGTTGATCTTCCAAATGGTCTAAAAGACTGTCAACCAATTGAATCAAACCTGTTTCCATGGCATCAATGGCGCGGCGGGTCAGTGCCCCCATGATGAGTTTGCGCACTCGGGTGTGTCTAGGCGCATCGTTGAATACCAGGCTGTTGGTATGGTGCTCATAAAGCGGCGCGTCTTGTCCTGGTCGTACAAAGGGTGCTTGGTTGAAGGGTTCGTGGTTGTACTTAGGTGCAAATTCAACACGCTTGTCAGAACTGAAGGTAATGGCATCTTTGTAAACAGAGACCAAGTCTTCATGCCGCGTTAAAAAGTAAGAACCATCGGGCATGCGTTTGACGGGCGTGTGTTCGCGCAATGCCGCATAAACAGGATAAGGATTGGCCAAAAAGTCTGTTGGTAAGTTGCGCAAGTCAAACTCGCTGCAAATTTCTTGCACGCGCTGAGCAGATAGGGCGGGCGTAATGGGGAAATGAGGCATTACTTTTTGCAAAAAGAAATCAGGGCGTTCAATGCTTCTTCAGGCGCTTCAACCATGAGTTGATGGCCCGCGTTGACCATGGCCACTTGACCCTCATGCGCTAATTTAATCAGGCCCTGTGCCGCTTTAGGCTGAGTCATCTGATCTTTGTTGCCCAACAAAAAGAGGGTGGGGCAGGCAACTTTGCGCATGGATACTTCACCTTGGTCGTAGCTGTCACAAGCCTTAAATCCGATATTGAAAATATTCTCATGGGGGTTGCTTGCTAGCACACGTTTCATAAGCGCTTTGCTACCACCCAGCAGCCAAGTGCCTGGACCCAGTGCGCTAGGGGGAGGTGCCAAAGTTGAATGCGAAAACACAGTGACCATGTGAATGGCTTTTTGCGGATCGTTGAGCGAACTTTCGAGCAAGGCGGGTGAAACTCGCATAGGGTAGGCCGTCCCCACCATAACCAATTTCGAAACCCGCGATGGGTTTTCTGCTGTAGCGTGTAGGGCAATGAGGGAGCCAAAACTATGGCCTATGAGGACTGCCTTTGAGATACCCGCTTCATCCAGTAAAGCCATGACAGTTGATGCGGCTTCTTGCACAGAGGTGGGAGCTTTGCCACCACTTTTGCCGTGGCCTGGTAAATCAATTGCCAAGACATTCCAGCCGTGGTTTGCAAAATAACGGGTCTGCAAAATCCAAACGCTGTGGTCGTTCAGAACGCCGTGAATAAAGACGGCGGTCGGTTTGGCAGGGTCAAAATTTTTGCCGCCCGTGTAAGCATACAAAGGCGCGCCGTGGACGTTGTAATTCATGTGGTACCTCCAGCTTTAACCGGCTGTGCAACAGCTGCTTTTTCTGCGGCTTTCAATGCGCGTTTGAGGTCGTCGATCAAATCGTCGGGGTCTTCAAGACCAATTGACAGGCGGACCGTGCCTGGGCCAATGCCTGAGGCTTTCAGTGTTTCATCGTCGACGCGGAAGTGGGTGGTGCTGGCGGGATGAATGACCAATGATCTGCAATCACCCACATTGGCCAAATGGCTGAAAACTTGTAAGGCTTCTATGAAGGCTTGTCCTTGTTGCCGAGTGCCTTGAATGTCGAAACTGAAGACGGAACCCGCGCCTTTTGGTAATAACTTTTGAGCCAAGGCGTAACTGGGATGGCTTTCTAACATGGGGTGGCCGACACGACTCACCATGGAGTGAGCCGCTAAAAAATTCACCACTTTTTCTGTGTTGCTGACATGACGGGCCATGCGCAAGGGCAATGTTTCGATGCCCTGCAAAATAAGCCATGCCGTGTGCGGACTCATACATGCGCCAAAGTCGCGCAGACCCTCGCGACGTGCTCGAAGCAGAAAAGCGCCAATGGTGCTTTCTTCGTCAAATACCATGTTATGAAAGCCTTCGTAGGCTTTTGTGAGTTCAGCAAATTTGCCTTCGGTATGAGGTCCTGCCCAGTCAAAACTACCACCATCCACCACCAAGCCGCCAATGACGGTGCCGTGGCCTGATAAAAATTTAGTGGCCGAATGCACCACCAAGTCGGCGCCATGCTCAAGCGGCTTCATCAACCAAGGCGAGGTGAGTGTGGCATCGACCAAAAGTGGCACGCCCGCGGAATGCGCAATTTGACTGACTGCGGGTAAATCCAAAACATCCATACCAGGGTTGCCGACAGTTTCACCAAAAAACAGTTTGGTGTTGGGCCGCACGGCATGGCGCCATGCGTCTAGGTTCCCTGGTTTGACAAACGTGGTTTCAATGCCAAATCTGCTGAGGGTGTAGTGCAACAGATTGTGAGAACCACCATACAAAGCAGAGGAGGCCACAATGTGTGAACCCGCACCCATGAGGGTGGTTACCGCTAAGTGCAGCGCCGCTTGACCGCTGGCCGTCGCGATGGCGCCTATGCCGCCTTCTAAGGCAGAGATGCGTTGCTCTAGTACCGCGTTGGTTGGGTTGCTGATGCGACTGTAAACGTGCCCTGCACGTTCCAAATTGAACAACGAGGCGGCTTGTTCGCTGGACTCAAAGACAAACGAAGTCGTGAGGTGAATTGGTACGGCGCGAGCGCCAGTGGTGGGGTCGGGAGCTGCACCTGCATGCAAAGCAAGGGTGTCAAATCCAGGGTCTGAATAGCCGGGCATAAAGTGTCTCCAACAAAATAGCTGAAAGTTTCAGGCAAGTGCCTAAGGGTAAGCTTTGACTGTTTTAGCCAACATTGTGGGCTATATTTGTCGATCAATAGGAGACCCGCCATGAAAGTCAGTGACATCCTTCGCGTTAAGGGGAGTAGCCTGATCACTGTCACGCCCGATGAAGCCTTGGCCTCTGCCATTCAAATCATGTCTGAAAAGGACATCGGTTCCTTGGTGGTCATGGAGCACGGCGATTTGGTGGGCATGCTCACTTTCCGTGAGGTGATGCAAACCTTGGCTCAAAATGCTGGATCTATCGGCAATGTATCGGTGCGCAAGTCCATGGACGACACGCCCATGACCTGCACCAGTGAAACGGAAATGGACGAGGTGCGGCGCATGATGCTAAACAACCACGCCAGGTACATGCCTGTGATGGACAACCGCATGCTGATGGGGGTCATTAGCTTCTATGACGTGGCCAAAGCGGTGGTGGACAGCCAGAATTTTGAAAACAAAATGCTCAAAGCCTATATTCGTGACTGGCCTGAGGGCGAAAACAAAGAAAACAAAGAAGCCCCCACCCTCTGAGATAATGGGTGCCTATGAGCGGTAATACCTTCGGCACCCTTTTTTCGGTCACCAACTTTGGTGAATCCCACGGCCTGGCCATTGGCTGTGTCATTGATGGTTGCCCCCCAGGCATGCCCCTCTCAGAGGTGGACATTCAACCTGACCTGGATCGAAGGCGTCCTGGAACCTCTAAATTTGTCACCCAACGCAACGAACCCGACACGGTTCAAATTTTATCGGGCGTTTATCAGGGGCTGACCACCGGTACGCCGATTGCACTTCTCATTCAAAACACCGACCAGCGCAGTAAAGACTACGGGGACATTGTTCAAACATTTCGACCTGGCCATGCAGACTTTACGTATTTACGTAAATATGGTCTGCGCGATCCTCGCGGTGGCGGTCGTTCTTCCGCGCGCTTAACAGCGCCCATGGTGGCCGCAGGTGCAGTCGCCAAAAAATGGTTGGCTACAAAGCATGGCACCACTTTCAAAGGTTGCATGACGCAAATTGGGGAGGTGCGAATTGGCTTTGAAAGCTGGGACCATGTGCATCACAATCCTTTCTTTGCACCCGTGGCCGATGTGTCTGCACTAGAAGATTACATGAACGCATTGCGTAAATCGGGCGACTCTTGTGGCGCACGTTTGCGCGTGGTTGCACAAGGCATGCCTGTGGGACTTGGTCAACCACTGTTTGACAAACTCGATGCCGACATCGCCTATGCCATGATGGGCATCAATGCTGTGAAGGGCGTTGAAATTGGTGCAGGTTTTGCCTCTGTGACGCAGAAGGGCAGCGAACATGGCGATCCCATCACGCGCACTGGTTTTATTGGCAACAACTCGGGAGGTGTCTTGGGCGGTATCAGTACGGGCCAAGACATTGAGGTTTCCATTGCAGTCAAACCCACCAGTTCTATTTTGATCCCTCGTCCTTCCATTGACACGCTAGGCAATGAGGTTGAAGTGCTGACCAAAGGTCGACACGATCCTTGTGTGGGCATTCGGGCCACGCCCATTGCAGAGGCAATGCTGGCTTTGGTGGTCATTGACCATGTGTTGCAACACCGTGCGCAGTGCGGTGATGTCACTCAAGCTTCAAATCAGTAAGGGGCTTAGATGCCCAATTCGTCCGCGGCCAATCGCCGTCAACTGATTCCTTTTGCCGCAGTGTCGGCCAGTTACTTTGCACACATTGGATTTTTTAATCCTTACTTGCCTTTGTGGTTGAAGGAGTTGGGTTTTGGTTTGGTGGCCATCAGTGTCCTGACCTCTGTTCAGGCTGCCACCAGGCTGTTTGCGCCTTACGGGTGGGGCTGGCTTAGCGACCACACTGGGGAGCGTGTGAAGTTACTTCGTTATGGCGCCACCATGGCTTTAGTTTGCGCTTGTTTGCTGTTTTTTGAACTGGGCCCTTTAGGTTTGGGTCTGGTTTTCTTGGTCATGTTCACGCACACCAGCTCCATGATGCCCATGAGTGAAGCGGCCATGGCGCATTTGGTGAGTCAAGGCGGCGCATTTGATGCCAAAAGATATGGTCGAGTTCGGTTGTTTGGCTCAATTGGTTTTTTGATCACCGTGTTTTTGGCGGGTGCTTGGTTTGAACATTTTGGCATGCAGCATTTTCCCGGTTGGACAGTGCTAAGTTTGGCCGCAGTCACTGTCAGTGTCTGGATGTTGCCAGATTTGAAAGAAGCCGTACCGACGCATGAAACCAAATTGGCTGTGTGGCCCGTGTTGCAACAAAAGCAAGTGATGTGGTTTTTTATCACGGCATTTTTCCATGTGCTGTCGCACATTGGTGTGTATGTGTTTTTCTCTTTGTATTTGGATTCGATCGGTTACAGCAAAATTTGGATTGGCATGCTCTGGGCGGTGTCCGTCATTGTTGAAATTGGGTGGTTTTTCACGCAAGCCAAATGGATGCCGAAGTTGCCATTAACGGGCTGGTTGGTGGTGTGCTCGGCTGTCATGGCATTGCGGATGGGTATGACAGCGCAATGGGCCAATGTGCTTTGGGTTCTGCTGATTTCACAAGCACTGCATGCAATCACCTTTGCCGCCCATCACACGGCGTGCATTGCTTTGTTGTCGCATCACTTTCCAGGACGCTTAAGGGGGCGTGGCCAGGCACTTTACACGGTCATTGGCTATGGATTTCCAGGCGTGCTGGGTGGCTTGACGGGTGGTTTGCTGAGTGACCAATTTGGACTGCAAAGTGTCTATTGGGTTTCAATGTTGACCGCATTGATTGCCACCTTGGCTGCTTATCATGTATGGCGTTTACAACATCCAATTCACAAAGCCTATGCTAACTAAGCCCATTGAAATTGATGCTTCGATTCAAAAGCATTTAAAGGCCGATGTACTGCAAGCATTGTTGGCAGGAGAGTGTTTGAATTTACCTGGCAAGATGGTCTGGCATCGATGGGGCCCTGAAGGTGCGCCTACCGTGGTTTTGCTGCATGGTGGCAGCGGCAGTTGGACGCATTGGATTCACACAATTGCGCCTTTGGTCGCAGATGGTTTCCGAGTTTTGGCCATTGATTTGCCTGGCTTTGGTGATTCTGAAGCGCCAGAGAAGGGGGGCGATGTAGATGCCTTGATTGAGCCCTTGCATGCAGCTTGGCAATCTCTCCAACAAAATACATTCACCACCTTTGTAGGATTTTCATTTGGCGGTATGGCGGCAGCGCTTTGGTTGGCGGCTTATCCCAAGGATGCGCAAAATTTAGTGATGGTGGGCGCCCCAGGCTTGGGTTTGAATGCGCCTAACAGAATTCCGCTCAAAGGCTGGCGCCATTTACCCACCGCTGAAATGCAAGCTGAGGCTCACCGACACAACTTGTTGGTTTTGATGTTGCACGATGCTGCGAATCTGAATGAACTGGCCATGGCTGTCCATCAGGGCAATGTGCAGCGTGATCGCATGCCGCGCAGGCGTTTGTCTTTAACGCCCATTGTGGCCGAGGCCTTGCCCCGAATCCAATGCCCGCTTCAAGTGATTTACGGTGAGTTTGATGCGCTGTACAAAGAACGGATGCATGAGGTGGAAGCGATGTTTAAAAACACATCGACCCATTTGGGTTCTTGGCAATTGGTTCTGGGCGCTGGCCACTGGGTGCAGTTTGAAGACCCTCCAGGGTTTCAAAAAGCCCTGAAGACGGCGCTTCAGTCAATTTGAATTAAGTCTTGGTTTGAATGGCTGAAACCGCAGCTCTTAAGCCCAGCAAATAACTGCCAACACCAAAACCTGCAATTTGCCCCTTGGCAATTTCTGCAATCACTGAATGGTGCCTGAATTCTTCGCGCGCATGAATGTTGGACATGTGTACTTCAATGATGGGGCATTTTAAAATGGCCAACGCGTCGCGAAGGCCGTAGCTGTAGTGGGTCCAAGCACCCGCATTGATCATGACGGCATTCACGCTATCGGCATGAGCTTGGTGAATTTTTTCAACCATGGCGCCTTCAAAATTCGTTTGAAAGCATTCGACTTCTGCGCCTAGCTCCTTGCCCAGTTTTTTCACTTGCGCATCAATTTCGGCCAAGGTGAGGTTGCCGTATTGGGCGGGGTCACGCTTTCCGAACATGTTCAAGTTAATGCCGTTCAAACACAAAATTTTCATGATCTTCCTCAAAGATGGGGTTGCCTAAGATCCCTAGTCAAAACATGGAATCTGGGGACACTGCATCGATTTTCCAATATTTGAGGCAATATCGCGCTTTTATTCGAAAAACTTTTGCCATGTCCGCAACTATAAAAATTGATTTCGTCTCTGATATCGCTTGTCCCTGGTGTGCGGTGGGCTTGGGCGCACTAGAACAAGCCTTGGGGCGATTGAAGGGCGAGGTGACGGCTGATTTGCATTTTCAGCCCTTTGAATTGAACCCCAACATGGGTCCAGGCGGCCAAGATTTGAGTGAGCACTTGACCCAAAAGTATGGCTCAACGCCTGAGCAGCAGGCGCAAATTCGCGCCAACATTGCCGCGCGGGGTGAGGAAGTGGGCTTCAAGTTCAAAGCTGAAGGTCGAGGGCGTGTTTACAACACTTTCAATGCACACCGCCTGTTGCACTGGGCGGGAGTCACTGGGCCCATAGGTCGTCAGCACGCTTTGAAAAAAGCCTTGCTCGAGGCATATCAGGGGCGGGCTGAGCAAGTCGAATCTGATGAAGTCTTGTTGGCTGTCGTGGCCTCAGTCGGTTTGGATGTTGCTGAGGCTCAAGGTATTTTGGCTTCCGATACCTATGCACAAGAAGTGCGCGAAGTAGAGCAGTTCTACCAACAAGCAGGCATTCATTCAGTGCCTGCCGTCATCATCAATGACAAGCACTTGATTTCGGGTGGACAACCCGCCGAGGTGTTTGAGCAAGCGCTTAGAAGAATTGCAGCTGGCGAAGCCTGAGCCATGCCCGCACTGACCATTTATTACGATGGAAGCTGCCCCTTGTGTCGGCGTGAAATTGCTTTTTACAAAGGCAATCCGGATTCGGCCCAATTGGTTTGGCACGATGTGAGTGTGAATTTTCTGGTCAACGACGATTCAAGTTTGGGTGATGGGCTCAATTGTCAACGTGCCATGGCTTACTTCCACGTACGTGATGCGCAGGGCAATTTGTATGAGGGCGGTGCTGCATTTGCCCGCTTGTGGTTGGAGTTGCGTGGCTGGCGCTTGGCTGGCCGCATGTTTTCGGTGTGGCCTTTCAGTTGGATGATCAATGTGGGCTACAAAATGTTCTTGCCCATTCGGCCCACTGTTCAAAAGTATTTGATCAAATGGGATGCGCGTCATTCATGAGCCAATATCAAGCGTTGGTGTTGGGCGCAAGTGGTGCCATCGGAAGCGCATTTGTTGAGCACTTCCAAAATGATTTGTCGTGCTCGATGGTTGTTAGCTTGTCGCGTCAAAGTGAATTGCATTTTGAATTGGAAAACGAAGACAGTATGGCGCGTTGTGCGGCTCGCTTGCAAAGTGCGACCGGCTCCTTTGGCGCATGCCAATTCAAATGGATCATTGATGCTACCGGCGCTTTGACCATTGAAGGGCAAGGTCCTGAAAAGCGCTTGGAAGCCTTGAATGCCAAGCAACTTTTAAAACAGTTTGAAGTGAATGCAGTGGGGCCCGCTTTGCTCATGAAGCATTTTTTTCCACTGTTGCTATCTCAAGAACCGTCTTGCTACGCCACCTTATCGGCGCGAGTTGGAAGCATTGAAGACAATCACAAGGGCGGATGGTATGGCTACCGAGCCGCTAAGGCTGCTAGGAATATGTTGTTGCAAACGGCTGCGATTGAAGCAGCCCGAAAAAAGCCCTTGTGTGTTTTTGCTGCATTGCAGCCCGGTACAGTTCAATCGAAACTGTCATCGGGTTTTGTGGCAGCAGACAATGCCATGCTGCCAGAAGAATCGGTTTCAAAATTAATGGCAGTCATGTCAGACTTAAAGCCAAACGGCAGAGCTCAGTTTGTAGACCACGCTGGGCAGCTTATTCCATGGTGATGACTTTAATCATGAAGAGGGACATATGAACGAAGATCCAAGATGTTGTGGCACCGGTACGTGCATCATTGACCCTGAAGGTCTTTGTTGGTGCGGGCAGAAATGGGATGGCGAAAAAATGGCCATGCCAAAGCTGGAGTTGCCAACAGACGAGGGACAAGGGTCTCAATCTCATCAAGACACATCTTCGGCAGCTTTCAAATGATCAAGGCGTTCAAAAAGGACTTTTTGAAGTTGGTGTTGTTGGGATGGGCCTTCACGGGCAGCTTTCATGCAAGCGCCAGTGAACTGTCTGAGCTGCTCAAAAAATCTGACCATGTTGTTCTAATGCGCCATGCATTGGCTCCTGGTGTGGGCGACCCTGCTGGTTACAAACTTCAAGATTGCAAGTCGCAAAGAAATTTAGATGCCAAAGGTCGTGAGCAAGCACATCGCATTGGTCAGTGGTTAAAGACGCAAGGTGTGCGCGACGCGATGGTGTTCACCAGTGCGTGGTGTCGTTGCAAAGAAACTGCCGAGAAACTGGCCTTGGGCGTGCCCGTTCACGAAGCGTCCCTGAATTCATTTTTTGACGACATGAGTATGGGGCCGCAAAGAAATTTGAACTTGCAAAAATTCATTGGCAGTCAGCTGAAAACCAAAGGGGACAAGGCTTTGATTTTGGTCACGCACCATGTGAACATTGCAGAGTTTATGGGTGAAAATGTAGGGTCTGGCGACATGGTGTTGGCCAAAGTGAATGCAGCTGGAAAAATGCTGTCATTCAAAGTTTACCCAAGCCCTTAAGAGGCATTCATAAGAGAAAGAATCTCAATGTCTAGCGGCCTAAGGCCTGAGAAATTTTGGTTCTTGAAACAGTACTCTTTGGCGTTTTGAAAGCTGGGCTTTTACCGCGCGCCTGTTCAATAAGTGCATCTTGAAACCAAGTACGCACATCTTGTTCCAGGCCAATGCCATGCATGAAGTTGTAAATGGCTTTTTTCAAACCCAATCCCAAAAGGTCGTGGTCCACCCCTGAGGGGTCGATGAAGCCAATGTCATTCTTGCCAAAACTTACCGACGGTAATGGGATGAGTTCAATCCCATATTCTTCGGGGTTCAAGCCCACAGGTGAATGAACGGTGCAGGTAAACCGATGAAAAAAGCCGCTTTGAATGCAACCGTTTTCAAACAATTGACGCACGTACTCCAGTGCATCCACAGTATCCTGCACGGTTTGTGTGGGAAAGCCATACATCAGGTAAGCATGAACCAAAATACCCGCCTCTGAAAAGCCTTTGGTGACTTGTGCTACTTGTTCTACAGTCACCCCTTTTTTCATGAGTTTGAGTAGACGGTCGGAGGCCACTTCAAGTCCGCCCGACATGGCAATGCAGCCACTCTCAGCCAACAGCTCGGCCAACTCAGGTGTGAAGGTTTTTTCAAAACGAATGTTGCCCCACCACGAGATGTGCACATTGCGGCGAATGAGTTCTTCGGCCAATGCTTTGAGAGCTTTGGGTGGCGCGGCTTCATCTACAAAGTGGAAACCTGTTTGCCCTGTTTCTTTCACAATTTGCTCAATGCGGTCGACCAACAAAGTTGCAGACGCTGTTTCGTAGCGCGAGATGTAGTCGAGACTCACATCGCAGAAACTGCATTTTTTCCAATAGCAGCCATGAGCTACTGTGAGTTTGTTCCAGCGACCATCACTCCACAGTCGGTGCATGGGATTAAGCATGTCTAGCAATGACAAATAGTCCTGCAATGGCAGGCCATCCCAAGTGGCGGTGCCCACTTCTTCAAACGGTACATCGGGCTCAGACCAATTGATGAGTTGAACGCGTTGCGAGTTGGCGGTAAAGTCGCTATTTCCTGCTTCATCCGCCGATTTCCGAATGAAAGTTCTAACCAAGCGTGAAGCAGACCGCTTGCCTTCTAAATGTTCTAGCAAAGCCAGCAGTGGCCGCTCGCCTGAATCGAGGGTGACGAAATCGACGTAATCAAACACGCGAGGTTCTGTCAGTTCACGCAATTCGGTATTCACGAAGCCACCTCCCATCGCTATTTGAATGCTGGGATGGTGTTGCTTGACGCACTGCGCAATTCTGAAGGCTGCATAAACAGCGCCAGGGAAGGGCACAGAGAGCAGGACCAAGGTGGGTTGGTGTTGATCAATGGCCTGCAGCGTGAGAGCTTGTAATTTCTCATCCATCAAGGTAAGGGGTGCTGCAAGTGCTTCGGCCAAGGGCTCAAAGGTGGCTTGACTGCCAGCCAATGATTCGCCGTAGCGAACAAATTCAAACCGAGAGTCGACAGCATCGCGCAACACGTCGGCTAAATCGTTCAAATACAAAGTGGCCAAGTGGCGTGCGCGGTCTTGCTGGCCCAGCGCACCAAATGCCCAAGACAAAGGATCGCCCGATTCGCTGTCGTCGTAAGCGTCCAGCGCTGCAAAGCGCGGGCCTTCGGGTAAGAACCCGCGACCCGCAATACGATGACTTAATGTGCTGTCCTTGCCTTGTAAAAAAGCAATGGTGGGTTGGATGGTGTGAACGTAGCGCGCAAAGAAATCGAGAAAGAAATTAACGCTGGCACTGCGCTCAGCTTCTGGCAATCGCAACGCGCGAACCTTCACGTCCTCCAAGCCTTGTGTTGTCAACAAGCTTAAGACGAGTTTGAGTGCCAAATCTTCTTGAACAGCAGAGACCCCACGAGAACGCAAAAAGCCCGTCAGGTAGGCCGTTGACGGGTAGGGGGTATTGAGTTGCGTCATCGGTGGAATGACGCTTAAGACGCGAATAGGATATGGGTTCATTCAACCCCTGACTTTACAGCCACTTTTGCATGAATTGAGCTTGTCCTGCGGCCGCAGCGAGTTCGTATTGGGTAAATCCAAAGCGTTTGTAACTGGACAAGGCCGGTGCATTGCCACTCAGCACCTCTAGGGTGAGCTTGCAGCAGCCACGCAAGCGGGCGTAATCTTCTGCCGCTTTGAGCAGGGCTTGTCCAACGCCTTGGCCTCGATGGTCCGCCAAGACGGCAATGTCGTGCACGTTGAGCAGAGGTTTGGCCTTGAAGGTGGAATAGCCTTCAAAGCAGTTGATCAAGCCCACAGGTTTGTCTTCAAACCAAGCGATGAAACTGGCTGCACCTGCAATGCGGGCCATGTCTTTGCACAAGCGCGCTGCAGCTTCTGGGTTGAGTGCATCGCCACCGCCCATGGGGTCTTGAGCGTAGGCATCGAGCAAAAAAACCAGAGCTTGCGCATCTTGCGCATTCAAATAATCGACGCGCTTGATTTGGAAAGCGCTCATGAAGCGTAGTCACTCATGGGGACGCAGCTACAGAACAAGTTGCGATCGCCATACACGTTGTCAACCCGGCCCACTTGTGGCCAATACTTCACGCTGCTTAAGGGACGACCAGCTTGGGCTGCACCTACTTCGCGTGAATAGGGGCGGTTCCAATCAGCACCCATCAAACTGGCCGCGGTGTGCGGTGCATGTTTGAGTGGGTTGTTATCTTGCGGCCAAACACCGTTTTCAATGAGGCGCACTTCTTCGCGAATGGCAATCATGGCATCGATGAAACGGTCTAACTCTTCAAGCGTTTCGCTTTCGGTGGGTTCCACCATGAGGGTGTTGACCACAGGGAAAGACAAAGTGGGTGCATGGAAACCATAGTCCATCAAGCGCTTGGCCACGTCTTCTGCCATCACGCCGCTGGTTTCTTTCAGGCCTCGCAAATCCAAAATGCACTCGTGGGCCACATGACCGGCTTTGCCATTCTCACCTGCGCTGGCATACAGCGTAGGGTAATGATCGGCCAAGCGATGACTGATGTAGTTGGCCGCCAAAATAGCCGCTTCGGTGGCGTGCTTCAAGCCTTCGGCGCCCATCATGCGGCAGTACATCCAGCTGATGGGCAACACGGCCGCGTTGCCCAAAGGTGCCGCTGAAACGGCGCCCACGCCATTCACTTTCAAGCCACCTGTGGCGTGGCCTGGCAAATAGGGTACCAAGTCTGCCACCACACAAACGGGGCCCACGCCTGGGCCGCCGCCGCCATGAGGAATGCAGAAGGTTTTGTGCAGATTAAGGTGGCTCACATCGCCACCAAATTCGCCGGGGGCTGCCACACCCACCAAAGCATTCATGTTGGCACCGTCTACATACACGCGGCCGCCGTGTTGGTGAACCAATTCACACAGTGCTTTCACTTGGGTTTCAAACACGCCATGTGTGCTGGGGTAGGTAATCATGGCTGCGGCCAAGTTGGCGCTGTGTTGTTCGCACTTGGCCTTCAGATCGGCCATGTCGACGTTGCCTTGCGCATCGCAAGCGGTGACCACCACTTGCATGCCCACCATTTGTGCGCTGGCGGGGTTGGTGCCGTGCGCACTGGAAGGAATGATGCAAATGTTGCGATGGCCTTGGCCCTTGGCTTCGTGAAATGCCTTGATGACCAAGAGGCCTGCGTATTCACCTTGAGAACCTGCGTTGGGTTGCAAGCTGATGCCTGCGTAGCCTGTGGCTTGGCACAACCACTCGCGCAGTTGCTCATCGAGCAGTGCATAGCCCTTGAGCTGATCGGCGGGAGCGAAGGGGTGCATGTTGGCAAACTCGGGCCAGGTGATGGGAATCATCTCGCTGGTGGCATTGAGCTTCATGGTGCAAGAGCCCAGCGGAATCATGCTTCTGTCAAGCGCCAAATCTTTGTCGCTCAATTGACGGATGTAACGCAGCATGCCAGTTTCGGAATGGTACCGATTGAACACGGGATGTGTGAGAAACGTGCTGGTACGGCGCAGGCCTGTTGGGATGAGAGTGTCGCGACCTTTTTCAAAAGGTGTCCATTCGGGCAGGGATTGACCGCCTTCTGCAAAGCTAGACCAGAGTGCTTCGATGTCGTCGCGCAATGTGGTTTCATCTAAAGAAACGCCAATGCTGTCGGCGCTTAATTTGCGTAAGTTCAAGCCTTTGAGTACAGCTTTTTGTAGGATGGCTTCGGTGCGTGCGCCGGTGCTAATTTGCAAAGTGTCAAAGGCGGATTTGTGTGCCAATTTGAAACCGAGTTGTTCCAAACCTTCTGCCAAAATGGCAGTGAAACTGGCCACGCGTTGGGCAATGCGCTTCAAACCTACAGGGCCGTGATAGACCGCATACATGCTGGCCACCACCGCGGGCAAAACTTGCGCTGTGCAAATGTTGGAAGTTGCTTTTTCGCGGCGAATGTGTTGCTCGCGCGTTTGCAAAGCCAAGCGATACGCCGTGTTGCCATGCACGTCCACACTCACACCCACCAAACGTCCTGGCATAGAACGTTTGTAATCATCACGACAAGCCAAGTAAGCCGCGTGAGGACCGCCAGCGCCCATGGGCATGCCAAAGCGCTGAGTTGTACCCACCACAATGTCAGCGTCCATTTCGCCAGGTGGCGTGAGCAGTGTCAATGCCAACAAATCAGCGGCCACAATGAACGCTGATTGAGCAGCATGTGCTTGTGCAATGACGTCTTTCAAATTGTGCGTCATGCCTGAAGTAGCGGGATATTGCGCCACCACTGCAAAGTAATCGTTTTGCTGCATGAGATCGGGGGCAAAGCCCACCAACACCTTCAAGCCTAAAGGCGCTGCACGCGTTTGAATGACTTCAATGGTTTGCGGATGGCAGTCACTGGCCACAATGATGTTGTTGCTTTTTGATTTAACCGAGCGCTTGGCCAAGGTCATGGCTTCTGCAGCAGCCGTGGCCTCGTCCAACATGGAGGCGTTGGCAATCGGCATGGCCGTTAAATCGCAAATCATGGTTTGAAAATTGACCAAAGCTTCCATGCGGCCTTGGCTGATCTCGGCTTGGTAAGGTGTGTAGGCGGTGTACCAAGCGGGGTTTTCCAAAATATTCCGCAAAATCACGCCCGGCGTGTGCGTGCCGTAATAGCCTTGTCCAATGAAACTTTTGAGTATTTTGTTTTGTTGCGCCATGGCTTTGAGTTCTGCCAATGCACCTGCCTCGGTCACAGGCGCTGGCAGATTCATGGCCTGACTGCGTGCAATGGAGGTGGGCACGATGCTGTCAATGAGCGCACGGCGTGAAGCCAGGCCAATGACCGACAACATGTGTTTTTCATCTGCTTCACTGATACCAATGTGGCGTGCAATGAATTCACTCTCGTTTTCGAGAAGACTTAAAGGGGCGGCAGAGGACATCAACATAGGGGGCCTTCAAACTTAATGTTCGATCAACAGAAATTGAGCAGAGGTTTTAATGCGCAGCAGAAAATGCTGTGTAGGCTGTTTCGTCCAACAACGCATTCACCTGCGATGCATCAGATAACTTCACCTTGAAGAACCAACCCGCGCCCAATGGATCGGTGTTGGCCAAGGAAGGATTGTCACGCAGTGCTTCATTCACTTCCGTAATTTCACCGCTGATGGGCATGTATACATCGGCAGCCGCCTTCACAGACTCCACCACACCCGCCACAGCCTTTTGTTCAAAGCTACTTCCAACTTCAGGCAATTCAACAAATACCACATCCCCCAACGCATCTTGTGCGTGGTGCGTAATGCCCACCGTGGCCACATCGCCATTCACCAAAATCCATTCATGCTCTTCCGTGTACTTCAAACTCATTTCTCACTCCTTGTTTAATTTGGGTCAGTTAATTTTTTAATTGGGGTCAGATCACAATTAATTTTAAAAATCTTCGTGTTTCAGCCGCGGTAATAACGATTGGGCACAAACGGCATGGCGCTCACGGTCATCGGCACAGCCTTGCCGCGCACCATCGCGTTGACCACAGTTCCTAAGCCTGCGCTTGCCACATCGACATAGCCCATAGCCACAGGCACGTTGGCGGTGGGGCCAAGCAAGCCGCTAGAAACTTCGCCAATTTTGGCGCCCTGAATGTTCTGCAATTCAACATGCTCACGCACGGGCACACGCTCCTGCGCAATGAGCCCCACACGCTTTCGTGTGAGGGCGCGGGTGCCATCTATTTGGCCCAACACAATGTCGGCGCCAGGAAAACCACCTGCGCGTGCGCCACCTGTGCGGCGAACTTTTTGAATGGCCCAATTGAGGCTGGCTTCAATGGGCGTGGTGCTGGTGTCAATGTCGTTGCCATACAAACACAAGCCAGCTTCAAGTCGCAAAGAGTTGCGAGCGCCTAAACCAATCGGCTTGATCTCTGATTGCGATAACAAAGCGCGCGCAAAATGGTCGGCATGATCGTTGTGAACGGAAATTTCAAAACCATCTTCACCGGTGTAGCCAGATCGCGTAATGAACAAATCAGCACCTTGCCACGCAAATGATGCGCCCGTCATAAAGACCCCTTTTTCAACGTCAGGCACCATGCGCGATAAAGCATCGACAGCCTTGGGGCCTTGCAAAGCCAAGAGCGAACGCTCGGGCATGGGAATCACTTGGCATTGGGAACCTATGCGCGCTTGAATGTGAGCGATGTCGTTCACTTTGCAAGCACCATTCACAATGACAAAAATATCGGTACCGCGATTGACAAACATCAAATCGTCAATGATGGTACCTTCGTCTGTGAGTAGCAATCCATATCGCTGTTTGCCCACGGGTAAATCGATCACATCAACAGGCATGAGGGATTCAAACGCTGCTGCAGCACCAGGCCCCACCAAGCGCAACTGGCCCATGTGAGACACATCAAACAACCCAGCCTCAGAGCGCGTGTGGTGGTGTTCGGCCATCAAGCCCATAGGGTATTGCACGGGCATGCTGTAGCCAGCGAAGGGCACCATGCGTGCGCCCAATTCGAGGTGCAAACCATTGAGGGGGGTATTGAGCAATGAGGTATCAGCGGACAAATAAATTCTCCAAGGGCAATGTAAAACCATGACCGAAGTCATGGGTTGCCCTCGCTGTCCGCTTTACCTGAGCGATTCGCCGGTTGGGCCCTTCAAACAGAAAGTCCCAATGCGGGTTGCGCCTTCGGTGGAGGGTACGACCGGATGGTCCGCCCTCTCTCTCCAGTGAGGAAGCGCTCATGGCCAAACCATGAACGTTTGTCAGTCCTTTGTACCTGAGCGTTCAGAAACACATTGGTTTCCTGCGCCTTCGGTGGCGGTCTTTCAAAGACCGCGCTCTCCTGACGTTGAAATTATAAACAGGTCTTTAAGGCCTGCACGCATTTTTTACATGCCCGCGTAATTAGGACCCCCGCCGCCTTCTGGTGTGACCCAGACAATGTTTTGGGTGGGGTCTTTGATGTCACAGGTTTTGCAATGCACGCAATTTTGGGCGTTGATTTGCAATCGATCGGATTGGTCTTCGTTTTTCACATATTCGTACACGCCAGCAGGGCAGTAGCGCGCTTCGGGCCCAGCAAATTTGGCCAAATTCACACCCACAGGAACACTGGCATCCTTCAAGGTGAGGTGAGCGGGTTGGTTTTCTTCATGGTTGGTGTTGCTGATGAACACGCTGGACAAGCGGTCAAAAGTGAGCTTGCCATCTGGCTTGGGATATTGAATAGGCGTGCACTCAGCCGCAGGCTTTAAATAAGTGTGGTCGGCCGCTGTTCGGCGAATGGTCCATGGCACATGGCCGCGCAACAAGAACTGCTCAACACCAGTCATGAGGGTGCCCACAGTGCGACCCTTTTTGAACCATTGCTTGAAGTTACGAGCTTTGTTCAACTCGGTGTACAACCAACTGCTTTCGAAGGCCTCGGGGTAGGCGGTGAGTTCGTCGTGTTGACGGCCCGCTTGCAATGCATCGTAAGCCGCTTCAGCCGCCAACATACCCGTTTTAATGGCGGCATGACTGCCTTTGATGCGGCTGGCATTGAGATAGCCAGCTTCGCATCCAATGAGGGCGCCGCCAGGAAATACTGTTTTGGGCAATGACAAAATGCCGCCAGCCGTGATGGCGCGCGCACCATAAGAAATGCGTTTGGCCGGTGCAATACCTTTGGCTTCGTCGCCCTCAAAGTACCAGCGGATGTTGGGGTGAGTTTTAAAGCGTTGGAATTCTTCGAAGGGACTGAGCCATGGGTTGGTGTAGTCGAGGCCCACCACAAAACCCACCACCACTTTGTTGCCTTCCATGTGATACAGGAAAGAGCCGCCGTAGGTCATTTCATCTAAAGGCCAGCCAGCACTGTGCAAAGCCAAGCCAGCTTTGTGACGGGCAGGGTCGATTTCCCACAATTCTTTGATGCCAATGCCGTAGCTTTGAGGATCTTTGCCTTCGTCTAGCTTGAAGCGAGAAATGACTTGCTTGCCCAAGTGGCCGCGCGCACCTTCTGCAAATACGGTGTATTTGGCGTGCAGTTCCATGCCCAGTTGAAAGTTGTCTGTGGGCTTGCCGTCTTTGCCGATACCCAGGTTGCCAGTGGCCACACCTTTGACGGCGCCATTTTCGTTGTACAAAACTTCAGCGGCTGTAAAGCCTGGAAAAATTTCAACGCCCAAAGCCTCAGCTTGTTCACCTAACCAACGCGTGAAGTTGCCTAAGCTGATGATGTAGTTGCCATCGTTGTGAAAGCAGGGGGGCAATGAGAAGTTGGGCACGCGTGTTGCGCCCTTCTCGGTGGTCATCAAGAAAATATCTTCTGTGACGGGTTGATTCAGTGGTGCACCCATTGCTTTCCAATTTGGAAAGAGCTCAGTCAAAGCAATAGGATCCATGATGGCGCCAGACAAAATGTGTGCGCCAGGTTCTGAGCCTTTTTCCAAAACCACCACAGAAACGTCATTGCCTTTTTCTTGAGCCAACTGCTTCAAGCGAATGGCCGCGGACAAACCTGCAGGACCCCCGCCCACCACGACCACGTCGTATTCCATGGATTCACGGGGGCCGTGTGCGTTCAAAATCTCTTCGGGTGTCATTGGGAGACTCACATTAAGTTAGGGGTCGAATGGCCAAATGTCGGCAGGGTGACTCATTTTAAACTCGGAACAGGCAGAATCTACTTACAAGCAGGTGGTGAATTCACATCCATTCTTTGCTATAAATCAGAGACAAAGTCATATGAAATTTGAAATACCTGAAATCAAGAAAAAAGTTAACGAAATGATTATCCCCATTCGCTGGGGCGACATGGATGCCATGAAGCATGTGAATAACACCGTTTATTTTCGATATTTAGAAACGGTGCGCATCGATTATTTTCAATCAATTGGCTGCGAACCTAATCCGCAAGGTCAAGGGCCGGTCATCGTCAATGCGTTCTGTAATTTTTACAAACAACTGGAATACCCTGGCAATGTGTTGGCCAAAATGTATGTGAGCGACCCCGCCCGTACTACTTTTGAAAGCTGGTGCACCTTGGAGTTGGTGAATGAGCCAGGTGTGATTTACGCGGCCGGCGGTGCTACCACCATTTGGGTTGATTTCCCACTTCAAAAAGCAGTGTCGCTGCCCGATCGAATTAGAGCGATGGTCACACCCTGAATGATTTGAAATGAGTTGATCCCATTACTTTTGCTTGGGTACTCTGCCCATTAAATAAAACTCCGGGTTGGGCATCATGCCGCTGAAACTGGCCATTCGGTTGGACAGTCCAAAGAACGCCGTAATGGCCGCAATGTCCCAAATGTCTTCATCGTCAAAGCCATGCGCATGCAGATGCGCAAAGTCGGCATCCTCAATTTGGTCGCTGTGCAAACAAACTTTCATGGCGAAATCGAGCATGGCGCGTTGCTTGTCTGAAATGTCTGCCTTGCGGTAGTTCACTGCTACCTGATCAGCCACCAAGGGTTTCTTTTCGTAAATTCTCAAAATAGCGCCATGCGCCACAACACAGTACAAACAGTTGTTGGCAGCACTGGTTGTGGTCACAATCATTTCCCGATCGCCTTTGGTGAGGTGGCTGGTGCGGCCCACCGATTCAGGCACCATCAGGGCATCGTGATAGGCAAAAAAAGCACGCCATTCGGCCGGTCTTCGCGCAAAAGCCAAAAACACTTGCGGTACAAACCCTGCCTTTTCTTGGACTTCCAAAATTTTGGCACGGATGTCTTCGGGCACATCTTTCAGCTCTGGCACAGGATACCGCTGTGTTTTTCCGCTATTTGAGGAGGGGCCGGTCATGGATTTCCTTGTCAGTTCCCTGATTCTAATCACCTATTACACTACACACTTTGAAGATTTCCCCTCTTAGGAGAGCCCTGTGAATAAGATATTCCCTTCTGCTGCCGAGGCGCTGAAAGGCGTCGTGTCAGATGGCCAATTGCTGGCCGTGGGTGGCTTTGGCCTCTGCGGTATTCCCGAAGCTTTGATCGAAGCCCTGCGCGATTCTGGCGTGAAAAATCTCACCGCCATCTCCAATAACGCGGGTGTCGATGGCTTTGGTTTGGGCAAGCTGCTCGAAACACGTCAGATCAAAAAAATGATCTCCTCCTATGTTGGCGAAAACAAAGAGTTTGAGCGTCAGTTCTTGGCAGGCGAGCTTGAGTTGGAATTCACGCCACAAGGCACCTTGGCCGAAAAGCTGCGCGCTGGCGGTGCGGGCATCCCAGCCTTCTTTACCAAAACGGGTGTGGGCACCGTGGTGGCCGATGGCAAAGAATTGCGTGATTTCGATGGCGAAACTTACGTCATGGAACGCTCCTTGGTGCCTGATGTGTCGTTGGTGAAAGCCTGGCGTGCAGACAAATCGGGCAACTTGCAATTCCGTTTAACGGCTCGCAACTTCAACCCCGCTGTGGCCATGGCTGGCAAGCTGTGCATTGTGGAAGTAGAAGAGATTGTGGAAACAGGTGACATGATCCCTGACCATATTCACTTGCCCGGTATTTACGTCCACCGATTGGTTCTCAACAAGCACCCTGAAAAGCGCATTGAGAAACGCACCATCACTGAGAAAGCAGGAGTCTAAGCATGAGCTGGAGTCAAGACCAAATGGCGGCTCGTGCCGCACACGAACTGCAAGACGGCTTCTATGTCAATCTGGGCATTGGCATTCCCACCTTGGTGGCCAACCATGTGCCCAGCAACATTGAAGTGTGGCTGCAATCTGAAAACGGCATGTTGGGCATTGGCCCGTTTCCCACTGAAGATGAGGTCGATGCCGACCTGATCAATGCGGGCAAGCAAACCGTGACCACCATCAAGGGCACCTCTATTTTTGGCAGTCACGACAGCTTTGCCATGATTCGCGGCGGCAAAATCAATCTGTCCATCTTGGGTGCCATGCAAGTGAGCGAGAAGGGTGACCTGGCCAACTGGATGATTCCAGGCAAGATGGTCAAGGGCATGGGCGGCGCCATGGATTTGGTGGCTGGTGTCAAGCGCGTGATTATTTTGATGGAACATGTGGCCAAGAAAAAAGATGGCACTGAAGATTTAAAAATCTTGAACCAATGCACTTTGCCATTAACCGGCGTGGGTGTGGTCGATCGCATCATCACCGACTTGGCCGTGATGGATGTGGTGCCTGAAGGACTCAAAGTGCTTGAGATGGCGCCTGGCGTCACACAAGAATTTTTGCAAAGTAAAACAGGCTGTCATCTGATCTTCTAATGAAACAATTCAAAATTGCATGCATCCCAGGCGATGGCATCGGGCAGGAAGTGATTCCTGCTTCACAAGTGGTACTTGAGGCGCTTGCCGAAGGACAAAGCCAGTTCAGTTTTGAATTTAAATCGTTTGATTGGGGCGGCGATTACTACCGACAACATGGCGTCATGATGCCCGCCGATGGCCTTGATGCACTGCGGCCCATGGATGCCATTTTGTTTGGTTCTGCGGGCGACCCACAAATTCCAGACCACATCACCTTGTGGGGACTGCGTCTCAAAATTTGCCAAGGTTTTGATCAGTACGCCAATGTGCGCCCAACGCGCATTTTGCCGGGCATTGATGCCCCCCTAAAGCGATGCACTCCTGAGCAACTCAACTGGGTCATTGTCCGTGAAAATTCTGAAGGCGAATATGCGGGTGTGGGCGGTAGAGCTCATCAAGGCCACCCCATTGAAGTGGCCACCGATGTGTCCATGATGACCCGCGTGGGCGTGCAGCGCATCATGCGTTATGCCTTCAAGTTGGCGCAATCACGGCCGCGCAAGTTGCTCACCGTGGTCACCAAATCTAACGCGCAGCGCCATGCCATGGTGATGTGGGATGAAATTGCCAAAGAGGTGAGCTTGGAGTTTCCGGATGTGCGATGGGACAAAGAACTGGTGGACGCGTGCACTGCGCGCATGGTGAATCGGCCTGCAACGCTAGACACCTTAGTGGCCACCAACTTGCATGCCGATATTCTGAGCGATTTGGCTGCGGCGCTGGCTGGCAGTTTGGGCATCGCGCCCACGGGCAACATTGACCCCGAGCGCCGGTATCCCTCCATGTTTGAACCGATACACGGTTCCGCCTTTGACATTATGGGTAAAGGTCTCGCAAACCCTATTGGCAGTTTTTGGAGTTGTGTGATGATGTTGGAGCACATCGGACTGGATCAGCAGGCTCAGCGTTTAATGCAGGCCATTGAGGCGGTTACCGCCAACCCCAAGTTGCACACTCGCGACTTAGGCGGTGAGGCCACTACGCTACAAGTGACCGAGGCCGTGTGCCAGATGCTTCGGCCCTAACAAATTCATCATCATCCAGATGCAGGAGACAAAATGGAAAAGAAAATAAAGTTTTGGTTGAGTGCAGTGAGCCTCAGTTTGACAAGCTTGATGCCGCATCAAGCATCGGCACAAGCCATGCCCGCTTGCCCAGAGAAAAACGTCATGTATTGGCAGGCATTTCCTCCGGGCGGCGAATCTGATTTGTCTGCAAGGCATCAGCAAGTGGTGCTTAAAAAGAAATGCGGCGCCATTGATACCATCATTCAATACAAGGCTGGCGCTGGCGGCGGCCTCATGTGGGCTCAAATGAACAATCTGCCAGGCGATGGCCTCAATGTGGTGGGCATCAATTTGCCGCACATTGTGTTTCAGCCCATCGAAGGTGAAGTTCAATACAAAACCGCCGACATCACACCCGTTTTTTGGTTTCATTACACCCCTGATGTGTTGGTAGTTCCAGAAAGCAGTCCCATTAAAAACTTTGCTGAGTTCATTGCCGCGGCCAAACAGTCTCCCGGCAAAATGAACTTGGGTGGCTCGGGCTTGAACTCCGCTAACCATGCCGCGCATGAACGTTTGAATGCGGCCTTTGGTATCAAGAGCACCTATGTGCCCTACAAAGGCACTGGCGATATGTCGATGGCAGTTGTCGGCGCGCAAATCGATGGCGCTGTGACCTACACACCTTTTGCTATTGCCAATCGCGGCAAAGTTCGCGCCTTGGCTGTGGCCATGGAAAAACGCCACCCCCTCATGCCAAACGTGCCTACCTTTAGAGAGCTGGGCGTCGATTGGATTGACGGCGCTTATCGCGGCGTGGGTGTGCCAAAGTCAACCTCACCAGAGGCGCGCAAAAAATTGTCAGACATGTGGCTGGCTTTGAACAACGATCCTGAAATGAAAGAGCTTGCCGCCAAGAGCGGCTTCGAGTTGGTCAACATTGGCACCGATCAAATGGACGCCTTCATGAAAGAGCGAATTGCTTTGTACATTGAAGGCGCCAAACGTTTGGGCTTGGGTAAAAAGTAAACCTGTGAAACAAGGAGACAAGATGCGTTCAATTTTTTCAAAGTGGAAACAAATTTTCACGGGCACATTGATTGCGATGGCACTGCCGATCAGTGTCATGGCGCAGGCCTACCCCACCAAACCCATCAAAATGATTGTGCCGTTCCCCGCGGGCGGTACCACTGACATCGTGGCTCGCATCATTGCGCAAAAGATGACTGAGTCGATGGGGCAACCCGTCACGGTTGACAACAAGGGTGGTGCTGGCGGCAACATTGGCGCAGACCTCATGGCCAAAGCCGCACCCGACGGTTACACCATCATGATGCACAACCTGTCCTTTCCATTGGCAGCAGTTGCACAAGCGCTGGCAAACCGTGCCCCCTTCAATGTGGACACAGATTTTGCAGGTGTTTCTATTGCGGTTTATGTGCCCTTCATTTGGACTTCCAGCCCATCAGTGCCAGCCAAAGACCTCAAAGAACTTGCCAACCTTTTGAAAAGCAACAAGGCTTTGCAATACAACTACGGCTCTACAGGCCCAGGCTCCACCATGCACGTACTGGGTGAAGCTTACAAAAAAGAAGCTGGCATCAGCATGGAGCACATCCCCTTCAAAGGTGCTGCGCCCTTAAAGCAAGAACTGTTGGCTGGCCGATTGCAAGTGGGTGGTGATCAGTTGTCCTCTTCTTTGGCAGAAGTAAAAGCTGGCACCTTGAAAGCCTTGGCCACAACCGCTTCTAAGCGCATTCCTGGTTTGCCTGATGTGCCTACTGTCAAAGAGTTGGGCTATCCCAACTTGGAATTGGAAGGCTGGAACGGTGTGTTTGCACCCGCCAAAACACCCAAAGACATCATTGACCGTTTGAACAAAGAAATTATTGCGGCCGTCAAGCATCCTGACGTGGTGAAACGCTTGAACGAACTGGGCGCTGAAGGCGTTGGCTCAACACCTGCTGCGCAAGATGCCATGTTGCGCAAGCAGATGGACCAATTCCGAGCCATCATCCGTGAGATGAAACTCGAATAACCCACAAACGCCAAGGCCTTACTTTGAGTGAGCGCCTTGGCCAAGCCACCAAACTGGCAGTTGCGTGCAGTCTTTGCCGTCTAGGCCAGCGTCTGCAGCCTGGTTAAATTTTTGCAAGGCCATGGTGGTCAATGGCAACTCTCTTTGGTTTGTTTGTGCCAATGCAAGCATGGTTCGCATGTCTTTGCGCATGGTGGCCACATCAACAGTTACTGTGTCATTTTTTTGATGGCCCAAGGCTTGAACCAGCAAGGGGCCACGCACCTTCAGCATATTGGGTCCACCTGAACTTTCAGACAATATGTCGACCACCCTTTGAGGATCAAGTTTCAGATGATCAATCAAGGACAGCGCTTCGCCCAAGGTTTGCCAGTAAACCATGAGGGGCAAGTTGACGGCCATCTTCATGGTCGACCCAGCGCCGTAAGTACCCACATGTTCAACGCGTTTGCACAGGTGTTCTAACAAAGATTGAACCTTGGCCAGGTCGGCTGCATGACCACCTACAAACCCAAGCAATTTACCTTCCTTGGCGGGGCCAATGCTGCCACCCACAGGACACTCTAAATAAGCAGCGCCAACGGCTTGCACTCGCAACGCCAACTCTGGCGGCTTGGTAGGATTGACGGTACTCATGTCAATGAACATGGGATGTCCCCCTGCGCCAGACAAGAGGCCCTCTGCGCCAGAGTAAACATCGTCGATGGCGGCTTCATTGGTAAGAAGGGTGATGACGGTGTCCACCGACTCGGCCAACAACTTAGGCGTGTTTGCCCACTGTGCACCCGCACTCAAGAGGGCGCTGGCTTTGTCGGAGGTTCTGTTCCACACAGTGACCGAGTAGCCGAGCCCCAATAGGCGAGAACCAAGGGCATTGCCCATTTTGCCAATACCTGCGATACCAACTTTCATATTGTTCTCCAATTGCGATGAATAGATTTACTTCGAAATATGACCCATTGGCCGTTGATCAATGCGTCTGTTTTAAGGAGAGGGGGGTCTTTGAGCAGGGCCAAAGGGGATATTTTCATGTCCATAGAAGTCTCCAAAGGGATTTTTGAGTCAAATCAATCCGTATTTGCAATCTTATAATGGAAAGTTGCGCCCAGTGCGGCTTTAAAAAAGATACCCCTGCCATGAGCACACCTGTTATTTCTGTTGCTGAAATTCGCAAAACATTCCTCGACTTTTTTGCGTCCAAAGGACATACCGTGGTGGCGTCTAGCCCCTTGGTGCCTGGCAACGACCCCACCTTGATGTTCACCAACTCTGGAATGGTTCAGTTCAAGGATGTTTTTTTGGGCTCTGACAAACGCAGTTATGTGCGAGCCGCTTCGGTTCAAGCTTGTTTGCGCGCAGGTGGCAAGCACAACGATTTGGAAAATGTGGGCTACACCGCACGTCACCATACCTTTTTTGAAATGTTGGGAAACTGGAGCTTTGGCGATTACTTCAAGCGCGACAGTTTGAAGTGGGCTTGGGAATTGCTCACGCAGGTTTACAAATTGCCTGCCGACAAATTGTGGGCCACAGTCTACATTGAGGACGACGAAGCCTACGACATTTGGACTAAAGAAATTGGACTGCCTCCCGAGCGTGTGGTGCGGATTGGCGACAACAAAGGCGGGCGCTACATGTCCGACAATTTTTGGATGATGGCTGACACCGGTCCGTGTGGCCCTTGCTCTGAAATTTTTTACGATCACGGCCCCGATATTGCGGGCGGCCCGCCTGGCAGCCCTGAGCAAGACGGCGATCGCTACATTGAAATTTGGAACAACGTGTTCATGCAGTTCGACATGCAACCTGACGGCAGTGTGAAAAACTTGCCCGCACCCTGCGTTGACACGGGCATGGGCTTAGAGCGATTGGCCGCCATTCTTCAGCACGTGCACAGCAATTACGAAATTGATATTTTTGAGGCACTCATCAAAGCGGCATCGCGCGAAACGGGCTGCACCGATTTACAAAACAAATCATTGCGCGTGATTGCGGACCACATTCGCGCCACAGCCTTCTTGGTGAGTGATGGTGTGGTGCCCAGCAACGAAGGCCGCGGCTATGTGCAGCGCCGCATTGTGCGTCGTGCCATTCGTCATGGTTACAAACTCGGTCAGAAAACACCTTTCTTTCACAAGTTGGTGCCTGACTTGGTCAAGCTGATGGGCGCGGCTTATCCCAGCTTGGCATCTCAAGAAAAACGCATCACCGATATTTTGAAAGCGGAAGAAGAGCGCTTCTTTGAAACCCTTGAAGTAGGCATGCAGATTTTGGACGCAGCCCTTGAAGGCGGCGTCAAAGTGCTGCCTGGTGAAGTCGCCTTTAAGTTGCACGATACCTATGGCTTCCCATTGGACTTATCTGCCGACGTTTGCCGCGAGCGCGATTTGAGCGTCGACGAAGCTGGCTTTGCAGCGGCCATGGAGCGTCAAAAGTCCCAAGCCCGTGCGGCAGGTAAATTTAAAATGGACCGTGCCTTGGAATACACCGGCGCTGGCAACATCTTCGTTGGGTACGACGAATTGCAAGCTACCGCCAAAGTGTTGGCGCTGTATGTGGATGGCACACCTGCAAGTGAACTGAAGGCTGGCCAAAACGGCGTGGTGGTGTTGGACACCACCCCTTTCTATGCAGAGTCGGGCGGTCAAGTGGGTGATCAAGGTCTATTGCAAACTGCTGGGGCCAAATTTGAAGTGGCCGACACCTTGAAAATCAAAGCCGATGTGTTTGGTCATCATGGCGAGTTGCTGCAGGGTAGCTTGAAAGTGGGCGACGCTGTGCAAGCACAAGTCAATATTGAAGTGCGTGCAGCCACCGTGCGCAACCACTCCGCCACCCACTTGATGCACAAAGCGTTGCGTGAAGTGTTGGGCGATCATGTACAGCAAAAAGGCTCCTTGGTGAACGCAGAGCGGACTCGTTTTGACTTTGCGCATAACTCACCCATGACTGACGAACAAATTTTGGCCATTGAAGCCAAAGTGAATCAAGAAATTTGGGCCAATCCCGCCACGCACGCGCGCGTGATGGACATTGAGGCGGCTCAAAAAATCGGTGCCATGATGTTGTTTGGCGAGAAGTACGGCGAGACGGTGCGCGTCTTGGACATCGGTTCTAGCCGAGAGTTGTGCGGTGGCGTGCACGTGAACCGCACCGGTGACATTGGTTTGTTCAAAGTGGTGGCAGAAAGCGGCGTGGCTGCGGGTGTGCGACGCATTGAAGCCGTGACGGGCGGTCATGCGCTTGCTTACTTGCAGTCATTGGAGTCTACAGTTTCCAAGGCTGCTGGCAGTCTGAAAGCATCGCCGGCTGAACTGAACAGCCGCATTGCCCAAGTCTTGGACCAAGTGAAATCCTTAGAAAAAGAAATGGCTGCGCTTAAAGGCAAATTGGCTTCGTCGCAAGGCGATGAGATCATGACGCAGGCTGTAGATGTTAAAGGCGTCAAAGTGCTGTCAGCATTGTTGCCTGGAGCCGATGCCAAAACATTGCGCGACACCATGGACAAGTTGAAAGACAAACTCAAAACCGCCGTCATCGTTCTGGCCGCTGTGGATGGTGGCAAAGTTCAATTGGCGGCTGGCGTCACGTCAGATACCACAGGCAAAGTAAAGGCGGGTGAGTTGGTCAACTTTGTGGCTCAGCAAGTGGGCGGCAAAGGCGGCGGTAAGTCAGATATGGCCATGGCGGGTGGTACTGATGCCACCAACCTGAATGCGGCTTTGGGCGGTGTGCAGGCTTGGGTGACAGAGCGTTTGTGATTTTTATCGCAAAGCTGCCAATTGCCTTGAGCTTTGGAAACTTTTTGAAGTGCCAGTCACAGGATCTTTGAAAGCGATTGCTCTGGCTAACAGCTGCAAAGGCGCATTGAAATCATCGTCTTCATTAGCGTCTCTCAGTACTTCAGGATAAAACTGATCGTTCATCAAAGGCAATCCTAAGGCATTCATATGGACGCGCAACTGATGGCGTTGACCGGTCACAGGTTTCAGTAAATATCTGGCCAGCGGCGTTGCGCTTGCGTTGTCATGGGTTGATTCAATCAAATGGGTGTGCAATCGCTCGACGCAATCCATCCAAGTTTCACTGTTGAACTCTGATGAGTCTTGATGCTCGAGGCTGGCAACTTCACGCATCCTGAAAAACTGCGAGTCTTCTAGCACCATGCTGCGATAAACAAGCGGAAATTGGAGAGGGCGTGCAGAAGTTTCAGGCGCCCCCGCAATGGCTTCATAGGTTTTCTCAACCTGCTGAAGTCTGAACAATTCTTGGTAGGCATTGCGATCTTGTGCACGAACACTGAACAGCACCAAGCCAGCTGTTTCTCGGTCGATCCGGTGCAGGGGAGAGAGCTCTGGCAAATTCAATTGATGCTTGAGTTGAACCAACAAGCTTTGTTGAACATAACGGCCGCCAGGCGTGACGGGCATGAAGTGCGGTTTGTCGGCCACCACCAAATGGTCATCTTGAAAAATAACTTTTGCTTGGAACGGTAAAACGGGTTCGTTTTGAATGCTGCGGTAGTAGTGAAGATGAGATTCAGGACGCAGACTGTCTTGTGGTGCCATTTCGCGCCCCGCAGCATTCAAAATTTCACCTGCTTCAAATCTCTGCTGCCATTCTTCGCGAGAAATAGCACTGAATTTTTGCGTTAAAAATTCAATGGCACACAGCGTTGTGTTGGCGGGAATGCCCACCGTGCTGGGGCCCACACCATTTTTAACCGGCGGCTTAAATCCGTTTGAAGACGACATCCCACACACCATGTCCTAATTTTAAGCCACGATTTTCAAATTTGGTGAGAGGGCGATAGTCGGGTTTGACTGCATAGCCGCCTTGCTCGGCGGATGCGGTGTTCCGAAGCATAGGCTCCGCATTGAGCACTTCCAATATTTGCACCGCATAAGGTTCCCAATCGGTAGCGCAATGCATGTAAGCGCTGGGCTTTAAGCGTGCTGCCAATTTGGCGACCAGCGGACTCTGAATCAGGCGACGTTTGTTGTGTCGTGACTTGTGCCAAGGATCGGGAAAAAAAATATGTACGCCATCTAACGATGCCAATGGCAACATGTTATCGATTACCTCAACAGCATCGTGTTGCAAGATGCGAATGTTTTGAATGTCTTGTTCACCAATTCGTTTGAGCAAGGCGCCCACGCCGGGTTCGTGGACTTCGCAGCATAAAAAGTGATCGGAAGGGCGAATCTTGGCGATGTGAGCGGTGGCTTCGCCCATGCCAAAGCCAATTTCTAAAATGACTGGGGCTGGCGCCGCTGTTAAGTCCTGCACGGCAAACGCCTTGGCCATGTTCAAAGGTTCTGGTGCATAGGTCAGTAAAAACTCAGGGCCCCAAACTTCAAAAGCTTTGGCTTGGCCTGTAGTGGTGCGGCCAGCGCGCTTCACAAAGCTCTTGATGTTTTTGGGAAAAGCGACCGAGGCCGGCGCTAGGTTGAAAGAGTCAGAAGTCATGCACAGATTTTAAGGGGTGACGGGCACGTACTTTTGCGCCCAATCACGGGCCCAGATGCGGAGGGCTTCCTCGAGGGCTTGATGGTCGTCAGAAGACTTTGTCAGCCTGCTTAAGCCTAGTGCATTTGCCGCTGCCTGCAGTGCCAGCCAGACATCCTTCGGTGAATTTAAATTCAAAGCCTCGGCACTATGTTGCTTAGACAGCTTTTCGCCGTTGGCGGCCAATACCAATGGTGTGTGCAGGTAGTGTGGATGTTCAAAATCCAGCGCTTCTTGCAGTAAGTATTGACGTGCCGTGTTGTCCGTCAGGTCTTCACCTCGCACCACATGCGTGATGCCTTGTGCCGCATCGTCCACCACCACGGCCAGTTGATAAGCCCACAAGCCATCGGCGCGCTGTAAGACAAAGTCACCCACTTTTTCTTGAACATTTTGGAACTGAGCGCCTAGTCGACGATCGGTCCAATGAACTTCAGGGCTGCCGCGCCATGCGCTCCATTGCGCCACGTTGAAGCGCCAAGCCCTTGCAGCTTTGCCGTTTAAACCACTTCTGCAGGTGCCGGGATAAACCGCTGCTTTGTGCCGTTCCAAACTCAAGCCTAGAGAAAATTGTTGGTCCTCAATTTCTTTGCGGGTGCAAGCACACGGATAGGCCAAGCCTTTTGCAATCAGTTGATCTAGTGCTTGTTGATAGTGTGTTTTTCTTTGTGACTGACAAACGACTTCGCCATCAGAGTGGAGTCCACACAAAGCAAGTTGTTTCAATATCGTGGCAGCAGCGCCGTCAATGCATCGTGGTCCATCCACATCTTCTATGCGAATCCACCACTCGCCTTGATGAGCCCGAGCATCTAGCCAACTGGCCAGTGCCGCCACCAGCGAACCTGCATGCAACTCACCCGTGGGTGAGGGCGCAAATCTTCCGCGAACCATTCAGCGTTAAAGAGCTGCGAGCGCCAGTTCCAAGCCGGAAATGAACGCATCTTCCACACGGTTGCCAATGCACCAGTCGCCACACAAACCAATGCCTTGCGCTGTGCTTAGCATGTGTGTGGCACCTAAGGGTTGCAATGTTTTGGCAAAGCGCCACCGGTGCACCTTCACGTGTGCAGGTGTAGCGCGAATGCCAGTAATTTCTGAAAACGCTTTGAGCAATTTGGCTTCAACGCGTTCGGGCGCATCTTCCAAATGTTCTTGCGACCAAGCTGCACTGGCTTGTACGGTCCAGCGTTCAATCAGGTCGCGGCCAGGCTTGGACGATTCTCGTGCCAGCCATGCCACACGGTGATGCACGCTTCGTGCGGCGTTCCATTGTGGTCCTAGGGTAATGAGGCCGGGTTGGACTGCATTGGGAAATGCCACCATCAGGGTCCAGCAAGGTGCGACTTGCACCTTGGCCAGGGCCTCGGCGTTTTCCATTTTGATTTTCGAGTGGCGCAGCAAGTCAATCGCTTGATCGGAGGGAATGGCTAACAGCACTTGGTCAAAGCCACAGAACACCGATTGCGCGCCTTCAGGCTCTTCGCTGTGCAGCTGCCATTGATTGGGGTGCAGTGTGTCGCGTTCTATTTTGAAAATGCGAGATTCAAAATGCAGGGTGTCTGTTTTGACCAAGGGCAGGGCCCAAGCTTTGACCAAGGCGTTCATGCCCGGTGTCGCCACCCAATGTTTGTCATGTGTGTTTCGCGCAGCTTCCACCAAACGGCCCATGGCATCTAAAACCCTCACCGCATTGGCACTCCATGGCTTGCAAATGTTGGGGGTGGTGGCCAAAGCTTGTTCAAAGCGTTGATCACGCACAGTGAAATATTGCGCACCATGATCAAAATTGCCAAAAGTAGAAGCGCGAGTGGCCATCCGTCCACTGGTACCCTTGCTTTTTTCAAATACCGTCACCCGGTGTCCAGCTTGCATGAGGGTGCGTGCGCAGGCAATACCCGCCATACCGGCACCTATGATGGCGAAATTTTGCGTGGATTTTTGTGGTGCGTTTGGTTTTGTCATGGGGCTACTCTACACGCGATGGTGGGGTTGGAGCAATGCTTGTTTGGTGATGTCTTGTTTCAACTGCGACAACCACCAAGTTAATGCATGCCCCTCGCTTTTGCGACCGGGATTGCGCCATGCAAATTCAACGGGGTTGATCCGAGTGACGCGACTGACTTTTTTGGCCACCAGACGCCCAGTATCGAGATAGGGCTTGGCCAAGCTCACGGGCAGAAAGCCACCGCCCAAGCCTCTCAGCTGGGCCTCTAGTTTGCTTGGCATGTCTGGGACAGTGAAGACATCCTGGCCGCCCAAAAGACCAATGGTGACCCCTTCACCTTGGGGAACCGAGTCGGCCACAGCCACGGCCCTGTGTTGCTGAATAACGGCGTCGCTTAAAGGTTCTGCGGCCTTGGCCAGCGGGTGATGGGGTGCAACTGCATAGACAAATTGAACTTGTCCCAATGATTCGTGCAGAATCCCAGTGTGACTGGCGGGCGTCATAAAAACACCGATCGCCAGGTCTGCCTGGCCCGATTTCAATGCCGCCAAAGTACCTGACAAAGTTTCATATCGAATACGCAGCCGCGTGGGGGGATTGAGGGCAAGAAAGCCTTCGCAAAGCTCCATCAGGACAGAGCGAGAAATGATGCTGTCGACGGCCACCGTAAAGACAGACTCCCAACCAGTGGCCACGCGTTTGACGCGGTTTGCCAAAGCGTCTACGTCGTGAATCAGCCGTTCAGCTTCCCTCAGCAATTCTTTGCCAGCCTCTGTGGGTTTGGCCTGACGGCTGCTTCGGTCAAACAGCAAGACATCAAGAGCATCTTCAATTTGCCTCACGCGGTAGGTGAGAGCGCTAGGGACCAGGCCCCTTTGCCTGGCAGCTGCGGCAAAGCTGCCATTGGCCTCAATGGCCAGCAACATACCCAGGGCGTCAGGTGTGAGGAGGTCGCGGGGCGGTGTGGACATTGGTAATTCAAATAATTTGAATGATAACGACAAATTATGATCTCTTTGTTGAAACTATTGCAATTTAAAGTTCAGCCATCGAATCTTTTTAAAGCAAAAAATTAAATGATCCAAATTCGTTGTTCAGGTGAACGCGGTTATGCAGACCATGGCTGGCTCAAGTCGTTTCACAGTTTTTCATTTGCGGGTTACTACGACCCCGCCTTCATGGGTTGGGGTAATTTGCGCGTCATCAATGAAGATCGCATTGCCCCAGGCACGGGCTTTGGAACCCATGGCCACAAGGACATGGAAATCATCAGCTATGTGTTGTCTGGCAACTTGGCCCACAAAGACAACATGGGCAATGTCAAAGGCATTCCGCCAGGCGATGTGCAGCGCATGAGCGCAGGCAAAGGCGTGATGCACAGCGAGTTCAACCATGCGGAGGGCGAGACCACGCACTTCTTTCAAATTTGGATTGAGCCCAATGTGCTGGGCATTGCGCCCAGTTATGAACAAAAAACAGTACCCAATGCCACCAAGCGCGGCGCCTTGAAGGTGGTGGCGTCACCTCAGGGTGAAGGCGACGCCGTCAAAATTTCAGCAGACGCTACTTTGTATGCGGGCTTGTTAGATGGCGATGAAAAAGCAACTTTGGCCTTGAGCCCAGAACGCAAGGCCTATGTGCATCTCATTCGCGGCGAATTACAGGTGAATGGCCAAGCTTTGAAGGGTGGCGATGCCGCGCTCATTCAGGCTGAAACAAATCTTGAACTGACACACGGCAAGGATGCCGAGGTCTTGGTTTTTGACTTGGCTTCCCATTAATTTTGAAGCTTTAATTTTTATTTTTTCAGGAGTACTCACATGGCTAAATCAGTCGTTATTTATCATTCAGGTTACGGTCACACACAGCGCGTGGCGCAGTTCGTGGCACAAGGGGCCAATGCAGCATTGATCGCCATCGATGCCGATGGCAACATCACCGATGTTGATTGGGAAGCTTTGGACGCAGCCGATGCCATCATCTTTGGGTCACCAACTTACATGGGCATGGCCTCTTGGCAATTTAAGAAGTTTGCCGATGCTTCTTCTAAGCGTTGGTTCACCAGTGCCTGGAAGGACAAAGTGGCCGGTGGCTTCACCATCTCAGCCAGCCCTAGCGGCGACAAGTTGTCCACTCTTCAATACTTCATTACCTTGTCCATGCAACAAGCCATGATATGGGTCGGCCAGCCTTCGCTGAACGATGGCACGCTGAACCGCATTGGTTCTAATTCAGGCGTGATGGCCCAAGTGGGCCCAACTAGCCCAGCTGAAGACATTCCACAGGGTGACTTGGACACAGCCAAGGCATATGGTGCGCGTGTGGCTGCTGTTGCCGCCAAATTGCGCGGCTAATCAGTTCTAAAACAGGTGCTGACATCAGTGCGTCCCACGTGGCCTCACTGTCTTTACTTTTGAAGCCCTTCAGTGGGCTTCACTGTTTCTAAAGAAGCGTTCACTGCACGGCGATCGTCAAACACAAAGCAATCGCCGTTATATTGCGAGCCATCAGTCTCTTCAAAATATTTCAAAATGCCACCCTCTAGTTGATAGGCGTGTGGCATTCCGTTTTGTTGCATGAAGATAGCCGCTTTTTCACAGCGAATACCGCCCGTGCAAAAACTGATGACCGTCTTGTCTTTCAACTCTTCCTTGTGGGCCATCAAGGCATCTGGAAATTCTGTGAATTTGGTGAGTCGCCAATCAATGGCGCCCTTGAAAGTGCCTTCGTCTACTTCATAGTCGTTGCGGGTGTCCAAAATGACCACAGGCCTGCCGTTGTCGTCAAAACCCTGATCTAGCCACCGCTTGGCCGTGGCCGGCGTCACGGCTGGCGCTCGGCCTTCAGTGGGTCGAATGGTGGGGTGGTTCATCCGGATGATCTCGCCCTTGACCTTGACCAGCATTTTGTGAAAGGGGGGTTCATCTGACCAACTTTCCTTGGGCTTGATGTCAGCAAACCTAGGATCTGTGTGGAGTTCAGCCACAAAACCTCTGACAGCCTCGGCGGGGCCTGCTAAAAATAAATTAATTCCTTCCTCGGCCAGCAAAATCGTGCCTTTCAGCGCGCGCTTCAGGCAGCGTTCCAAGAGAACGAGGCGCAGTTCCGCAGCGTCCGGCAGGGGCACGAACTTGTATGTGGAAATATTAAGAATTTTGTTCACCCCCGTATTGTAGAAAACATCCAAAGCAGCTTCTACAATGGGCTCATGTTTGTCCATTTGCGCCTCCATTCCGAGTTTTCCATTGTCGATTCCACGTGTCGCATCGACGAAGTGGTGAAGGCTGCTGCAGACGATCATCAGCCTGCACTGGCCATCACCGATTTAAGCAACCTGTTCGGGGCCATTAAGTTTTACAAAGCAGCACGCGAACTGGGCGTGCAACCCATCTTGGGCGCAGAAATTTTCTTGGAAGGCTTGGGTGTTGAACCTCTGGCTTTGTCTCGGGTCATGGTGTTGGTGCAAAGTTCTCAAGGCTATTTGAATTTATCTGAATTGCTGGCGCGGGCTTGGACGCAAAACATGGTCAAGACCAACGCCGTTGTGAAGTTGGCTTGGCTTGAAGAATTGTCTGAAGGCTTGATTTTGATTTCGGGCGCGCAAGCGGGCCCCGTGGGTCAAGCCTTGGTGCAAGGCGATACCTCGCGCGCCGCTGAAATTGCTTTGCAATTGGCTTCGATTTTTACCCACCGCTTTTATTTGGAGTTGCAGCGAACGGGCAGGCCTGAAGACAATGCCCATGTGATTGCAGCCGTCAAGTTGGCGGCCCGTTTGAATTTGCCTGTCGTCGCCACCCATCCCGTGCAGTTTTTGGCACCCGATGATTACGAATCACACGAGGCGCGTGTGTGTATTTCTGAGGGCGAAATTTTGGGCAATCAGCGTCGTGTGCGAAAGTTCACGCGTGATCAATATTTCAAATCGACTGAAGAAATGCAGGCACTTTTTGCGGATGTGCCAAGCGCCTTGGCCAATTCAGTCGAAATTGCCAAGCGGTGTAATTTAACGTTGGTGCTGGGCAAGCCGCAACTTCCCAATTACCCCACGCCTCTCACCGATGGCAAACCCATGCCCATTGAGGCGTATTTCCGTTTGCTTTCAGTTGAAGGTTTGGAGGAGCGCTTGGTGCACCTTTATCCAGACGCAGCCAAGAGAGAAATTGAGCGGCCTCGGTATGCGGAGCGTTTGGAATTTGAAATCAACACCATCTTGAACATGGGGTTCCCCGGTTACTTTTTAATCGTGGGCGATTTCATCAATTGGGCGAAGAAGAATGGGTGCCCTGTGGGGCCAGGCCGAGGCTCAGGGGCAGGTTCGTTGGTTGCTTACTCTTTGAAAATTACCGATCTTGACCCGTTGCAATACAACTTGCTGTTTGAGCGATTTTTAAATCCGGAGCGGGTTTCCATGCCCGACTTTGACATTGACTTTTGTCAGACCAATCGCGACCGTGTGATTGATTATGTGAAAGACAAGTATGGTCGCGATGCCGTGAGCCAAATTGCCACCTTTGGCACCATGGCAGCGCGGGCAGCCATTCGAGATGTTGGCCGTGTGCTCGACATGAGTTATATGTTTTGCGACGGCATTAGCAAGCTCATTCCGAACAAGCCAGGGCAGCACATTACCATCGATGGTGCCATCAAAGCTGAACCCATTTTGGCCGAGCGCTTGGAAAAAGAAGACGAAGTTAAAACCCTTTTAGCATTGGCGCAAAAACTCGAAGGCATGACGCGCAACGTGGGCATGCATGCGGGAGGTGTTTTGATTGCCCCCGGTAAGCTCACAGATTTTTGTCCTTTGTACCAGCAACCCGGCAGTACTTCAGCGGTGAGCCAGTATGACAAAGATGATGTGGAGGCTATTGGCCTGGTGAAGTTTGACTTCTTGGGCTTGGCCACCTTGACCATTTTGGAGTTGGCACGTGAGATGCTTGCCAAGCGTCATCAAGGCCAAGAGAATTTTGCGTTTGAGAATATTCCACTGAATGATGCTGCAACTTATAAGTTGTTTGCAGACGGGCGAACGGAGTCGGTGTTTCAATTTGAAAGTCGCGGCATGCAGGGCATGCTCAAGGATGCGCGGCCTTCACGATTGGAAGATTTGATTGCATTGAATGCGCTTTACCGTCCTGGCCCGATGGATTTGATTCCGAGTTTTGTGGCCCGCAAACACGGCCGTGAAGTGGTGGAGTATCCACATCCCTTGGTTGAGAAAGTGTTGTCTGAAACCTACGGCATCATGGTGTACCAAGAGCAGGTGATGCAAACGGCCCAAGTGCTAGGGGGTTATAGCTTGGGTGGCGCCGATTTGCTGCGTCGGGCCATGGGCAAGAAGAAGGCCGAGGAGATGGCCGAGCATCGGGACATTTTCCGCAAAGGTGCTGGTGTCAATGGTTTGTCGGAAGCTAAAGCCGACGAAGTCTTCGACTTGATGGAAAAGTTTGCGGGATACGGCTTCAACAAATCGCACGCTGCAGCTTATTCGTTGTTGGCCTATCACACGGGTTGGCTCAAGGTGCATTTCACTGCGGAATTTTTCTGCGCCAACATGACCATTGAAATGGACGACACCGACAAACTGAAAGTGTTGTTTGAAGATGCGTTGAAGTTTGGCGTAAGCTTCGACCCACCTGATGTCAACCGTGGTACACATCGCTTTGAGCCAGTGTCCGATAAAGTAATTCGATATGGTTTGGGTGCCATCAAAGGCACAGGGCAGCAAGCCATCGACGCCATTGTGAAAGCGCGTGAAGAGGGCGGCCCTTTTACCAGTTTGTTTGATTTTTGTGTGCGTGTTGACCGCAGCCGATTGAACAAACGAAGCGTAGAGGCCTTGGTCAAGGCCGGTGCGTTTGACTCTTTGCAGCGCAACAGAGCATCCTTGGCGGCTTCTGTCGATCGCGCGTTTGAGTTTTCTGCCGCCACTGCAGCCAATGCCAATCAAGGCGGCTTGTTCGACATGATGGGCGACGATGCCCATGGGTCTAGCACCCAAGAACCCGATTTGGTTGACATGTTGCCGTGGGGTGTAAAGGAACAACTGACCCAAGAAAAGACAGCGGTCGGTTTTTATCTTTCTGGCCATTTATTTGATGCGGTAGAGCGCGAAGTACGGTTGTTTGCCAAACGCAAAATAGACGATTTAATAGACAGTCGTGAACCTCAATTGTTGGCAGGCATTGTGGGTGACTTGCGCATCATCAATGGCCAACGGGGTAAGTTGGCCATCTTTAAATTAGACGACAAGAGTGCGGCGATGGAAGCCACGGCCGACGAGGCCATGATCAATGCCAACCGTCACTTGCTCAAAGACGATGAACTGATCATCGTCATGGCCAAGATGCAGCCCGATCGATTCTCGGGAGGTTATCGTTTGTCCATTCAGCAAGTTTGGGATCTGCCCTCTGCGCGTTGTCGCTTTGGCAAATACTTGCGCGTAGCAGTGAATGGCCGAGCCCCTGAGGTCGCGCAGTTGGTCAAGGCATTTCCGCCTCAACGAGAAATGACGGATCAAGGCGAGTTATTCAGAGGTTTGTCCGTTCGCTTAAAACTAGAGCGCAAAGCTGACAACGTGTCGGCAAGTGCCGAACTGCTGTTGGGTGAACAAGCCAAATTCTTCCCCAGCGATGCAGCCCTTTCCAGCTGGATCGCCCAAGCCGACCAAGGGAAAGCCGAAATCGTCTACGAGAACTAAATTTAATTGGGGGCATTAATTGGGGTCAGATCACAATTAATTTTTTAATCACATGTTGATCAGTGATCGAAGAAAATTAATTGTGATCTGACCCCAATTAATGCCCCCAATTAATGCTTTCCGGAACAGGGCAGGCCGGCTGCGCGAGTCTTATCAGTCTTTGGGGCGGAAGCTGATTTCTAGAAAGGGTGGCACGCGGCCATCTTCATCTCTAGGCAGTGTGGCGGTTTTGTCGATGGCTTTGAGCACGGCTTCGTCCCAGGCTTTGTTGCCACTGCTGGACAACAATTTGCGGCTGATGATGGTGCCATCGGGAGAGGTGCGCACTTCGACTTCGGCTTTTGGATTGCCGGCCACATCTTCAGTGAAGGTGATGTTGGGCTTGATGCGTGCGCGGATTCGGCCGGCGTAACTGGGCGACGGGCCAGAAGACTTCAGGGCGGTTCCTTTAGAGTTTTCATCGCCCGATGCACCAGCCATGCCTTGCATGCGTTTCAAGTTTTCGTTGCGAAGCGCCTCAGCGCGTTTTTCATCAGCGGCTGCTTTTTTCGCTTCCTCTTTGGCTTTGACGGCTGCTTGCTCTTTCTTCAGAGCCTCTTCCTTTTTCTTTTTCTCAATCTCTTTTACTTTTTCCCTCTCTTTTTCTTTGGCCTTTTCCTTGTCTAATTTTTCCTTCTCGAGCTTGTCTTTTTCAATCTTCTTTTTCTTTTCTAGCTCATCGGCTTTTTTCTCTTCCAGTTTCTTTTTCTCTTTTTCTTTTTTCAGTGCAATGTCAGCAGCCTCACGCTCAGCCTGTGCGTTGACTTTGGGTGCAACGGGTGGCGTTGGCTTGGGTTCTGGCTTGGGCTCTACAGCTTTGATGGGTTCTGGCGGCTTCACGGGTTCTGGGGGGGGAGTGGGCTCGGGCTCATTGGCGGCAGGCGCAGCCTCTTGTGGCAATGCTGACCACAATTCAGCAGATGCTGAAAGCGTGTTGGGTTCTGTTTTCCATTGAATACCCCAAGTCAGGGCCGCCAATAAAAGCAAGTGCATGAACAATGCAAACGACAACGATCTGCCAAAGCCCCCTGTGGGAGGTGGTGCAAATTCGGTGTAAGCAATGGCGTTCATGCGAAATGGTTCGTGCGAGCGACTTAGGGTGCCAACTGGACAGACAATCCCACACGCTGAATGCCTGCGCGCTGCAAAGTGTCCATGACCTTGACCACCGTTTCATATTTCACATTGCGATCAGCACTGATCACCACCGCAGAATTTGCCTGGCCTGTTTGTGCCACACGCACTGAGTTGGCCAAACTGTCCAAGTTAATTTTGGAAGTTTTGCTGTCATTGACAATTTCTAAGCTATCGTCTTTTTGAACCAAAATTTGAATCACTTGGTCGGGCTGCTTGGTGGCTTTGCCTACGCTGGGCAAATCAATCACGCTGGGCGTGATCATGGGTGCGGTGACCATGAAAATAATGAGCAATACCAACATCACATCAATAAAGGGCACCATGTTGATTTCATTGATGGTACGCCGGCCTCGGCCGCGAGAGGAAAGAGCTGGCATGTATGTGCTCCTAAAAGATTAATGGCCAGATGCAGTGAAGCCTGTACCTGCAGGGTTGACACCACCTGCACCCGTTGACCCCCCCAGGCTTCTTTGCAAGATATTTGAAAATTCTTCAATGAAAGTTTCAAGCTTAATAGCCACTCGGTCAATGTCTCGTGCAAATCGGTTGTAAGCCACCACGGCTGGAATGGCCGCAAACAGTCCGATGGCGGTGGCCACCAAGGCTTCGGCAATGCCGGGTGCCACTGTGGCCAGGGTTACTTGTTGCATATTGGCCAAGCCTGTGAAAGCGTGCATGATGCCCCAAACGGTGCCAAATAAGCCAACATAGGGCGAGACGGAACCTACGGATGCCAAAAATGCCAATTGCGATTCAGCCACATCCATCTCTCTCTGAAAACTGGCACGCATAGCGCGGCGAGCACCATCCAACAGCGTGCCCGCATCAGAGATGCGTCGCTCACGCAGTTTCTGATATTCACGCATGCCGCTGGCAAAAATTCGCTCCATCGGTCCCGCTAGTTTTGAATTTTGTACTGCGCCTGAAAACAAATCATTTAAGCTGGTGCCCGACCAAAACTGCTGCTCAAACTCCTCGTTCAAAGTTTGGATACGTTTGATGGCAGTGAGTTTGCGCACGATGGCCGCCCAACTGGAGATAGAGATGGCCATGAGAATGACCATGACCAACTGGACCACAAAACTGGCGTGCAAAACAAGTTGCAAAATGGACATGTCTTGGTTCATTGAAGTACTTCCAAAATTTGGGCCGGAATGCGGCCAGGTTTCATGGTTTGGCTGTCTACCCAGCCAATTCTTATCGTGCCTTCAGCTAACAAATTGCGTTCACCCTTCGCATTTAACCAAGCTTGTTGAGTTAACACCAAGCTGGCGCGCCCTTTTTCTGTGGTTTGCGCCGTGACTTCCAACAAGTCATCGAGACGAGCCGGCAAAAAATATTTAATTTGAGTTTCACTGACCACAAAAATACCGCTACTTTGAGCCTTCAGCGATTGTTGTTCAATGCCCAGGGACCGCAGCCATTCAGTGCGTGCACGTTCAAAAAACTTCAAGTAGTTGGCGTAAAAAACAATGCCGCCAGCGTCGGTGTCTTCCCAGTAAATGCGAATTGGAAATTTAAATGCAGATTTCATGCGCGAGCGCGTCCTGCTTGCCGGTCCGCCAGTACTTCGTGAGGGCGAAGCTGTGGGGCTAAACCTTCTAACACCGCATTCACATATTTGTGGCCATCGGTACCGCCAAATTCTTTGGCCAACTCGATGCACTCGTTCAGACTCACGCGCCATGGCACGTCGAGACATTGCTTCATTTCAAAAACACCAATCCACATGACGGCACGTTCAATGGGGGAGATTTCAGCCAAGCTGCGATCAAGCAAAGGCAATATCAAATTGTCGAGTTCTGTAGCTTGCTCAGCGCAACCATACAAAAGAGCATCGTAGTGCGCTGAGTCTGCTTTGTGAAAGCCAGACAAATCGCGCGTGAAGATATCCACGTCGGCGGCTTCGTTTTTGCCGACCAAAACTTGATAAAGCGCTTGGAGTGCAAATTCACGCGCACGACTGCGGGCCGATTTGCTGGCCGATTTGCCAGGCTTGCGCCCCACAGGTTTGACCGTGCTTGAAGGCTTGGATGGGGCCGAATGTTCTGTGGGCCCGCTCATGCCAGTTCCTCATCGTCCATGTCTTCGTCTTCAATCGACAAGTCTTCCAAAAGCATGGCCATCTCGACCGCCACACGCGCCGCATCGCGCCCTTTTTCCGTTTGACGCGCAACGGCTTGTTCTAAATTTTCAGTGGTCAAAATGGCGTTGGCAATGGGCACGTTGTAATCGAGAGCAATACGGCTCACGCCAGCCCCTGATTCATTGGCCACCAGTTCAAAATGATAGGTTTCGCCGCGAATGATGCAACCCAAGGCCACCAACGCATCGTATTCGCCCCGCTCAGCCATGGCTTGAAGTGCAATTGGCACTTCCAATGCACCTGGCACCAAGACGTGGTCAATGTCGTGCACGCCCAATTTTTCCAACTCGTGAATGCAAGCCACTGCCAAGGCATTGGTGATCTCTTCATTGAAGCGTGCTTGCACAATGCCAATGTGCAGACCCAAACCGTCCAACTCTTGTTCAATACCTTTGTTTGCGCCTAGCATTTTTATTCCTTAGGGATGTAACCAGTGACCTCAACGCCATAACCCGCCATGCTGGGCATGCGTCGGGGTTGGCCCATGAGTTTCATTTTGTGCACGCCACACTCGCGAACAATCTGCACGCCGACACCATAGGTGCGCAAGTCCATTTTGCTTTTGGCCGGCGCTTGCGCTGAACGCGCGCGACCTTCAAATTGAGCTAACAGCTGGTCCGCGCTTTCGCCGCAGTTCAATAACACTGCAACGCCTTGGCCTTGCTTGTTGATGTAGTTGAGGCTGTTTTCCAAACTCCATGAGTGCATTCTGCGGCCTACTTCCAGCATATCGAAAACCGACAAAGGTTCATGCACGCGCACAGGCACCTCTTCGTCGGCACCCCAAGATCCTTTGACCAACGCCAAGTGAAGCGATTGGCTGGGCTTGTCCTTGAAGGCGTGGGCAGTGAATTCGCCGTAGGCTGTTTGCAAAACACGGGTGCCCACTTTTTCGACCAAGGACTCAGTTCGATTGCGGTATTCGATGAGGTCGGCGATGGTGCCAATTTTGAGGCCGTGCTCGGCTGCAAAAATTTGCAGATCGGGCAAGCGCGCCATGGTGCCATCGTCTTTCATAATTTCGCAAATGACGGAAGAAGCGCTGCAACCGGCCATCAGGCCTAAATCGCAACCGGCTTCAGTGTGGCCCGCTCGCATGAGCACGCCGCCGTCGACGGCTTGCAAAGGAAACACATGGCCTGGTTGTACCAAGTCGGTGGCTTTTGCATGGGCAGCCACCGCAGTCTTGACGGTCAAGGCGCGGTCTGCGGCTGAAATGCCGGTGGTCACGCCTTCAGCGGCCTCAATAGACACTGTGAATGCAGTGCTGTATACCGTGCCATTGTTGGCGGCCATGGGGGGTAGTTTTAAATGCTCGCAACGCTCGCGTGTGAGTGTGAGGCAAATCAGGCCGCGTCCAAAGCGCGCCATGAAGTTAATGGCTTCTGCGGTAATGTGGTCAGAGGCAATGATCAAGTCGCCTTCGTTTTCACGGTCTTCGTCGTCCACCATGATGACAATTTTTCCTGCGCGCAAGTCGGCCACAATTTCTGCCACAGGCGAAATTTGGACGGGCGTCAGTTGACGGCTAGGATTCGAGCTCATGTCACTTCTTTCAATGTTGTGGTCCAGCCTTGAAGGCTGTAGCCGCCGAGTTGGCGGATGCATCATTGTTGAGCATGCGCTCAACATATCGTGCAATCAAATCGATTTCCAAATTCACGGGGCTGCCTGTTTCAAGTGCACCCAGTGCGGTGTTTTCAACCGTGTGTGGAATGAGGTTGATGCTGAACTCGCAACCATCAGACAGGTCCAAGACGGTGTTGACGGTAAGGCTCACGCCGTTGACGGTGATGGAGCCCTTGTAGGCTAAATATTTACCCAAGCTGGCGGGCGACTTGATGCGCAGTTCCCAGCTTTCGCCCACTTGGGCAAAGTGCGTGACCTGACCGATGCCATCAACATGACCCGACACAATATGGCCGCCCAAACGGTCGTGTGCGCGCAGCGCTTTTTCTAAATTGACTTTGCCAAGTTTGTTCAAGCCACAAGTTTTGTCCAGCGATTCTGCAGAGACGTCGATAGTGAATTGATGGCCCTCAGCATGGAGCGTGGTCACAGTCATGCAAGCGCCGTTGATGGCAATGCTGTCACCCAGGCCAACGTCGTCCAAGTAGCCCGCGGGGACCTCAAGGGTGAGTCGCTTGCCATGGCTTAAAGAGCTACCCAGGTCGTGGAGGGCGGCGATGCGCCCCACGCCGGTGATGATTCCGGTAAACATAGGGCGCTATTTTCGCAGGGATTGGGCCTGTTTAGACCCTGATCCTGGCTAAAACCCGCAAATCTTTGCCGATTAATTGTGTTTCGGTGAACTCGAGCGCCAAGCCTTGTGACAAGTCCTCCAAGGGCCCCCATTGCGCCATGCCTTGCCCAAGTCCCAGTATCTGTGGTGCTAAGTAGACTAAAAATTCGTCAACGCAGCCTTCTCGAATGAGCGATCCGTTCAGTTTGTAACCAGCTTCAACATGCAATTCGTTCACTTCTCTTTGGGCCAAATGCTTGAAGAGGGCTGGCAAATCAACCTTGCCGTGAGAATTGGGCAGCAAGGTGACATGCGCTCCCTTGGCCTCTAAGGCCGCGCGTTTTTCTGGATGATCAACAGCTGCATAAATCCAAATTTGCCGAGGCGTGTTGGCCTGAGGTTCTGTGTGCTGAAACAGCTTGGCATTCGGGGGTGTTTCGAGGCGGCTGTCTACAATGACCAAGTGAGGCAATCGGGCTTGCGTGCCAAGCCCAGACCAGAGCCTTAAATCTAGGAGGGGATCGTCTTGCAGTACGGTTCCAATGCCCGTGAGGATGGCGCATGCGCGGGCGCGCCAAGCGTGACCATCGGCCCGGGCATCGGTCCCCGTGATCCACTGACTTTTGCCGTTTTGAAGCGCCGTTTGTCCATCCAAGGAGGCTGCGATTTTCATGCGCACCCACGGTCGTTGGCGGGTCATGCGGCTGTGAAAGCCTAGGTTTTGCTGTGTTGCCAGTTGAGCGCCATCGCCCAGACTGACTTGAATGCCGGCGGCGCTTAATTTTTCAAACCCCTTACCCGCAACAAGAGGGTTGGGGTCAGACAGGGCGGCCACCACTTTGCCGACTTGTGCTTTCACCAGTGCATCGCAGCAGGGGCCTGTTTTACCTTGATGAGCGCAGGGCTCAAGGGTGACATAAACCGTGGCGCCTTTGAGGTTGTGGCCTTGGCGGGTGGCTTCTTGCATGGCCATGATTTCGGCATGCGCCCCACCTGATTGTTGTGTGTGGCCCTGACCCAAAATTTCACCTTGTGCGTTCACAATGACACAGCCCACCCGAGGGTTGGGTGAGGTGATGTTCATGGCTTGAGTGGCCAAGTCCAAGGCTTTCTGCATGAAGGGGCTGGCTGACATGGGGCTTTAAGTTGGCAAATTCAATTCATTGCAAGGATACGACAACTCAGAGCCCTGCCCAAGAGGGGGTGCTGGCGCGTCTATGGCGCCAGACCAATTCTGATCCCTGAGGATGCCCACGGCCGTCTGGCCAACGCACCGTCACCCTCAACTCTTGCAAACTCCAGGCAGGGGCTCCTGGGATGGGAATGGCTGAAATCTGCCATGTGCGTGTGAACAAAAGTGTGGGATCGTTAGAAAGCGAAGACCATTGCGAACTTGAAAACTGTTGCGTGCAAATGGCCGTTTGCACGCCCCAGCACTCGGCCAAATCTTGGGCCAAGCCGCTGGCCAAATCAAGGTTTCGATGGGCTTGTGTCGCTGTAAGGCTGGCACTGCTTAGCCGCACGGAGCCCGCCAAACTCATGGCCAGAACTGCACTTGCCAATACGGCCTCTAGCACCGTAAATCCTTGGGATGACTTGCTCAAAATAGCTTGATTTTTAATTTCAATAAGCAGCATTTTTCCAACTTCCCGAGATGCGTTGCACCTTTGAGGTGTCAATGCCTTCAGGCCAAGAAAAAGTCAAAGCTGGGTTGGCTTTCTCAGCAGTGTTGAAAAAGTGGGCACATTGACTTTGAAAAAACACAGTGCCAATTACCGCCGCACTGCTGGCAAGCTGGGGGCATTGAGGTGAGCAAGCCAACTCAGAAAAAACCAAAACAACGGGCGCCAAGGTGGTGCCTAAACTTGAGGTCCAAGTCAAGGGACTGTCTGTCCAGTAAATAGAACGTGCAGGAAAAGAATGGGCGCTTAAACCACTTTGTGTTTGGGCCAATGAGATGGCTTTCAGTTGTGATGGGCTTAAGTTTCCAAATGCCTTCTGCCACTGCAAAGGCGGGCAATCTGTGGTTGTTTGGCTATCTTGTGTTGTAGAAACTTCCTGCAGCGGCATAAATGGCGTAGTCAGAGGAATCCAGAGACCCTGTTGAACCGTTGCGCGACTGCCGGCGCCAGGATGTTGATTGTTCAATGTCACTTCAACTGAAATTTTAATTTTGTGAGGCGCATATCGAACATCGCGGAGCAGTCGAACTTGAGAGGCCGTGACGTCTATAAATTCTGGCAAGGGTAAATCTGTCAAAGACCATCTCAAGCATTGCCATTGGGGTGAGGGTTTTGTGGCAGGACAGTGTGCGGCAAGGGCTTGGGACCAAACGAGAGCATCAATGCCCACGTCGTTGTGAGCGTAAGCACTTTCAAGTGTGGCCAGCACTGTTTCTAGCAGTGCCTCGCTGGTGGCCAAGGCTTGCGCTGCAAACATTTGTTGTTGGCTTCGGGTGCTTTCAGAAAAAATAGACTGGAGCGTCATCCAGCCCAACACAGTGGTGGCAATCACCAAGAGTGTGGTTACCCAAAGTGTGACCATGCCTTGAGATGGATTCATGCGCTGGTATCTGTGCAGTCTGGCTGCAGATTGCCTGTTTGCCCTGTGTTGTTTCTCAAGCGCACAACTCTTTGCCAAGTGCTTGGTACTTTCTCTGAACTTGATTGACTGCGAATAGAAATGAGCAATGAATGGCCCTGATGGAGCGCACTGTTGTTGCATTGAAAACGAAAATTGAGTTCTAGGACTTGTAAATTTTTGCTGTCGCTCAGGGAGGTCCATACCGCAGGTTGACAAGATGTTTTGGTTTGAAGTTCTTTGGCATTCAATCTAAAACCGCTGCACTCATTGTTGTCTTTCATGCCGTTGTCGTTGCGATCAATGCTGAACAGTATTTGGTGAGCACTGAATTGAAAATCTTCAACGGCTCCGCAAAAATCGGAGGGGCATGAGCCGATGTCTAGGCTGCCATTGGCGCCAAAATGACCTTGAAAATTGGCTCGCTTTAAATCATGCACCAAGGTGTCCATGAGGGCTCTTGTATCTTGTTGAGTATGACTCCGCAGCAATATTTGCCGATCGTTGCGCCATTGAAAATTGACCCACACAGCCGCTGCACTTAACAAGCTTAAGCCCATGGCCAAGCCGACCCATAAGTTCAGCATTTCGAACTCACCATTTCCAACACCGACTGGGGTCGCCTAGCAGAAATGCGTTGCTGGTTCTGAGGACGGCGGCATTTTCAGAAACTCGCAGTGTCATGCTGGCGCAGGGCGTGTCCCTTGATTGCAAGCCAATGGCCGTAGCTTCTAGGACATAGCCTTGCGCACTGACATTCTGCAAACGGAGGCTGTAATACCCTGAAGTCGATTCCAAATTAGGCCACCCTAATTCGGATAAAGCGTTGGCATATTGTGGATACAGGCCGCGCCATTGCAATTGACGTAAATGCAATTGCAACAAGGTATTTTGCGCATCTTGTCGGCGTGTTTTTTGCCATTGCAATTCAAGGCTGGGTAGTGCAATGCCCATGAGCAAGCCGATCAGCGCTAGGCTAATCAGGGTTTCAATCAGGGTGAAGCCCTTGTTGGCAGAATGAGTGTGGCGGCCAGTAGTCATAGGGCCTAGCCTGAACTGGTTTTGCCAATGCCTGTTCTCATTCGCTTGCAATTGCCAGAAAAAGAAAGTGCGTGTCACGCTGTTTTTTTTAAGCTTGTGTTCATGAAGCAAGCTGCCAATCCAAACATCGATCAGCACCCATCGCGCTGTGCCTTGCGCGGCGCCTTAGGTCAATCATCCCACCAAGGTCAAAGCTTGATTGAGAGTTTGTTTGTGCTGTTCATCATTGCCATGCTGTGCGGTACCGCGGCAACTTCCATGCAAATGCTCATGACCCGCATCGACATTCAGTCTGCCTCGGAGGAAATGCTCAGTGCGGTGCTAACAGCCAGAACCGAAGCTTTGAGACGTGAACGGCGTGTCACTCTGTGTGTGGCTGCGCCTGTTGCCAATGTGAATTTGTCCGCAGAAAATCCGTTGCCGATTGCGTGCGCTACTTCTGGCATATCGGCAACTTCTTGGCAACAGGGTTGGCTGATGTTTGAAGACGTCAACAACAATGGCTTGTGGGATGTGGGGGAGGTGTTGCTCCAACAGCACGCAGCCTTAAAAGCGCCTATCTCAGCCACTGGCAATGCGACTGTCAGTCGCTATGTGTCGTTTGGTGCCAGCGGCCGAAGCTTGGCCTTGAATGGCGCTTTTCAGGCGGGGACAATCACTTTTTGCGAACATAAAGCCAGCGCTGGCAGTGCTTGGTTGTTGGTGGTCAATGCGGTAGGCCGGCCCCGACTGGACAAAGTGCCATTGAGCAGTTGCTCTTGAATTATTTGCTCACTTCGTCGACCAGCAACTTGAAATCGTCAATGTCTTCGAAGCTGCGGTAAACGCTGGCGAAGCGCACATAGGCCACTTTGTCGAGTTTCTTTAATTCGCGCATGACCAGCTCGCCAATTTTGTTGGAAGCAACTTCACGCATAGCCAAGTTTAAAAGTTTTTCTTCAATGCGTTCGATGGCAGAGTCAACTTGCTCTGTGCTCACGGGACGTTTGCGCAAAGCCAAGTTCATGCTGGCGCGCAATTTGTCGCGCTCGTATTCAATGCGGCGACCATCTTTTTTAACGATGGCCGGAAAATTCACTTCGGGCCGCTCGTAAGTGGTAAAGCGTTTTTCGCAGGCACCACATTGACGGCGCCGACGAATGAGGTCGCCGTCTTCAGCCAGACGAGTTTCCACCACCTGGGTTTCGTTATTGCTACAGAACGGACACTTCATTTGTAAACAGGAAAGCGTGCGGTCAAGGCATTGACTTTGGCGCGAACTGATTCAATGTTGACGGCGTCAAGTGGATTGTCGAGTACATCGGCAATGAGGTTGGCGGTAAGGCGAGCTTCCTCGTCCTTAAAGCCACGCGTGGTCATTGCGGGTGTGCCTATGCGAATGCCGCTGGTCACCATGGGTTTTTCGGGATCGTTAGGGATCGAATTTTTGTTGATGGTCATGTGAGCCTGACCCAACGCAGTTTCGGCCACCTTGCCCGTGATGCCCTTGGAGCGCAAATCAACCAACATGACATGGCTTTGAGTGCCGCCACTCACAATGCGCAAGCCACGTTGCGTGAGGACGTCTGCCACAATTTGTGCGTTCTTCACCACTTGATGCTGATAAGCCTTGAATTCAGGTGCCAATGCTTCTTTAAAAGCCACAGCCTTGGCCGCAATCACGTGCATGAGTGGCCCGCCTTGCAGGCCAGGGAAGATGGCACTGTTGATGGCTTTTTCGTGGACTGACTTCATCAGGATAATGCCGCCACGAGGGCCGCGCAAACTTTTGTGGGTGGTGGAAGTGACCACATCGGCATAAGGCACTGGATTGGGGTAAGCGCCTGCGGCAATGAGGCCGGCGTAATGCGCCATGTCGACCAAGAAAATGGCACCCACATCTTTGGCTACTTTGGCGAAGCGCGCAAAGTCGATGTGCAAACTGTAGGCAGAAGCGCCGGCAATGATCAGCTTGGGTTTGCTTTCGTGCGCCTTCTTTTCCATGGCGTCGTAGTCGATGGCTTCTTTGGCGTCTAGGCCATAGCTCACCACGTTGAACCACTTGCCGCTCATGTTCAAAGGCATGCCATGTGTGAGGTGGCCGCCTTCTGCCAAGCTCATGCCCATGATGGTGTCGCCAGGTTTTAGGAAAGCCAAGAAAACGGCTTCGTTGGCGGATGCGCCGCAGTGGGGTTGAACATTGGCCGCTTCGGCGCCAAAAATTTGTTTGACGCGATCGATGGCCAATTGCTCAACGATGTCGACATATTCGCAACCGCCATAGTAGCGCTTACCAGGATAGCCCTCGGCATATTTGTTGGTCAGTTGTGAGCCCTGTGCAGCCAGAACGGCGGGCGAGGCGTAGTTTTCGCTGGCGATCAACTCAATGTGATGCTCTTGGCGGGCATTTTCTGCCTGAATGGCAGCAAAAATTTCGGGATCGGTTTGTTCAATCAGAATGTTTCTTGAATACATGGCAGGCCTTCAATCGATGGTTCCTTGTTGATTTGAGGGTTTGAGGCCTCAACATGACAAGGGCTGCCCAGGCGAACGGCTGAAACCATGTGCTTCAAAAGCCAGCGCATGGTGCACGCTCCCCAGTGGTTGAGGGTGGGGCTCAGCCCACCACTGCCCACGTCAGAGGCTGGCTTGCTTGAACAGCTTTGGCCAGGCTCCTATCGCCAGTTGCGTACCCATAGAGTGTATCCGAGCCCAAGGCCGGTGGGCGCCTATTTGGCCCGTTTAGGGGCTTCTGGTTTAAGGGTTTTGTTAGCTGAGGGGAGGGAATCTTTGAGCCGAGCCTGTTCTGCCAGAACTCGGTTGATGTATTCCGTTTCCATGGAAACTGATTCATCGCCAGCCTTGTAAAGGCGAAGACCTTCTTCTTGGCTGCCCGTGAGGTCGATGCACTCTTTTAAAATTTTGACGCCAATTCGGATATTGGTTTTGGGGTCAAAAATGGCCATGGCGCCACCGTAAGGCGTGAACTGCTCTGAGTGCACATCAGGCAACACTTGCATCAGGCCTTTGGCGCCCGTGGGGCTGTTGGCAAAAGGGTTGTAGTTGGATTCAACCCCAATGACCGCCAAAATCAGAGTGGGGTCTAAATTGGCCCGATTGGCCAAGTCAAAAACCTCCAAGATAAGCGCATTCAGAGGCTCAGGCGCTATCCGGTACTTGGCTTTGACCGCCTGCACCAAGGCCAATTGATGTGAATCAAGGTCGGTTGATTTGGCTGCCAAGCTTCTCAGCAGAACCTGTTGACCTTCGTCTTCTTCAGAAGAAATGTTCAGCCGAGTGAAAAGCCAGCCCTGCACACCCTGAATGGTCTGCGTCCTCATTTCAGGCCGGGCCAATGCCAACATGCTCAAGAGCACCGCCAGCAGACCCAGCAGTGCAAAACTGTGATGAGAGATGTTGACAAAACCACGCCCAATGTCACCTGCAAAGGTCTGCAGACCTCGCCAGAAGCGATGCGCCCAATGGCTGGCAGTCTCATGAAGGGTATGGGTGGTCACAGTTGGACGGGGAGTGGTAGAACTCGAGATTATAAAAAAAATCAAAAATAGATGGATTCAGCATATTAGCGGCACTCTTCATCGGTGAAAATACCGTCTTTACCTTTTTTGTGTTGTGACTGTGACTCATTCTTCTTCTAAGACCCCAGACGTTCAAGCCCTTGACACCTTGACCGGGGGCGCATTTGCCGCTCAAACATCGGGCGAGCGTGCTTCTAAATTGCGCGATTGGTTGCTGACAGATCCTTCGCAGGAAGATTTGCAACATGTGTTCAAAGAAATTTCTACACGCGACAAAGGCGCTGCCAAAGTGATTCGCGAAAAGCTGGATGAATTAAAGCGAGCCCATGGTCAAGATGTTTTGGCAGCTGAATGGGCCGAACGTGCCCATGCCATGCTCACAGCCTCACGTTTGAACATTGCCGACGCCATGGCCTGGCAACGTGATGCTGCCAAGGCGGGTGCACCACTTTCACGTGAACCTCTGGCCAGTCTAAAAGTTCAGTTGAATGAAAAAATAAAAGCGGTTGAAGACTTGCAGCATCAAGTCATGGTGCAGCGGGAAACAGCTGTGCTATTGGCGCAACGCATTGAAGTGCTGTCGACCAAAAGTTTGAAAGAAGCCGATGCGGCCAATGAGGTTTTGCAAGCGGATGTGGCCAATTGGCAGCTACAAGCGAATGCTCTGACGGAAGATGCGGCCTGGCAAAGTGTTGATTTGAAATTTCCACCGCAACTCGAGGCCTCACGCCATCAGCTAAACAGTGTTTGGGAGGCTTTTGAGGCTGCATTGCTCCAAGCCAAAGCTGCTCGCGAAGATGCCAATGAAACCTTGCCTTCTGTTCCCGTGTGGGCGGAAGAATTGCGCTTGGCCAGAGGCGGACACAGTGTGCAGACTGAATCTGCGCATGCCGTTGCTCAAAACCCGCTTGAAGCTCACAAAGAGACGGGAGCATCCCAAGCAGAACCTAGCGCCGCAGAAGATAAGCCGATAAAGACGGCTAAGCTTAGCAATACCAAAATGGATCCGGCGCAGCGTTTGGCTTTGCGCGAAGCGGCCAATCAAGTTGTGACAGGCGCCCTGACGGTGCTGGCCGCAGAACCCAATGAAGCCAACTTGGTGGCACTGCGTCAAACTCTGAAAGATCATGGCCGCAACATGGACACCAACATGGACTTGAAAGTTCATGAGGCCTTGGTCGCTGCGGGCGATGCAGCAGGTTGGCAGCGCTATGTGGCCGATCAGCTTCGCTTGGCCTTGGTTTTGAAGGCTGAGGGTTTGTTTAAAAAGGTGCCCGTGAAGGTGCCAGAGTCAACCGATATCCCCGCCGTGGCGCAAAGCAATGATTCGCAAGCTGAAACGTCAGCCAATGCGGAAGTGAATGCGGAAGTGAACGCAGAACCGGTACCAGAATCGGTGCCAGAAGTGCTAGCGTTAGCGGAGGCGGAGTCGCCCAAGCTGGCATCAGCGCCTGCAGTTAAAGAAGCTTTCACGTTGGAGCCCACCGTGGGTGGCCGCAAGATGCAAGATGCATTGCGTCAGTTGCGCGAAGAATGGAAGCAAGCCGATCAAGGTGGTTTGCCCAACCATGCCTTGTGGAAGCGATTTGATGCTGCCTGCAACAACGCTTACAAAGTGGTTCAAAACTGGCTGGACAAAATCAAGCATGAAGCCAGTGAGCACCGCGCACAGCGTTTGGCACTCATTGAAGAGGTAAAGACCTGGGGCGAAGCCAATGCGCAAAACGCCGATTGGCGTGCGCACCTTCGGGCCTTGCATCAGTTTGGCGATCGCTGGCGCTCTGCCGGTCATTTGAGCGAAAAAGCTTTTGCCGAATTGCAACCTCTGTGGAGGCAAGCTTTGCACAATGCTGCGCAGCCTCTAGAGACAGCGCAGAAAGCCAGCATGGCACGCCGACAAGCGCTGATTGCGGAAGCCGAACAATTGGGCGCTGCACCGCAATTGCGTGTCGATGCTGTGAAAGCCTTGCAGCTCAGCTGGCAAACAGAGGCGCAAAGCGTGCCCATGGATCGCCGTATCGAACAAAAAATGTGGGAAGCTTTTCGCCAACCCATAGACGAAGCATTCAGTCGCAAAACCAATTCGCGTGAGCATCACACAACGGCGCCACTGTCAGCGCATGATCGTTTGGTGCTCGATGCCTCCAACGAACTGAAAGCTGCCAATGCCTCTGGTGATGTGCAAAAAATCAAAGCCGCCATGGCGGGTTTGGATGCCGCACTCAAAGGGCAAGCCAAGGCCGTGGCCGCAGAGACAGTTGCGCCGCCAATACCGGCAGCGCCAGAGGTTGACGCTGAAAAAGTAACTGAGCCTGCCTCTGAATCAGCTGCTGAATCTTCGGCCCAAGCTGCCAATGAAGGCGCTGAGCCAAATGCAGAATCGGTACCTGCACTAGAGGGCGAAGAAAGCCCGCCAGCGCCTGTGAAAGTGGCAGAGCCGGCCAAACCCGCTCGCCCATTGGTGGCCATGCGTGGCGATGACCGTCCAGGTCAAAAGAAATCTGTGCCTGCGCCTGCAGGTCGTGGTGGTCCTGGTGATCGCCGCGATGGCAAGGGTGGCTTCGGCGACAAAGGTGGCAAGTTTGGTGATCGCGGTGGCGATCGAGGGTTTAGAGAAGAACGCCCAGACCGAGGCCCCCGTCTAAGCGAAACTGCTTTCAGAGCGCAGCGAGATGCCATGGAGCACGCTGAAATGGCGCTGCGTAAATTGGCAGCAGAGGCGCATGGTGAATCTTTAACGCACTTGCTGACGGCCTGGGAAAAGCGTCAAGCTGACTTGGTGCCTACCGCACAAGATTTAGGTCGCAATGTAAATTCAGCTGCCCGCGCAGCTTGGTCGCAAGCTGTGAGTCAAGCGCCCACAGCAGCGGCTGGCGAAGCCATTCTGCGTCTTGAAATGGCGGCAGAAATACCAACGCCAGCAGAAAACTTGAACGAGCGCCGTGCGTTGCAGCTTCAATTGCTCACGCGTAAGAATCAACCGGGCCCTGAGCAAACTTGGGCATTGGATGTGACGGCAGTTTTGTCTTCGGCGCACGACGCCAAGGTGGCGCGCCGTTTGCAAAATGCCTTGAAGAATTTGTTGCGCAGTTAAATGAGGCTGAAGCCTGCCCAGTGGGTGGGCGTTTACCTTAATAAGTTGACGCGATCAACTTTGCCAGAGGCATGCCGGCGCAATACCTCAGCGCGAGGCCTTACACCTACTGCGTCCCAATCACTTAAAACAATGCGTTTCAAATTTTGGGGTGCCCCTAGAACATGGTTGGCCGGTTTGTGAGTATGACCATGAACCAAACAACTGCTTTGAGTTTGCATGAGCAGTTGAAGTGCCCAAGCATCATCGACATCGGCATACTCAGAAGTGGATTCTTTTTTGCGCAATTCGCTTTCAGTGCGCAATTGGCGTGCAATAACTTCACGCTCTGCCAAGGGCTTGGATAAAAAATTCTGCTGCCATGGTGCTGTGCGCACCATTTGTCTAAATGCTTGGTAGTTCACGTCATCCAAACAACCTTCATCGCCATGAGAAATCAGCCAGGATTCAGACGCAAAGCTGAGCACAGTGGGGTCTTGCAAGTCATGCACATGGCAGTCACGCAAAAACTGAGGGCCGACTAAAAAGTCTCGATTGCCCCGCATGAAACCAACATGCTTGTGCCGTGCTGTACTTTTCAAAATATTTTGGCATTGCTGCAAAAATACATGCTGTTGAACAGCATCATCGCCCACCCAAACTTCAAACAAATCGCCCAAAATAAAGACCGCATCAGCGGTCGTATTTTGCATATATCGTTGCCACACTTCAAATGTGGCGTGTTCATTTTCCTGTAAGTGCAGGTCTGAAATGAAATCAACCGTTCGCCAATGTTCAGGCGCTTTGATGACCTGAATTGGCAACACGGATGAGGTCATATCAATCTGATGAGCGCAACCCTTAAATTGCGACCGCCTTCTCAATCAAAATGGCCTCTACTGGGACATCGTCGTGAAAACCATTGCGGCCAGTTTTGACCTCTTCAATGCTGTCCACAAGTTCAGTGCCCGACACTACATGACCAAACACGGCATAACCCCAGCCTTGCAGTGAGGGTGCGGTGTGGTTTAAAAATTCGTTATCGGCTGTATTGATAAAAAACTGCGCAGTGGCCGAGTGGGGTGATTGGGTGCGCGCCATGGCCAATGTGTACTTGTTATTTTTCAAGCCGTTGTTGCCTTCATTTTGAATGGCTGCATCGGCATCTTTTTGTTCCATGCTGGGTTCAAAACCACCACCTTGAATCATGAAGCCGGGAATCACACGGTGAAAAATGGTGTTGTCGTAATGACCTTTGTTCACGTAGTGCAAAAAGTTTTCAGTGCTCAAGGGTGCTTTTTCAGCATCGAGTTCAATGAGGATGACGCCCTTGCCGGCGATGTGTAGTTCTACTTGAGGGTTGCTCATGTTTATGGGGCCAAAGTGATTGAATTGATAACAACGGGGGTCTTGGGAACATCTGTCCTAAAGGGACCCCCCATGCCTGTGGGGGTGGATCTTATCTTATTGACAATATCCATGCCGGATGTGACTTTGCCAAAAACCGTATAACCAAATAATTGCAAGGCATTTAGCAAGTTTTCACGGGGCACATTTTCATAAACTTGGCCCCGGTATTCAAACCGTTTCACGGGGTCGCCTTCAGGTATGGCTGTAGGGTCTAGAAACGCATTGTCCACAGTGTTGATGAAAAACTGGGCCGTGGCAGACTGAGGGTCGTTGGTTCTGGCCATGGCCAAATAACCCGTCTGGTTCTTCAGACCCGCGGTCATGGCTTGCCGACCTTCGTGCTGAACAGGCGCTCTGGTGGCGCGCTCTTTGTACTGCGTATCGAAACCGCCACCTTGAATCATGAAATTGGCAATGACGCGGTGAAAAATGGTGCCGTCGTAATGCTTGTCTTTGACATACTGAAGAAAATTGGCCACGGTTTTGGGCGCTTTGTCGGGGTACAACTCAACCGTGATGTCGCCCATGTTGGTGGCAATTTTGACCTTGGGGGCCTCTTGGGCTTGGCTGAGACTTGGCAATGCAAGGCAGGACCAAAGCGCAATCGTACTGATGAGTTTCAAAGAATTGTGGCGAAGGGCGGTGTGCGTCATGTCTTCAGCGCAATGTGCGCGTATTGGTCGAGGTGGTGGTAGCTGCTGCGGGAGATGGCAAGGGCAGAAGAGATTTGTCTTGGTTCAAATTTTTGGCTTGGTTGTAGGCTTGCTGTGCCATGGCTGTGTACAAATCACCTAAGTTTTGCAAAGCAAGCTTGTAATTGGGGCGCGCTTGAATAGCGGCGGTGAGGGCGGAAGCCGCTGCGTCAAATTGGCCCTGCGCTGCCAACAAAACACCCAAATTATTGTAGGGCTCAGGCAACTCGGGAAATTCCTGAATGAGGGCCTGCAGATTTGTGATGGCTTCTGCAATTTGTCCTTGGCCAGCCCATATTTGGCTGCGCATGAGGCGCCACTGGGGTGAATCAGCCGATGCGGGGTTTTGCTTTGTAGCCAGTTGAATTCGCTGTTGAGCCTGCGCCCATTGTTTGTTTTGAATGAGTTCTTCTACCTCTGCAGTGGCATCGGCCCTGGCCATTGCGCAGGCAAAGCACAGCAACACAGGGAAAATACGGCTAATAGCCCAATGAAGGTGCATTTTGAAAGGTTTTAAGGAAAGAAAAGGCGTCATGGGGGCTTGCAAAAGTGGCTTGTTCAGTGACTTGTTTGGGCCTTATACTGAGCCAAATTGTAACGGAGGCCTTGCGTTCAGGCAGTCCTTGCAATACCAATGGGGCCGAGGCCCCTTTTTGCACCCGAACAAAAATTAGTTATTCATGAGTTTGCGCATTTACAACACGCTCTCACGCGCTGTTGCCGATTTTTCTCCTTTGGAGCCGGGTCACGTCCGCATGTATGTTTGCGGCATGACGGTTTACGACCTGTGCCACATAGGGCATGCCCGTTCTAATGTGGCCTTTGATTTGGTGCAGCGCTGGCTCAAAGCCAGTGGCTACAAGGTCACCCACATCCGAAACATCACGGACATTGACGACAAAATCATCAAACGGGCGGTGGAGAATGGGGAAACCATTCGCGTGATGACGGACCGCATGATTGAAGCCATGCATACCGATTTTGATTTGCTGGGCATAGCACGCCCCGATTCTGAACCGCGTGCCACTGAGTTTGTGCCGCAAATGCTAGACATGATCGGTCGCTTGGAGCAAAAGGGCTTGGCCTATCGCACGCCACAAGGCGACGTCAATTACGCAGTGCGTAAGTTTCCGGGCTACGGCAAGTTGTCGGGCAAATCCTTGGACGAATTGCATGCAGGGGAGCGCGTGGCTGTGCTGGACGGCAAGGAAGACCCGCTCGATTTTGTGTTGTGGAAGGGCGCTAAGGCATCCGAACCCGCCGATGTGAAATGGGACAGCGCATTTGGCCCCGGCCGCCCCGGCTGGCACATTGAATGCTCGGCCATGGCTTGCCAGATGTTGGGCAACAGCTTTGACATTCATGGCGGCGGTGCTGACTTGCAGTTTCCTCATCACGAAAACGAAATTGCCCAAAGCGAAGGCGCTACAGGCCAAACCTTTGCGCGGTTTTGGATGCACAACGGCTTCATCAATGTGGACAACGAAAAAATGTCCAAAAGCTTGGGCAACTTTTTCACCATTCGCGAAGTGCTCAAGGCTTTTGACGCCGAAACCGTTCGCTTTTTCTTGGTTCGTAGCCACTATCGCACGCCCTTGAATTATTCGGACGTGCACTTGAATGATGCACGTGGTGGCCTCAAGCGACTCTACACTGCTTTGCAGGCGGCCACGCCAGCGAAGCTTGAAATCGATTGGACAAACCCTTACGCAGCACGCTTTAAAACTGCCATGGACGAAGACTTTGGAACGCCCGAGGCGGTGGCCGTTTTGTTCGATTTGGCGGGCGAAGTGAATCGCAGTAAATCGGAGGCGCAAGCTGGTTTGCTCAAAGCCTTGGGCGGCATATTAGGGCTTTTACAAGCAGATCCACAAACCTATTTGCAAGCGGGTGCGGGTTTAGATGAGGCGGCCATTCAAGCGCACATTCATGCGCGGGCTGAAGCCAAAGCGGCCAAGAATTTTGCCGAGGCCGATCGCATTCGCAAACTTTTGTTAGAACAAGGTATTGAGCTCAAAGATTCAGCCGCCGGCACCACATGGGAAGCATCCCAATGATCGCAAAAGACGCCGTCATGACACCTGAATATTGGGCAACAGCCTGTGCCCATTTGTCTAAAAAAGACAGGGTGATGAAGCGCCTCATTCCTCAATTTGGAGATGCGTGTTTGGTGTCAAGGGGTGATGCTTTCGTCACCTTGTCCCGAAGCATTGTGGGCCAACAAATTTCGGTCAAGGCCGCACAGTCTGTTTGGAATAAATTTTCTGCTTTGAGTAAAAAAATGACGCCAGCGGGTGTCTTGAAGCTCAAAGTAGACGACATGCGGGCTGCTGGATTGTCGGCACGCAAGGTGGAATATTTGGTTGACTTGGCCTTGCACTTTCATGGCAAAACCGTGCACGTGAAGGACTGGCAAACCATGGATGACGAAGCCATCATCGATGAGTTGGTGGCCATTCGAGGCATCGGTCGCTGGACGGCTGAAATGTTTCTCATCTTCCATTTGATGCGACCCAACGTGCTGCCCCTCGATGATGTGGGCTTAATTAACGGCATCAGCAAGAACTATTTTTCAGGTGAGCCGGTGAGCCGAAGCGATGCCCGCGAGGTGGCTCAAGCCTGGCAACCCTACAGTACCGTCGCAACTTGGTATATTTGGCGGTCGCTCGACCCTTTACCGGTTGAGTATTGAGATCCATAAAGGAGGCCCATTTTGGCCAAGCGCACATTCCTAGACTTTGAGCAGCCCGTGGCGGAACTCGAAGGCAAAATTGAAGAACTTCGCTACGTGCAAAGCGAATCAGCCGTTGATATTTCGGAAGAAATTGACCAACTCAGTAAAAAGAGCCAACAGCTGACCAAGGACATTTACTCTGATTTGACGGCTTGGCAAATTACCAAAATTGCCCGTCATCCCGAGCGTCCTTACACCTTGGATTACATCCGTGAAATTTTCACTGACTTTGTGGAAATGCACGGTGATCGCCACTTTGCCGACGATTTGTCGATTGTGGGCGGTCTGGCCCGTTTTAACGGTTCGCCGTGCATGGTCTTGGGTCATCAAAAAGGCCGCGACACCAAAGAGCGTACGCAGCGCAACTTTGGCATGAGTAAGCCTGAGGGCTATCGAAAAGCTTTGCGTCTTATGAAAACCGCCGAGAAATTCAAACTCCCGGTATTCACTTTTGTGGACACCCCTGGCGCCTATCCTGGCATTGATGCCGAAGAGCGCAGCCAATCGGAAGCCATTGGCCGTAATATTTTCGAAATGGCCCAACTTGAAGTGCCTATCATCACCACCATCATTGGCGAAGGTGGCTCGGGTGGTGCTTTGGCCATTTCGGTGGCCGACTCTGTGCTGATGCTGCAGTACGCCGTTTACTCGGTCATTAGCCCTGAAGGATGCGCTTCCATTTTGTGGAAAACATCCGACAAAGCCGAAGAGGCTGCAGAAGCCCTGGGTATCACGGCCCATCGCTTAAAGGCACTCAACTTGGTCGACAAAATTGTGAACGAACCTGTGGGTGGTGCGCACCGCGACCCTGCCCAAATGGCTGCATTTTTAAAGCGCGCGTTGGGGGATGCTTGGCGTCAAGTGACGGACCTGAAACCCAAAGAATTGCTTGAGCGTCGCTACGAGCGTTTGCAAAGCTATGGCCGTTTCACCGACACCAAAGCCAGCAAGTAATTCTGAAGTGGCAGGTTCAGAAATTAATCTGCTGCCTACCAACTTTCAGCCTCAACTGCCTTTGGCCGTTGCACTGAGTGGCGGGGCCGATTCCACGGCGCTTCTTTTGGCTTGTGTGCGCAAATGGCCGAGTCAAGTTCGGGCCATACACATTCATCACGGATTGCAAGCTGCAGCCGATTTATTTGCCGAGCATTGCCAAACACTTTGTCATACATTGAGCGTGCCATTGGTACTGTGCAAGGTGAATGCGCACCATGCACCAGGCCAAAGCCCTGAAGATGCTGCAAGGCGTGCAAGATATTCGGCATTGACTTCTGCAGTGCATCAAGATCTGGCATTGAGGGGCGTGCGCAGTGTTGTCTTGGCGCAGCATGCCGATGATCAGGTAGAAACTTTGTTGCTGGCGCTGTCTCGTGGGGCGGGGTTGCCTGGTTTGGCAAGCATGCCGGCGCAATGGGAGCGAGATGGATTGAAATGGTACCGGCCGTGGTTGGATGTGCCAGGTGCTGTGTTGCGTGACTATTTAAATTCTGAAAAGATAAGTTGGGTAGAAGACCCCACCAACCAAGATCAGCAATTGACACGCAATCGAATTCGGGCTCAATTGTTGCCAGCTTTAGAGCGTTCGTTTCCGCAGTTTCGGGACACCTTTGCACGCAGTGCATCGCATGCGGCACAAGCACAAGAAATTTTGAATGAGGTGGCCGCTGCTGATTTGTTGGCAGTGATGTTGACAGGGCAACCTTCGATTGCACTGCTGCAAAAACTCAGCTCGGCCAGGCAGTCCTTGGTATTGCGGCATTGGCTTAAAACGGGATTTCAAACCACGCCCAGTGCTGTGCAGTTGAATGAACTCGTCTCTCAAATTGCGGCTTGCACCACCCGCGGTCATCAATTGCATTTGAAGGTGGGACGGGGTTTTGTGCGTCGTGATGAGCAAGTTTTGATTTGGGCGCCTGAGGGCTAGCCTCCAAAAAACCCCGCTTTTTTAGGGTTCTCCCGAGTACAATCATCGGGTTTTGCTGGATTTTCCCTTTCATAACTTTAAAAAATGGCACTGATCGTTCATAAATACGGCGGCACTTCCATGGGCTCGACAGAGCGCATTCGAAATGTAGCCAAACGCGTCGCTAAATGGGCACGGGCTGGCCACCAAATGGTGGTGGTTCCCAGCGCCATGAGCGGTGAAACCAATCGCCTGTTGGGTTTGGCCAAAGAATTGGCTCCCGCAAAAACAGACACGGCTTACGACCGTGAACTTGACATGTTGGCCGCCACGGGCGAGCAAGCTTCTTCTGCGTTGTTGGCCATTGCATTGCAATCTGAAGGCATGGAATCGGTCAGCTATGCTGGCTGGCAAGTTCCCATTAAAACCAACAGCGCTTTTACCAAGGCTCGCATTGAATCGATTGACGATGTGCGTGTGCGCAAAGATTTGGCGGCTGGCCGCGTGGTGATTGTGACGGGCTTCCAAGGCATGGATCCTGATGGCAACATCACCACGCTGGGTCGGGGTGGATCTGACACCTCTGCGGTGGCTGTGGCTGCGGCCATGAAAGCCGATGAGTGCTTGATCTATACCGACGTGGATGGCGTGTACACCACCGACCCCCGCGTTGTGCCTGAAGCGCGCCGCCTCACGACGGTGAGTTTTGAGGAGATGCTGGAAATGGCATCTCTCGGCTCCAAAGTTTTGCAAATTCGCTCTGTTGAATTTGCAGGTAAATACAAAGTCCCCATGCGCGTTTTGTCTAGCTTCACGCCTTGGGACATCGACATTCATGAAGAAGCCAAATCTGGCACGCTGATCACTTTTGAGGAAGACGAAAAAATGGAACAAGCCGTAGTCTCCGGCATCGCCTTTAACCGCGATGAAGCCAAAATTTCTGTGGTGGGCGTGCCCGACAAGCCGGGTATCGCTTATCAAATTTTGGGTGCAGTGGCCGATGCCAACATTGAAGTTGACATGATCATTCAGAACATCAGCAAAGAGGGCAAGACGGATTTCAGCTTCACTGTGCACCGCAATGACTTTGTGCGCACCATGGACCTGTTAAAAGAGAAGGTCGTTCCGGCTTTGGGTGCCACCGAGGTGACGGGTGATGCCAAAATTTGCAAGGTGTCCATTGTGGGCATCGGCATGCGAAGCCATGTGGGTATCGCCAGCAAGATGTTCCGCTCGCTGAGCGAAGAGGGCATCAACATTCAGATGATTTCGACGTCTGAAATTAAAACCTCTGTGGTGATTGATGAGAAATACATGGAATTGGCAGTCCGAGCGCTGCACAAGGCTTTTGATTTGGACCAAGCCTGATATAATTTTTGTGTGCTGGAATCGTGACCGAGTGGCCGAAGGTGCTCCCCTGCTAAGGGAGTATAGGGTGTAGAGCCTTATCGAGAGTTCGAATCTCTCCGATTCCGCCAGTACAAAGACCTCAAACCTGCTCAGCAGGTTTCGAGGCAGCCTCAGGCCCCGCACCACGCGGGGCTTTTTGCTTTGGGCTCCTGACTGCGACCTCATGCAGCGGCCCGGCAAAGACGTCTCAAACCGCGTTTGTCTCAAAACCTCATGACTTTTTCGGACTTGGTTCCGAGCCGTGAATTTGCGGCTTTCGGCAAGACAGGCTGTGAACCAAGCTGAATGAAATTTGGCCGACAAGTAAGACTTGATATGAACTTAAAAATGAAAAATTTGAGCACTCATACAAGTCTCCTTGGGCTTGAAGAGTCCACCTTGAAATCTTGATCTTCATGAAAAGAGATCGGCAAATAGGGCTTGGTCACAATCAAGTATCTGGGTAAAATGAGTGACATAGAATCACTCATTTAACCCAGCGAAAAAACAAGATATGACATCCGAAAAAGATGACCTTGAACTCATCAACAAACTTTTGGAAATTTACGACCAAAAGTACTTGGGTGAATTTTTGAATCAGGTCTCGCCAGGCCAGTGGTGCCGCGAAACGATAAACCGCTGGGTAAAGGGAAAAGCTTCTCCAAGGTTAAGTCACCGGGAGTTTGAAGCGTTGCAAGAACTTTTCCCAAAGCCCCCCTTGAGCCATCCAAACTATGATTTTGATTTTGTAGATTTGTTTGCTGGAATTGGCGGCATCAGACGGGGTTTTGAGCTGGCTGGTGGCCGTTGCGTTTTCACAAGTGAATGGAATAAATATGCAATCAAAACATACAAGGCCAATCACTACTCTGACCCAGATAAACATACATTCAATGAAGATATCAGGGCAGTGACACTCAGCGATAAGGATGACGTATCTGAAGCGGTTGTTGTTAAAAACATTAATTCACTCATTCCTGATCATGATGTTTTACTTGCAGGATTCCCATGTCAGCCATTCTCAATAGCGGGTGTATCCAAGAAAAACTCATTGGGTAAGGCTCACGGTTTCGAATGTAAGACCCAAGGCACGCTGTTCTTTGATGTCGCAAAGATTATTGAAGTTAAGAGACCCGCAGCTTTTTTATTAGAAAACGTAAAGAATCTGAAAAGCCACGACAAGGGGAAAACATTTAAAGTAATTATGGAAACTTTAGACGAGCTTGGTTATTGGGTCGCCGATGTTGACTCTGATTCAAAAGCTGATCCAAAGGTCATTGATGCGCAAAATTTTGTGCCACAACATAGAGAACGCATCGCACTAGTTGGATTTAGAAAAGATCTCAATGTACATGACGGATTTTCCCTGAAGGAAATAAGCAAGTTTTATCCGAAGGTTAAGCCGAAGTTAGGTGATATCTTAGATGCTGATTTTGATGAGAAATACATACTTACACCCAGACTGTGGGAATACCTGTTTAATTATTCAATTAAGCACAAGGCCAAAGGCAATGGATTCGGGTATGGTTTGGTGGGTGAGCAAGATGTGACTCGAACCCTCTCAGCCCGCTACTACAAGGATGGATCGGAAATCCTTATTGATCGTGGCTTTAACCCCGATAAAGATTTTTACAGCGTAAAAAATCAGAAGAACAGACCGCGCAGGCTAACCCCGCGCGAGTGCGCGAGACTGATGGGGTACGACGAGGCAGGTAAAGCAAACTTCAATATCCCTGTATCAGATATGCAGGCCTATAAACAGTTTGGAAACTCAGTGGTAGTTCCGGTTTTCGCTGCTGTAGCTAAGCTGATGAAGCCTCGGATCAAGCAAGCGATTGCAGTACGTAAAAAACAGTCCAAATGACCGATGTCCATTCACCTGCCGTTCGATCGAAGAACATGCAGGCGATTCGTTCAAAGAACACCCGTCCAGAAATCACTGTCCGGTCTCTGCTGCATGCCGCAGGTTTTCGATATCGGCTTCATGTTTCTGACCTCCCGGGAAAGCCGGATCTGGTCTTTCCTAAATATCGGGCCGTAATCATGGTGAACGGATGTTTCTGGCATGGGCATGACTGCCAGTTTTTTAAACTACCTTCAACGCGAATTGATTTTTGGAAGCAGAAAATTGAAAAAAATCGGGCTAATGATGAGAGGTCATCACTCGCCTTGAGGTCCGCAGAGTGGAGGATTGCAATAGTGTGGGAGTGCGCGTTGCGTAAAAAGAAAGCGGATAGTTTTGAAAATGTGACGCAAAAACTGAGTGACTGGCTTAGATCTTTAGATGCCTCCATGGAGCTGCCAAAAACAGAACCGGTTCGTTAAAACGGCTGCAAATAGTCTTTATATTTTTATTGTATTGAAAGACACAAAGTTCAATCTAAATCGATTTTTTTAGAATTTACTAGTTGAGCCTTAAGCTCTTCAACTGAGAGTGGCGGATTTTTTCTATGCATCATTGCGTGGCAATTACCGCACACGGGTACAAGATCGGTAACCGGGTCAACTCGATACGCTCCCCCCATGGAGGAAACGGGAACTCTGTGGTGAACCTCAATGTAATCTTGACCTATTTGCCCATAGAAGGATCCAAAATCAAAACTGCAAACTTGGCAGGTTGGACCGTAATGTGAAATGCAGGCCGCCCGGTTTGCCGGACTTCGTTCGTATTTGTTGACAACAATTTGAATTTTCGCGCCCTCTGGCAGACCTGCTTCGAACCCCTGCATTACTTCGGTAACGTCTTCCACCTGGAGAAGTGAAAGCACTAGCCCAAAGCAAGTTGATGCAGTTTCTAAAGCGAGACTTTGATATTGTTCTTGCGAGGGCTTGCTGCTACCTAACCGCTTGTCACAGTCAAGCTCAAGTTTGGTCCAGTCTCCTCGAGGCAAGTCCCCGGGAGAGTCAATATGATTCCCGTTCACACTGATCGAAACTCGAAATCCATCGGCTACAGCTTTCTGCGCCAAAGTTGAAAATGTTGTCTTTGCTTCCTCATCCGCTTCTGCCATATGGCGCAGCAGACTTCTTGTGAAGGCATCAGCTTTGAAACTGGCTTCTATCAGACGAGGCGTTCTTGCAAGAACGATGCCGAAACCATTTGGGTATTCAAGGTCGATGGGGCGAAGTACAACAAATGTTCCACCATCTATTTCCTCGCTGCCACCTGAAACACCAAGGCCAAAACGCGTCTGAATTTTTTCAGCCAGTTCGCCCGCGTCTAGCATAGTCATTACAGTGCTCCAGCCTCCGGTGGATCGGGAAGATCTGCAACGAGCTTTTTAAGGTTTCTGGAGACCTCAATTCTGAATTCTTCAAAGGCATCTTTGTTTTCGTCGTTGACGTTATTTAATTCCGCCTGAGCAAGTGCCCACAACATAAAGTCCAGAGCTTGAACGGCAACGCTGTCTCCCTTGCTCGGAAGATATGCCTTTGGATAAAAAGGGTGCCCAGTGTTTAAGGTTACACCTGCGCCACCGTTGATGAGTGCTGGTTCCCAAAGTACGCCGTTATCAAGCGTTCCGCTTGTTGAAATATGCATCAGGCTCGGTTCGTTGGTCGTAACGATCTTGAGCTTGGTGGTGGAGTGGCCGGAATTGTTTGTGATGCCTACTTCGCCACTCGCCGAATTCACGTCGGTTACTGTGGCAACCTTCAAAGCCCCAACCTTTTGATGAATCGCATTTCCTGAGGCTGTATGCAACAGCACAGCGGAGCCAGTGATCGCACCAGCAGCCCCTTTTCTGTACCTCGTCTCCGCCTCACGGCGGGGGGCTGCGAGAAAAGTGTCCCGCAACCATTCGTATAGTTGTTCATTTAGCAGGATGCGCGACTTCTTGATATCTACCTGAAACGCATCATCGAGCTTGTGGTCGAATGACAACTCGACGCGAAGCAGCGAAAGTGCGGTTCCTGTTTGTACATCCCCAACCAGTCCGGGCCATGAATAAGGCGGTTTTCACGGTAAACGTAAACACCTTGGCGTTCATTGGAAATTTTGGCTGCATTCCGGTTTTCAGTGGAAGAGAACTCTTCTTTTCTTGGAAGAATAAATGCACGAATAGAAAACGTGGCACTTTGTCCGTTGGGTAGCTGAACCGGAATGGTTTTGTCCACCGCCGGAGCACTCACCTCCGCGATACAGAAAGGATCCCACGCACTGACAGGTGCGCCATTTAGCTTGATAGTCAGTGTCCTTGACCGAGCATCAGTGGGGTCTAGAAATCGTTGGTACACCGTAGCAATATGTTCCCTCAGGGAATCTTCCTGGCGTTTGAGAGCGTTTTTCAAGGGCTTGCCATCAGGTCTTGTGTAATCAGAAAGCAACCGGTCTACTTTTTCCCAAATAACAACCGTTCCTGATTTCTCCTGTGCACTTTCATTTAGCAATTGAACTTCGTGAGGTGCTGCAGATGCCAGTTCGAGTCCCCAACTATTTGACTGGCCCAAAAAATCAAGGTCCCATGCAGCGCGCAGAGCAGCAGACTGTCCATCAGGACGTGAAACCAATGCTAGACGCTTGCAAAAAGCGGTTGACGCGGTTTTAAGGCCCAAACCGAATTTACCTAAACTGGCTGCATCCGCACGTCTCTTGGATCCGTATTTCATCGCGTTGATGAGACCATCTCTGTCCATGCCGCAACCATCATCTGCGACTGAAACTGAAATATTTCCAATAAAGTCCGCGCCAAAACGGACGTCCACATTGGAAGCGCCAGCTGCAATAGAGTTGTCGATAATGTCGGCAATCGCGGTATTGAATTCATATCCGGTATCACGCAGGCCTTCACTGATACGCGCTACGTCTGGTTGGACTTCAATAGTTTCAGTTGTCATTTTTGTTGCCCCTTGGTTCAAGAATTAATAATTTTCCAGCCGCCGCTGAGTACCAATACACCGTCGTCGTTGAGCTTTGCCGAAGTGCTATTTGCACGAACGTGATCGACGAAAATTGATCCGTTTTCATCTTTTGAAAATGTGAGATCGTCACCGACTTTTGCATCGATAGCCCGTAAATACTTGGTCATGCAAGTGAGGCGGTATTCGTTTCGGGTCCCGCCGAAAAGCGCATTGTTGTAATAGATGAAGTTAAATTCCCATTTCGAGCCGTCGGCAAGTTCGCGGACCAACAAAGTCATTCTGGGGTTTTTGATTGCAGCATTCAAATCAGGGAAAAATGACAGAATGTCTTTCGCTTTTGGTACCAGAATTCCCGCTTGATGTGCACCGTTGATGCCAATGTCATTGGCACTCAGTTTTTTTGAAATTGTTGTCGTCATTTTTCGTTTTCCTGAAATTTTGACAGTGGTGAAATTTGTAGGGCTCTGACTATTATTGATGCATCAATTTCACCATCGTGACCAACAACAGCCTCTGTCGCCAGGCCCCGTTTGAATTGGGCGCGATCCAGCATGACCTCTTCAACGCTGTCCGCGTAATACAGGTGGTGAATTGTCACGGGTAGTTTTTGCTTACGACGGTATGCTCTTGCCGACGCCTGATCCGTGAGAGCCGGATTCCATTCCGGGTTGTAATGAATGACGTGGTTGGCCGCTGTAATGTTTAAGCCTGCGCCTGCCGCCTTTGGATTCAAGAACAACGCTCCAGATCCGTTGAACTCATAAAACTGATCAACAGTTGGCTGCCTCTCGGTAACAGGCACTCGTCCATCAATAAACCTGAAAAATCCGGCAGGCCAACGCTGAGGGATGTCTCGCATGAACAGATCGGCCATTCCCTGGTAGGTTGTAAACACAAGAGCTTTTTGGTTGGACTCAAAAATCTCTGTGAGGAGTTCTATAAGTCGAATGTACTTGTCTACATCAAGGGATGGATTGCCTAGCGCCTTACTGACCAGACTTGGATGTGTGCAAAACATTCGCAGTCGCCCGGTCGCAACCATGCCTGCAGCAGGTCCGTATTCAGCCAACGTACTCAGTCGTAGCGATTCATAGGCATCAGCAAGTGAAGGACTCATCGTAATTGCCTGAGGCACTTCGATCTTCTCAGGCAGATCCTTTGCAACGTCCCTGACTTTTCGCCTTAAAAGAATTGGTGAAACAATCGGACTTAGCCGACTTGCGTCATTCAGATCATCAGTGAAACTTGCCCGGAACTCGCTCACCGATCCGAGCAATCCTGGAAGCGCAAAATCTGCAAGGGACCAAAGATCGTCAAGTCGGTTTTCAACAGGGGTCCCCGTCACAGCTAAAGAGACTCGGCGGGGAAGTCTCTTGACAGCTTTTGTTCTTTGCGCATCCGGATTTTTTATCGCCTGTGCCTCATCAAGCACCAATAAGTTCCATTCGACTGATCCCAGCAGAGGCTCATCCCGAATTGCTGTATCAAACGAAGTCACTACAACGTCAAACGGCGTCAGTCGCTCTGCAATACCGGCTCTTCCCGGTCCTGCATGAACGTGTACGCTGAGTGAGGGGGCGAACTGTGCAATTTCACGCCTCCAGTTTTCAACGATAGTAGCTGGCGCAACTACCAGTGAAGGCGTACAGCCCCGGTTTGTTTCAGATAGTAGCAATGCGATGACTTGCAGTGTTTTTCCAAGTCCCATTTCATCGGCAAGAATGCAGCCAATCTCTTGCTGAGCAATCACTTGCAAAAAACCGACGCCGTCAACTTGGTACGGGTAAAGCTGGGCATTAAGGCCTTGAATCTCACCGATCCCGCCACCTGCAGCAGATGCAACATCGGAAGCAATAACTACAGATTCATCAATTAGTTTTGCAGGTGCATCTTTTGTACTTCGTAACTCGATTAATTTGCCGAATGAAAGCGAGCCCCCCTCAACCACACCACGGGCAGTTAACCAGTCTTTTGCAGATTGGATTGCATCTGTACTAACGGGGTACCATTTGCTACCAATAATTATTTGATCGTAGCCAACGGGCAAATCGCAGTACTCATTGTCTGTCCAGATACCAACATTGACAATGATCGAACTGGGAGTGACGTTGCTAATTCTGATGGCTGGTTCTGCCGGAAACCGAGAAAAAATCAAATCTGGGACCACAGATGTCAAAGGTCGATCAAGTTGCTGCCCGTGAAATTCTTTTGTGTCGGAGAAAATAGCTGAGTAAACGTCTAACGCACTTGGGAAAACGGTCGCACCCATGTGATCTTTTATTGAGATCCGATCGCCTTCCAAAAACCAATGCGCCTTATTCATTTTCAGCCTTGCGCGGTTTGTGAAGTTGCTGTCACTGAGTTGTATCCCGGCGCAAGCGCTGCGCTCTCAACGCCATAAAGTGTTTGCGGGTTGTTCAGCCATAAATGATGCTCTTTTGGATCAAGGCTGTGTTCAGGTGAGCAATCCACTGACCATCGCCGCAGTGCATATCCAACCAATGGAGCTCGCATGTCAAGCGCCAGCATGCCGTTGTGCATCATGAAGTCGGCCTCGATCGCCTTTGGGTGGGCAATGCCTGGGTGGGGCACTAGCTCGATATGGACCAGTCGTGCCCACTGCACATCTGACTCAATTTGTTCTTCGACTGGGATGGGCTGCTCAATGGCCTTGGCTTTGACGATTCGTGTCAATGAAAAGTCGGCAAAGCGGCCTCGCTCACGGTCATATGCGCGCAAATGCCAACGTAGGCCAGTGTCGGCCAAGGCTAGGGGGCACAGCGTCTTTGTTGAGGCTCCAGAGGTCAAAGACAGGTAATTGACCTTGACCTGGCGTCTTCCGGCAATGGCGCGAGTGAGCGTCGCCAGTGTTTCGATTTCGGGTTTAACCAGGTCGCTGGCGCTTTCACAGGGGACAGAGCGCTTGAGCTTTTGGTCCATGTTGTCGCCAAAGCCTGCTCGGAACCAGGTGAGCACACGCTCTGCTGAGTGTTCAAACAAGGGTGTGAAGCGGTCGGTCGTTGCGTACTTGCGTTGACCGGCGTCGTAGAAGAGGTTGATTGGTGCCAGGCGACGGTAGGTGCTTAGGTCGCGTGCTGAAGCAGCAGGCTTGACCCCAAAGCGTCTCTCAATATCCGCGCGGGTTAGATCGCCACAGAAGAAAGCTTTGACTTCAATGTAGAAAAGTCGCTCTCTTTGCGTCTGCGTCAGGTCGTCAAGTGCAGCAGCGACACGTTTGTTGACCACGGATTTGTCTCCACCTTATTTGCGAATGTTCCACTCTAGCATATTCAATGACTGCACTTAATCATTTTGATGCAGATAGGCGTCATTGGTGCTAGAATTTTTTGAACGAAAAGGTCGTACCCGGTCGCTTGGACCGAAATCATCACTTTTAGGAGATGAACATGTCTTTTTGGCAAATCTTGGGGCGATTCGCTGTCTCCGATTCAGGGGAGACTTTGCAAAAAGTCTCGGATACCACCAGCGTATCGTCCGACGGCACGACCTACACAAAGATGGGCTCAACCACCTTTGGGTCAGATGGGTCTGTTTTCACTCAGATGGGAAGCTTCAGCACTGACGGCAGCACCCGCATGGGCAGCACGGCGACTGGCCTTGGTGCCGTGTTCAACAACTCGAGCGACGACTTTGGGATCGGTTCCAAAAAATCCAGAAATGACTTGGACGATTTTTAAGGTACTTAAACTTCATGCAAATTGAAATCGTCATCGGCAACATCGTCCAGCAACCGGATGTCGATGCCCTAGTTAATTCGGCCAACGCAAATCTTCGCTTTGGATCAGGAGTCGCCGGTGCCATTCATACTGCCGCCGGGCCAGAACTCGAGCAGTATTGCCGTCGCCATTCACCAATTGCGCTGGGTGAAGCCGTTGTAACCCCGGGCTTTGAACTTCCAAACCCTTATGTGATTCACGCGAGGGCGGCAAGTTTCATCAATGACGATCATCCTGAGAAATACCTCGACCTTGCCGTTGCTCAGGCTCTCCGAGTAGCCAAAGAAGCAGGGATCAAATCAATGGCCATGCCCGCGATCGGAACTGGCGTTTTCAAGTTCCCACCAGAGTTGTCTGCTGAAATCATCATTAACGGCCTAGTGAGTCGAAGTGAGGACTACCCAGAGATCCATTTGGTACGGATTTGCGTTGGCACGCAAGAAATGAAGGCCGTTTTCGCTTCTACTTTGGCCGCAAAAATATCTTCTCCTGCATAGACCATTTGATTTTAGAAATGGCTTTTTCCTTTGTCATAAATCGTAAACCTAGGGCTTGAGTTTGATAAATTCTTCTGTAATTTCTCCTGAGACCATACAGGCATACCGTGAGACAGAATTCCGTGTTTTTTCAGAAGCTTCGTTTGTCCTGAAGATCTTTGAAAAATGTGAAGATTTGATGGGCTTGTACAAAAAGCACCGAAGCGAGACCTGCGCCTTCATCACTGCCTGCAATCCTTTTGGCGAGGTTCTCAGTAATGAGCAAAATTCTGATTTGCAAAAGCAGCTTGAAGAAGAGATCCAATTCAGGGGTCTAGTGCTCATTGCCGGAGAAGGCAAACACCCTGTTGGGGATTGGCCCGGTGAACCAAGCTACCTCGTCTTTGACCTCTCTTTAGAGGCGGCAAAAACGCTGGGCAGAAAATTCAATCAGAACGCCATTGTTTGGTGCGGTCCAGATGCTGTACCTCAATTGATTTTGCTTCGATGAAAATTTCACCTACGTCCCCAAAAATCCAAGCAGAAGGCCATTCGGAAATGGTTTGCTGTTGTCGACACAAAAGCAAAGGCACCAAATGACCCTTCGGGAAATGCTTCACAAGGACTTTGGAATTGATTTTCCAATAGCTGGGGGGTGGGGCCAATCCGCTGATGACCCTATTGTGTTGACCTCGCAAGATCCTGATGAGGCAGCTCTTGTTCAATTTGAAATCGCGAGACGTATCTATGGTGTGCAGGGATGGTATTGGCGGCAAATTGAACGAACATCCGCTGGAGTAGTTGGAGCAGATATCGAAAAATTTTCAAGTGAAGTCAAATACATTGAAGGCGACCAGATCGTCACTGAGAAAAGAAACTTATATTTCGATTTGAGTTCAGTCATCAGTGCTGATGCTGCACGTCTAGAAAATCCATCTGTACCAGTTGGTCCACCCGCAGAGCTTAATTTTCCGAGACAAATCGGATGGTTTCACTTTGACGGCATTACCAACAATGAACCGGAACACCCTGGGCTTGGGGTCTCGGTTGCGTACTCCGCTCCCAAAGCAAAAATGATGGTCTACGCCTACGACAAGGGCATCTCGGATCAAATTCGCGATAGACCTGATGAATACGCATCCTTGGAGTACGCCCAAGCTATTGCAGACTTTCGGTCCGTGAATCCTGAAGCGCGACCTGCACGTGAGCATGAACAAGGTGGCGTTCGCTTAACAATTTTTGAAAACGGTGAGATCTTGTCAGTTGTACTGGTATCGCCATTTCGCGATTTTTTCTTCAAGTTACGACTGACCCTTGACGATCGCAGCGAGCAGTACATGGTCGACTGTGTCATGAGCACATTGGCAAATTTTGTGTCAATGGTCGGAACAAGCAATCAGACAAAGCATTGAGGAATGTGATGCACAACATTGAAATGGCTGAAGTGACCGAGGACTTTGCTCGTTGCTGGAAAGCGGCTGGTTTACACATTCAAAATCAAGCACAAGGTCAATTACAGAGCTGGCTTCGATCGCACCTCAACCCTCCATTTTTAGAACACCTCTCTTTTCGTCTCGGCAACCAGTTGTTCTACATTCAAGTTGAAGATGTTGAAGGCGTTCTTCAAACTCCGGGCAGCCAGGAAGGGTTGCTGACGATCGCAGATGGTTGCGCAGGCCATGCGTGTTTGATGCCTATGAAACGAGTTGGCCAAGACTGGGAGCCCACTGAAAGTGGCTGGGGTCTTATCGACGCGCGAACACGACTACCTGTTAATCCGCCTGCGCTGATTACCGATGAGATGTTGGAGATGACCGATTGGGAGCTGCAAGACCTTGCGGTACAAGTTGTACGGCAGCAAATTGAAAAAGAGGGGCATCAGCTTATGTCGTGGAATGGTGATCCACGCATTGATCCCTCTGTATGGTTTGTCGGTTCCTCTGGTGGCCCAGAGTGGGTACTCGTTCGAGCTGTTCGCCACCCGGAAAAAGAAGCCACTGAGCCAGAAAATAAGTCTGAACTCAAATCGCATTTCGGCAAGATGGGCTTTCCTGGACACTCTGCTTCAGTAGCCGTAGCGAGTGCTGATGATCCTTTTGATCCCGGTGCTAAAAGCAATGGAAATTACGTTCCCCTTTTCAGGGGTGTTGGCATGCGCATTCGTTATGAAGGTCTGAG
>CANKBG010000008.1 GCA_947479935.1 Comamonadaceae bacterium
GTGAGGTTGGAGACTAACTTCTCGGAAAGTCTTTGGTAAATCTTTGCAGATTAACCGTGATAAGCAGTTTCGCCGTGCGAGGAGATGTCCAAGCCTTCGCGCTCTTCTTCTTCAGTCACACGCAGACCCACTGTCAAGTCAACCAGTTTGAATGCCACCAAAGACACCACACCAGACCAAACAATGGTCACAAGCACGGCTTTGGCTTGCGTCCAAACTTGTGCAGCAATAGAGTAATCTGCCGCTGTGACCATGGTAGCTGTGGTCCAGTCGGCCACAAAGCCAGGGCCACCCAAGGCGGGTGAATTGAACACGCCTGTGAGCAACGCGCCCACAATACCGCCCACACCGTGCACGCCGAAGACGTCCAATGTGTCGTCAGCGCCCAGCATTTTCTTGAGGCCGTTAACGCCCCACAAACATGCAAAGCCCGCAACGATACCAATGACCAAGCCGCCGCCGATACCCACGTTACCGGCTGCTGGCGTAATGGCCACCAAACCAGCAACTGCACCAGAGGCTGCACCCAACATCGAGGCTTTACCGCGCATCAGCGCTTCGCCGACGCACCAGGCCAACACAGCAGCAGCAGTGGCCAACAAGGTGTTAACGAAGGCGAGCGCTGCAAAGCCGTTGGCTTCCAGAGCAGAGCCTGCGTTGAAACCGAACCAGCCCACCCACAGCAACGAAGCACCGACCATGGTCAATGTCAAAGAGTGAGGTGTCATGGCTTCGCGGCCATAACCAATGCGTTTGCCAATCATGAAGGCGCCGACCAAGCCAGCCACAGCAGCGTTGATGTGAACAACGGTACCGCCAGCGAAGTCAAGTGCACCCCACTGCCAAATCATGCCGGCTTTGCCGTTCATTTCGTCCACAACTTCTTTGGTGGCATAGGCGTCAGGGCCCATCCAGAACCAAACCATGTGTGCAATAGGCAGGTAGCTGAAAGTGAACCACAAAGTCATGAAGATCAAGACAGCAGAAAACTTGATGCGCTCTGCAAATGCACCGACGATCAAGGCGCAAGTGATGCCCGCAAAAGTGGCTTGGAAACCAGCGAAAGTAATTTCCGGAATCGCCACGCCTTTGCTGAAGGTCGCTGCATTGGCAAAGGTGCCTGCCGCGTTGTCCCAAATGCCGTTCATGAACAGGCGGTCAAGACCCCCAATGTAGGCATTGCCTTCAGTGAAAGCCAAGCTGTAGCCATAGATGAACCACAAGACTGTGATCAAGGAGAACGTGACCATGACTTGCATGAGCACTGACAGCATGTTCTTGCTGCGAACCAAGCCGCCGTAGAACAAAGCCAAACCAGGCACCACCATCATGATGACCAAAATGGTGGAGACCATCATCCAAGCGGTGTCGCCTTTGTTAGGAACAATGGCAGGGGCTGCTTCGGCAGCAGCAGGTGCTGCAGCAGGCGCAGTTGCAGGTGCTGCTGCATCGGCTTTGGTTTCAGCCTTGGCTTCCACTTTGGCTTCTGCAGCAGGCGCAGTTTGTGCAAATGAAGCGCCGCCAAAACACAGCGACAATCCCAACGCGAGGGAGGCAAATAGTTTTTTCATTCTGATCTCTCTTTCTGGGACATCAAAGGGCATCAGCCCCAGTTTCACCGGTACGAATGCGCACGACTTGTTCTAAGTCGTAAACAAACACTTTGCCGTCACCAATCTTGCCGGTGCGCGCACCCGCTTCAATGGCTTCGATCACGCGTTCAACCTGATCGGATGCAACAGCGGCTTCAATCTTGACCTTGGGCAAGAAATCGACCACATATTCGGCACCGCGATAAAGTTCGGTATGTCCCTTTTGGCGACCAAAGCCTTTGACTTCGGTCACAGTAATGCCTTGGACGCCAATGGCCGAGAGGGCTTCACGCACCTCGTCGAGCTTGAACGGTTTAATGATGGCGGTCACCAGTTTCATGATGGTTCCTTGTTAATGCGGAAGAATTTAGAACGTGTATTTCAGGCCAACGACCACGCCAGCTTTGCCGAGTTGTTTGGTGCCGTAGACATAAGAACCCTTCTCTGCATCGGTGCCAATCAAAGCAGCAGAAGCAGACAGGCCATTGCCCAAATCTTTACTCAATGTGAGCGCATAGTCTGTGTAAGAGAACATGCCGTTATCTTTGCCCTTAACAACTTGGCGGCCCAAATGTGGCGCGAAGGAGTAGCCATCACCCATGTCAAATGTTGCTGTCAAATCTAAGTAGGTACTGCCCTTGCTATTAGAAAAACCAAATAAGTTGCCTGTGCTTTGTGAGTACTTCAATGTTGCTGGGCCCACTGTGACAGCGCCGTACAACTCATTGGTATTTGCACTTGGTTTCAAGGCATTGCCTGAATAGTCATAGCGCAAGAATCCTAGGTCGTAACCAACATCGCCAACGCTGAACTTGTAGCCGCCGTAAATATCAACTTCTTTATTGGACTTGCCACCAGCGTCTTTAATCCACTTGATGCTTGAACCCCAAATACCAATATAAACACCGCTCTTGTCAGCGTAATCTGCACCGCCACTCAAAGCCGGGTCTAAACGGCTTTGTGAAATGCCGCGGTAGCGGTATTCATTCACAACACCTGCATTGAATGACAAGCTTGACGCGGGTTCTGCTGGTGCAGCGGGCGCTGTTTGCGCCATCGCAGAACCAAAAGTGGCCAATGACATGGCCAGCATGAGGGGGGAAACGATTTTTTTCATAGTTAGCTCCTGATAAATGAGAATAAGACGGGTTGATCTAAGCATTTAGCATGCCAATGCTGCACCGCAGCAGTGCAAGTCATTGTCATCACTCTGAAATAGTTGTTTTGAGCCCTTGGTGTTCCAATGGCAATTGCACCCCCCTAGGTCTGAGTTATAAAAAGCCTTACCGATATTGCACCCCTTTGGTGCGTGGAGCAATTATGCGTTTATCTTTGGTGCAAAGTCGGGCTTTGCTAGGACTTCAAGCCCCCTCCGTCACGGTCGAGGTACACCTGGCCAATGGTTTGCCCAGTTTTACTTTGGTGGGCCTGGCTGACGTAGAGGTCAAGGAAGCTAGAGAGCGCGTTCGTTCAGCGCTTCAAAACTCAGGTTTTGAGTTTCCAAGCAATCAGCGCATTACCGTGAATTTGGCGCCAGCCGACCTGCCCAAAGACTCTGGCCGGTTCGATTTGCCCATTGCTTTGGGCATCTTGGCGGCCAGCGGTCAAATTGATGGTGCACGCTTAAACGGCTATGAATTTGCGGGAGAGTTATCTTTATCGGGAGCCTTGCGTCCAGTTCGGGGCGCTTTGGTAATGGGTTTGGCTTTGTATCAACAGGTGAAAGCACCCTTTTTGGTATTGCCGCCCGGAAGCGCAGAAGAAGCCGCTTTGGTCCCCCATGCAACCGTCTACAGAGCGCGCCATTTACGGGATGTGGCAGATCAATTTTGTTTAGCGAGCCAACCGCCAACGGTGCCGTCACCTAGCAACTCTGATGGGTGGGCTCGCATGAGCCACACCCCAAGTCAGCAATGGGAAGACGAAACTTCCTATCCAGACTTGGCCGATGTCAAAGGCCAAACCGGCGCCAAGCGAGCGCTTGAAATTGCGGCGGCGGGCGGTCACAGTCTTTTGATGGTAGGACCACCCGGTTCAGGTAAATCAATGTTGGCGCTCAGATTTGCAGGTCTGTTGCCGCCCCTCAGCGTGCAAGAGGCTTTGGAGGCAGCGTCTGTGGCCAGCCTGGCTGGGCGCTTCCAGCTCTCGCAATGGCAAGTCAGGGCAACACGTCAGCCTCACCACTCCGCCAGTGCGGTGGCTTTGGTGGGTGGCGGATCGCCGCCACGGCCTGGTGAAATTTCCTTGGCGCATCATGGGGTGTTATTTTTAGACGAGCTGCCAGAGTTTCCCAGAGCCGCCCTGGAAGCATTGCGCGAGCCCATGGAGTCTGGCTGCGTCACCATCTCTCGTTCCGCTCAGAGTGCCGAGTTTCCAGCGCGGTTTCAATTGATTGCCGCCATGAACCCTTGCCCCTGTGGCTATGCTGGCCACGCCAAAAGTCCCGGCCAAAACAGCCCTGTGTGTCGTTGTACGCCAGACCAAGTACACCGTTACAGCAGCAAAGTGAGTGGCCCGCTTTTGGACCGCATTGATTTGCACGTCGAGGTTCCTAGCCAGAGCGCCGCATTGATCCTTAATGCACCCGCGGGTGAAAGCACGGCATCACTTAAAAAACGTTGCCATCACGCCCGCGCCATGGCCACCGAGCGACAAGGCTGCAGCAACCAAGCCTTGAGTGGCGCCGCATTGGACAAGCACGGGGCCTTGAGGCCCGATGCCTTGTCTTACATCACACAAGTTGCCAACCATTTTTCGTGGAGTGGCCGCAGTTCACACCGGGTTTTGAAGATTGCCAGAACCATTGCCGATTTGGCCCAGAGTCCTTTGATAGAAAAGGCTCACATCGCAGAGGCCGTGCAATATAGAAGACCCGTTGCAGGGCACCGATAATAAGGTCATGCAAAGATATCGTCTCTATTGGGACCTCTTCCGAATGAGCCCCCAGGCCCCTGCACTCGGCCCCTTTGCGGTCTGGCTTTCTTGGGCGCAGCTCATCACATGGGGAAGTGTGTTTTACACCTTTTCTTTGCTGATGGGCCCCGTCGAGCGGGAGTTGGGTTTCAGCCGCGCCGAGGCTTCCTTGGGCTTTAGCTTGGCATTGCTGGCCGATGGCCTGATGGCTTACCCAATAGGTCGGCTGATTGATCGTGGTCATGAACGTCGCGTGATGACTTGGGGTTCGGCTTGGGTGGGTGCTTGTTTGTTGGCCCACAGTTTTGTCGACTCGTTGGCTGGGTTTTATGGCGTTTGGCTGGCCTTGGGTCTAGGCATGTCGGCCACACTTTATGCCCCTGTTTTTGCCATCGTCACCCGCCGATTCCCAAATGACTTTAGGCGGGCCATTATCATCATGACATTTTTAGGCGGGCTGGCCAGTACGGTGTTTATTCCGCTCTCCTCTTGGTTGATACAAGCGTTGGGCTGGCGTCATGCCTTGTGGGTTTTGGCACTCTTTCAATGGCTTGTTTGTTGGCCATTGCATGCTTGGCTGTTGCGCGGCGCTGAGAAAAAAAATATCGCGACTCATCAAGATGAAAATGAAATTGAGAAGGCGAGCACCTCAGGTTTACAAAACCAACAACCGCCCTCTGACTCCATCAAAGTTCACTTAAAGCGCGCGCCTTTTTGGTTGCTTGCGGGCTTCATGCTCATGACGGCTGTCGTGAGTTCTGCATTGCCGGCACACATGGTGAGCTTGCTTGAAGAGGCCCACTTATCACCCGCCTGGGTCATTGCCATTCCTGCATCGATCGGCGCCATACAAGTTTTAGGTCGGCTCTTGTTATTTTTGTTTGAAAAACATTTAGACGTTCATTCGGCCAACAAATGGATTCCGTGCCTGGTGCCGGTGGGCCTGGTGTTTCTAGTGGCCGGCGGATTGACGCCATGGGCCGCCATGTTGTTTGTCACCTTCTATGGTTTGGGCAATGGCCTGAACACCATCGTGAAAGGGACTGCCATGGCGCAATACGTGAGCCGCGATCATGTGGGCCAACTCAATGGCGTGCTCGGTGTGCCGCTCGCTTTGGGCCGGGCAGTAGCGCCCTGGGCTTTAGGTTTGATGTGGACGCCCGAGGGGGGCTATACACATGGCTTACGCTGGCTTTTGGTGGCGGGCGTTTTGGGTGTGATGTGTTTGTGGTGGGCGCAAATCAGTGCTTACAAATTGGGCGCCAACAAACGCTGAATGTCCGTCACCTTTAAATTCTGGCGCTTGGCCAAATCTTGCACTTGGTCTTCGCCCACTTTGCCGACGTTGAAATATTGACTCTCGGGGTGACTGAGGTAAAAACCTGAAACGCTGGCCGCAGGTGTCATGGCCAAACTGCTCGTGAGAGCCATGCCTATTTCTTCGCACTGCAAAAGTTCAAACATTTGTTTTTTCACCGAATGGTCGGGGCAAGCAGGATAGCCTGGTGCCGGCCTGATGCCTTGGTATTTCTCTGCAATCAAATCATTCAGTGATGCGGTCTCTTGCGCGGCGTAGCCCCACAAATCTTTGCGAACCCGCTCGTGCATGCATTCGGCAAAAGCCTCTGCAAATCGGTCGGCCAAGGCCTTGAGCATGATGGCGCTGTAGTCGTCGTGCGCGGCTTCAAACGCTTGTTCGCGTTTTTCTACCCCAATGCCGGCTGTGACGGCAAACACACCTACATAGTCTTTGAGCTGCGTTGGTTTTGCTTGTGCATCTAAACGCGGCGCCACAAAATCGGCCAAGCATCGGCTGGGTTTTCCAACTTGCTTTTCAGTTTGTTGACGCAGGCCATGCCACGTGAGTACGGGTGCTTCACGCGCCTCAGTGGCATACAAGGCAATGTCATCGAGGTTGACGCTGTTGGCAGGGTACAAGCCCATCACGCCATGCGCTGTGAGCCATCGGCCTTCAATGATTTTCTGCAACATCTTTTGCGCATCGTTGAAAACTTTTTGCGCCTCAACACCCACCACTTCGTCTTTCAAAATAGCGGGGTAAGGCCCGGCCAAATCCCAAGTTTGAAAGAAGGGGCCCCAATCGATGTAGCGGGCTAATTCGGCCAGATCAAAATTCTTGAACACTCGGCGGCCAATGAATTTGGGCGTGGGTGATTTGAAGGCCGTCCAGTCAACCAACGTTTTGTTGCCGCGCGCTTTGGCCAATGGCCACATGGGCGTTTGCTTTTTGTTGGCATGCATTTCACGCACTTTGACGTAATCGGCATTGAGTTCATCAATGTAGGTGGCCGCATGGTCTGACAACAGCCCTTGCGCCACGCTCACGCTGCGGGATGCGTCGGGCACATAGACCACCGGGCCTTCGTAGTGCGGTGCAATTTTCACAGCAGTGTGCACGCGGCTGGTGGTTGCGCCACCAATCAGCAAAGGCATTTTTCGCAAACGGAAATGCGCATCTTTTTGCATTTCGCTGGCCACGTACTGCATCTCTTCTAGGCTGGGCGTGATGAGGCCAGACAAGCCAATGATGTCTGCGTTTTCTTCTTTGGCCTTGGCCAAGATTTCGTGGCACGGCACCATCACGCCCATATTGACCACATCAAAGTTGTTGCACTGAAGCACCACAGTCACAATGTTTTTGCCAATGTCATGCACGTCGCCCTTGACGGTGGCAATCACAATCTTGCCTTTCGATTTCACATCTTGGCCAGCGGCTTCTTGCAGGCGCTTTTCTTCTTCGATGTAAGGCACCAAATGCGCCACCGCTTGCTTCATGACGCGCGCAGATTTGACCACTTGCGGCAAAAACATTTTGCCTTGACCAAACAAATCGCCCACCACGTTCATGCCGTCCATGAGCGGGCCTTCGATCACATGCAAGGGTCTGCCGCTCTTGGCCAATATTTCTTGATACGCTTCTTCGGTATCTTCGGTGATGAAGTCGGTGATGCCGTGCACCAAGGCGTGAGACAAGCGCGCAGACACTGTCACTGGCGCCTCAGGCGTGCCGCGCCAAGCCAGCTTTTGTGAATCGTCTTTGGCTGCGCCTTTGGCGTTTTCAGCTACTTCTACCAAACGCTCGCCAGCATCAGGGCGGCGATTCAACACCACGTCTTCAACGCGTTCGCGCAAGTCGGGCTCAAGTTCGTCGTACACGCCCACCATGCCGGCATTGACAATGCCCATGTCCATGCCCGCTTGAATGGCGTGGTACAAAAACACCGTGTGAATGGCTTCGCGCACAGGGTCGTTGCCGCGAAAACTAAACGACACATTGGACACGCCGCCCGACACTTTGGCGCCTGGCAAATTTTGTTTGATCCAACGCGTGGCTTCAATGAAATCGACGGCGTAGTTGTTGTGCTCTTCAATGCCGGTGGCGATGGCAAAAATGTTGGGGTCAAAAATAATGTCTTCAGGCGGAAAATCCACTTCGTCCACCAACACGCGGTAGGCGCGTTCGCAAATTTCAATCTTGCGTTGGTAGGTATCGGCTTGGCCTTTTTCATCAAACGCCATGATCACCGCAGCAGCCCCGTAGCGTTTGATCAAAAGCGCTTGTTGCTTGAAACCTTCAACACCCTCTTTCATGCTGATGGAGTTGACGATGCCCTTGCCTTGAATGCAGCGCAAACCGGCTTCAATGACGCTCCACTTGGAGGAGTCGATCATGATGGGTACACGGGAAATGTCGGGCTCAGAAGCAATGAGGTTCAAGAACCGAACCATGGCCGCTTGGCTGTCCAACATGGCTTCGTCCATGTTGATGTCGATGATCTGCGCGCCATTTTCAACCTGCTGACGGGCAACGGCCAAAGCTTGCTCGTACTCGCCATTCAAAATCATGCGGGCAAAGGCTTTGGAGCCTGTGACATTGGTGCGCTCACCAATGTTCACAAACAAAGCGTCGGCGCCAATCGAGACGGGCTCTAGGCCAGACAGTTTTAAAGGAGGGACCGAATTAGAAACAGCAGCAGACAACAAAACTCACCCCTTGGATCGCAGGTGAGCGTGGTTTGCAAAATAGGAAGGGGTCTAGCCCTTTATGAGCCCCAAGCCTGACCCGCGGCCAATGTGGCTGGCGGGCTGCAACGCTCCTTGGGAATGTGCGTATTTTAACCACGCCAAAGGCGTTAGGGATATCAATACTGCTTGTAAGGCAAGAATTTGCCTGACAAAACCACATTCACGCGGTCGCCTTTGGGGTCGGGTTCGCGAACGATGTCCATGCTGAAATCGATCGCGCTCATGATGCCGTCACCAAACTCCTCATGGATGAGTTCTTTGATGGTAGTGCCATAAACGCTCACAATTTCATACCAACGGTAAATCAGTGGGTCCGTGGGCACGGCTGAGGGCAATGAGCCTTTATAGGGCACCACTTGCAACCACTTTTGCTCTTCGCTTGTAAGGCCAAAAATTTTGCCAATCGCCTTGGCTTGTTTGGCATCAAGTGTCATTTGTCCCAAGCAAGCCGCGGTCACCCATTCTTTAGACAAGCCCACCTTGTCTGCCACATCACTCCACTTGATGCCTTTGGACACTTTGGTGCTGATGATTTTTTCTGTCACGTCTAAGCGATTCATGATCTTCCTTGTGAAAAAAGTGAGTTAAAAATATTCATTGCCAAGAGCCCGACTTAATGCGCTTTGGCGCGGGACACCAAAAAATCAACAATGTGGTTGCGCATTTCGTAATAGCCAGGCAAGTGATGCAGTTGAGCGCGCGTTCGATCTTTGGGCAAGGGGTTCACCACCACTTCAGCCAAACCGCCAGGCACGTAATGTCCCTTGTGTTCGTTGCCATTGCTCATGAGCAATATTCGGTCCGACAATAAAATGGCTTCGTCCACATCGTGCGTGATCATGAAAACAGTTTGCTGTGTTTGGCGAACAATGCCCATCAGCTCATCTTGAATGGTGCCGCGGGTTAGAGCATCCAATGCGCCAAAGGGCTCGTCAAGCAAAAGCATTTTGGGTTGAATGGCAAAGGCTCTGGCAATGCCCACGCGTTGCTTCATACCGCCCGACAACTGGCTGGGCTTTTTGTCAATGGCTGGCAACAAGCCCACCATCTCCACATGCTTTTCAACATGCGTGTTGATTTCCGGTGCTTTCCAATCGGGCCACTTCGACTTCACGGCAAACGCAATGTTTTGACGCACCGTGAGCCAGGGCATGAGGGCATGACTTTGAAACACAACCCCTCGCTCCAAACTAGGCCCTGCAATTTCACGGCCATCCATGAAAGCATGGCCCACACTGGCGGTGTCCAAGCCAGCCAACACATTCAAGATGGTTGTTTTGCCACAACCTGAGTGCCCAATGATACAAACAAACTCACCGCGCGCCACAGTGAATGAAACATCTGCAAACACCGGTTTGTCAGCCTGGTAAGCCTTGCCTAACTTCTCAATTTTCAAGAAGCCTGCTTGGCCCAGCGCTTTCGGGGTCGCTTGTTGTTCATTCAACATAGGTCACTTCCTTTTGCAGCTTGGCAAACGCCATGTCTAACAACATACCCACCACGCCAATCATCAGCACTGCAAAAATAACGTTGACCAAAGACAAGTTGTTCCACTCGTTCCAAACAAAGTAACCAATGCCCGTGCCGCCCACCAACATTTCAGCCGCCACAATCACCAGCCACGCAATGCCCATGCTGATGCGCATGCCTGTGACGATGGTGGGCGCTGCAGCCGGCAAGATCACCAGGAATGCTTTTCGCAGCGGCTTCACCTCCAAGGTGTTGGCCACGTTCAACCATTCGCGTTTGACCGATGCCACACCAAACGCGGTGTTGATGAGCATGGGCCACACCGAGCAAATGAAGATTACAAAAATGCCGCTGACGCTAGAGTCCTTCAAGGTGTACAAAGCCAAGGGCATCCATGCCAGCGGACTGATGGGTTTGAGCACTTGAATAAAAGGGTCGATGGCTTTGTGCATGAGCGGCGACATGCCAATCAAAAAACCCAAAGGCAATGCCACCATCACAGCCAACAAAAAGCCCAGTCCCACGCGCCCCAAGGAATGCGCCAGTTGAATGCCAATGCCTTTGTCGTTCGGTCCGTTGTCGTAAAACGGATTTGACAGCTGCTTCAAGATGGCCTTGCCAACTTCGACGGGCGGCGGAAAACCTGTGCTCTTGCTGGCACCCGGATCCTTGCCCATCATCTTCTGGTATTCAATTTCTTCTGCTGTGGCGCCCGCTTTGGTCGCAGCGCCAATGGCGGGCCCTTGCGTTGAAAGCTGCCACGCACCTAAGAAAAAAATCAAGATGAGGCAGGAGACCAAGGCCGCCCGCAAATTCACAGAAAGTGTATTCACAGTCCATCAACTCATTTTGTGAATGGGAAACGTTTTCAAATACTCTTCAGGTTTTGAAGCATCAAACTCTTTGCCCATGATCTTGTGCTTGATATAAGCCGGGCCGGGGGGCACCGTCTGTCCCAAATCTTTCATGTATTTGCGTGCATCCGTGATGAGGAATACTTTTTCGGCAATTTGTTTGTAATCCACATTGCCTTTGATGTAGCCCCAACGCTTCATTTGCGTCAACATCCACACAGCCAAACTCTGCCAAGGCATCGGATCAAAATCGGCACGGTCGGGTACGTTTTGAATTTTGCCAAGGCCATCTGCAAACTTACCCGTTAGCACTTGACTGATCACCGCTTCCGGTTGATTCAAGTACTGCGTGGGTGAAATGACTTTGGCAATCAATTCCCGATTGCCGGGCAAGCGCGCCATGGCCGCCGCTGTGAGAACGGCTCTGTAAAGCGCTGCAAACGTATTGGGGTTCTTTTGAATGAACTCCGTGCTGGTACCAAAGGCGCAGCAAGGATGGCCATTCCACAAATCTTTCGTCAGCATGTGAATAAAGCCCACTTCATCAAACACGGCACGCTGGTTGAAAGGATCGGGGCCTAAGAAGCCATCGATGTTGCCAGCGCGCAAATTGGCCACCATCTCTGCTGGCGGAATCACACGAATTTGCACATCGGTGTCGGGGTTCAATCCATTTTCTGCCAAGTAATAGCGCAGCAAAAAGTTGTGCATCGAATAATCAAACGGGACACCAAACTTGAAGCCTTTCCAGTTTTTGGGATCACGATTGTCTTTGTGCTTAAGGCTCAAGGTGATGGCTTGACCGTTCACGTTTTGAATGGTGGCCACATTCATGGGCGTGGCATTGGCACCCAGCCCCATGCTGATGGCCAAAGGCATGGGCGACAAAAAGTGAGAGGCGTCATATTCCTTGTTGATCATCTTGTCGCGGATCAATGCCCAGCCAGCGGTTTTGGTCACTTCCACGTTCAAGCCTTGCTTGCTGTAGAAGCCCAAGGGGTGCGCCATGATGAGCGGGGTTGCGCAAGTGATGGGGATGAAACCAATTTTCAAATTGGGTTTCTCAAGCGGCCCCTTGTCTTGGGCCATGGCTTGCAAACTGGCAACTGGCAACACACTGGCGATCGCCGCCATGGCAGTTTTCTTGCCGACAGCGCGCAAAAAATTACGCCGCTCTTGGTCGTGCGGAAACAAGGCTTTCACCAAAGTGGCCTCAATGAAGGCTTGGCTGTAGGCTTCAAATTCTGCTGTTTCGGAGCGTGCCCGCAGGGTCGCCGCAGCCGTATCAGCGGCGACTTCAGCATGGTGGTTGGCAGGAGAATGATCGCGCCCGCAGCTGCATTTCAGCATCAAAGGACGATCGGCGTTGTACGGATCAAAGAACTCAGACATCACAACCTCTTTTCATTGAAGACAAGAGGTCCTATGCAAACAACGCGCCAACTTTCCGTTGGCCTTGTTTATTTTGCAACTGCGCGGATTAGCCCTAGATAAATAACAGGATGGTTTAAATTCCAGACAGGTCGCGCACCAATGCGGCGCGCCAAGTCATTGCGCGGCGCTCAATTTGGTGCGCAAACTTTGGCGGTGGCACCAACTCAAGCGGCCTCTTTGTAAAACGCCCCAACATGCAATCCCCTTGGCGCAAGGGGCCCGACAGCATGCTGAATAGCCCCAATGTGATCCGGCGTGGTACCGCAACACCCGCCCACAATGTTGACCAAGCCTTCCGCTGCAAACTCATGCAACAAACGGCTGGTGACATCGGGCGTTTCATCAAAGCCCGTGTCGCTCATGGGGTTGGGCAAGCCAGCGTTGGGATAACAGCTGATGAAGGTGTCGCCCGCCACTTTGGCCAACTCTTGAATATAGGGCCGCATCAAGGTGGCCCCCAAAGCGCAGTTTAAGCCGATGGCCAAAGGACGTGCATGTCGCACGCTGTGCCAAAACGCTGTCACGGTTTGACCACTCAAGATGCGCCCAGAAGCATCGGTCACGGTGCCACTGATGATCAGGGGCAAGCGCTCACCGCTGTTCTCGAAATACTCTTCAATGGCAAACAAGGCGGCTTTGGCATTGAGCGTGTCAAAGATGGTTTCCACCAACATCACGTCCGCGCCGCCTTCCACCAAGGCTTGTGTCTGCTCGTAATAGGCCTTGCGCAAAGTTTCAAAGTCCACGTTGCGCGCGCCAGGGTCGTTCACATCGGGGCTGATGCTGGCCGTCTTGGGGGTGGGGCCAAGTGCGCCCACAACAAATCGCGGTTTGTCGGTTGTGGAAAACTTATCACATGCTGCCCGCGCCAACGCGGCCGAAGCACGGTTCATTTCAATGGCCAAGTCGGCCATGTCATAGTCAGCTTGCGCAATGGTCGTGGCACCAAAGGTATTGGTTTCAATCATGTCTGCGCCAGCCGCCAAATAGCCTTCGTGAATATCGCGAATCACATCGGGTCGGGTCAGGCTGAGCAATTCGTTGTTGCCCTTGATGTCTTTGGGGAAATCTTTGAATCGCTCACCGCGGTAATCGGCCTCGCTCAATTTAAAGCGCTGAATCATGGTGCCCATGGCGCCATCGAGAATGGCAATGCGTTTTTCCAAAATGGCTGGCAGGGCTTTCGCGCGGGTGTAATTCAGATCTTTCATAACGCTATTGTAGAAAATCCAGCAGACTCATGGGGTTTCGTCACAGTTAGGTCATCACCCAAATGAAGGTTGAATGCAATTTCACTGTATTCAGGGCATAAAGAAACGTTACTTTTTAGCCCTTAACTGCGCCACGGTGCTCTTGAGTTTAGGGCCTCAAACCGAATTAGCCCAAGCCAAATTACCCAAACGCCCCATTCGCGTCATGGCGCCCTTTGCCCCCGATGGCGATGGCGTTTTTGCGCGCAACGCAGCAAAAAGTTCACGCCGATCCGGCATTTCTCAGCGGCCACGAGAAAGCGGTCGCCGATCCATTCACATTGGCAAACCCTGAAAAATTTATTCCATGGCCTTAACTTGCAATGCCTGATAAATAAATCACGACACGGTTGAGCCTACGGACATGGGTGACAATACCTACCGTGTCGACATCTGCCATTCTGAATCATCCCAACATCCTTAATATTCTCAGCGAGGTGTTTGGCTATGAGTCTTTCAGAGGCCCTCAACAAGACATCATTGAACACGTCACCAGCGGCAAAGACGCTTTGGTCCTCATGCCCACAGGCGGCGGTAAGAGTTTGTGTTATCAAATTCCCGCCATTGCCAGGCAAAGTGCTGGCATGGGCATCAGCATTGTGGTGTCGCCCTTAATTGCACTCATGCACGATCAGGTGGGTGCGCTTCATGAGGCCGGCGTTAGCGCTGCTTTTTTAAATTCAACGCTCTCACCCGAAGAAACACAGGCCATAGAACAAGGTTTGCGCAGGGGTGAAATAACTTTACTTTACGCTGCACCTGAGCGCATCAACACGCCAAGATTTTTAGCGCAACTTGACGCACTTTACGCGCAAGGTCTTTTAAGTTTATTCGCCATTGATGAGGCCCATTGCGTGAGTCAGTGGGGCCATGACTTTCGCCCAGAGTATCGCAGCCTCACCATCTTGCATGAGCGTTATCCGGGCGTACCCCGTGTAGCGCTCACGGCCACAGCCGATGCGCTCACACGCGCAGACATCATCGAGCGACTTCAACTAGAAGACGCTCGTCTTTTCATCAGCAGCTTTGATCGCCCCAACATTCGCTACACCATTGTTGAAAAAAAAGAGGCTTCCACGCAGCTGCTTCGATTCATTGAACGAGAGCATGAAGGCGAAGCGGGCGTGGTCTATTGCCAATCTCGAAAACGCGTTGAAGAAATCGCCGAAATGCTGGCCGAAACAGGCATCGATGCTTTGCCCTATCACGCGGGTTTAGATGCAAGCATCCGCCAAAAACATCAAAATCGTTTTTTACGCGATGAAGGCGTTGTCATGGTGGCCACCATTGCTTTTGGCATGGGCATCGACAAGCCAGATGTTCGATTTGTTGCGCATTTGGACATGCCCAAAAACATTGAAGGGTATTACCAAGAAACTGGGCGCGCCGGTCGAGATGGGCTTCGCGCCGATGCGTGGATGGCTTATGGTTTGCAAGACGTCGTCAACCAACGCCGCATGATTGATGAGAGCCCTGCAGAAGAAGGCTTTAAGCAAGCGATGCGCGGCAAGCTCGATGCGTTGTTGGCCTTGGCCGAGGCCACCGATTGCAGACGGGTTCGGTTGCTTTCTTATTTTGACGAAGCCAGCGAACCCTGTGGCAACTGCGACAACTGCTTGAGTCCGCCTGCGGTTTGGGACGGAACCGATGCCGCGCGTAAATTATTGTCGACTGTTTTCCGAGCTGAACAGCACAGCGGATTCTCCTTTGGTTCTGGCCACATCATGGATATTTTGCGCGGCAAAGCCACGGAAAAAGTTACGCAATTCGGCCACACCCAATTGAGTACTTTTGGAATTGGGTCAGGCTTTAGCGAAAGCCAGCTGCGCGGCGTCTTAAGGCAACTCATTGCCATGGGCGCACTCAATGTGCAAGGCCAAGTTTTTAACACCCTTCAACTCACCGAAGGCTCGCGCGCTGTGTTGCGCGGTGAAGTGAGCGTTTCTTTGCGAGAGTCAGTCAGTCAAAAGCCAGAAAAGCGCGCGCGCAAAGCACAAGCGCCGGGGCCCGCAGCAGCCAATTTAAACCAAGATGCTTTGGTTCGGTACATCAATTTAAAAGCCTGGCGGGCTGAGGTTGCCAAGGAACATAACTTACCCGCTTATGTCATTTTTCACGACGCCACCTTAGCGCATATTGCTGCGGACGCCCCCCAAACGCTGGAGGATCTGATTGGCATTAGCGGCATTGGCGCCAAAAAGCTGGAGGCCTACGGTCAAGAGGTTTTGCAGGTCTGTCGAGTTCAGCTAAAATAAGCGGCTGAACTAAACGAGGTTTCCCCAATGTCTGCTCATAACGATTCAAACGCTAGCCAAGATCCTGTTGAGGCTATCGCAAAACACATTCCTATAGTCATTCCTGTGGCCGGCGCTGTTTTGATCTTTTTGCTAGCCTTTATTGCCGTGTTCATGGCCTAAATCTGACCGAGGCTTCAAGTTTTGAGTGCCTTCAAGGGCGCCCGCCAACAACCCGCCTCCTGGCGGGTTTTTTGTTTCTTCAAAATGGAAGCCTCCAAACTGGAAGCTATGTTATGCAAGTTTTGCATATATTTTGTGGGGTTTTACGGCTTAGATCGATCCTTTTCCCGCCAGTCTCCCTAAAATTCAGGTCTGGTAACAAAGCGGGGGCATCCTGCTTTTTTTGTCATAAGAATCGCCGCTTCCTTAAGTGGCGTTTTTGTCGCTTTTTGAAAAGTACATCCGGCCCACCCGAGAGGGCGCGTGTTCACGATGTGCTTTCCAAAAAACGATTTTTAAACTTTGGAGCAGATCTTATGAACTCACCCGTGATGCAGGGCTTAAACCTGAACACCCCCGCCTATGTGAAAAACCCAAAGCTGGTCGCTTGGGTTGCCGAAATGGTGGCCCTGTGCAAACCCGCCCACGTTTATTGGTGCGATGGTTCCGAAGAGGAGTACAACCGTTTGTGCCAGTTACTGGTCGACAACGGCACATTCAAAAAGCTCAACCCCGTCAAGCGCCCCGGCTGTTTCTTGGCTTGCTCGGACCCTTCTGATGTGGCGCGCGTAGAAGACCGCACCTACATTTGTTCAGAGAAAAAAGAAAACGCTGGCCCCACCAACAACTGGATGGCGCCCGCTGAAATGCGCAAAACCCTGAACCCTTTGTTTGACGGTTGCATGCAGGGCCGCACCCTGTATGTGGTGCCCTTCTCCATGGGCCCCTTGGGCTCGCACATTGCACACATCGGCATTGAACTGACCGACAGCGCCTACGTGGCCGTCAACCAAAAACTCATGACACGCATGGGCAAAGACGTGTTTGATGTGATTGGTCACGATGGCGAGTTCGTACCCTGCTTGCACACTGTGGGCGCACCTTTGGTCAATGGCGCCAAAGACACCACGTCTTGGCCTTGCAACCCCACTGTGAAGTACATCGTTCACTACCCTGAAACGCGCGAAATTTGGTCTTACGGTTCTGGCTACGGCGGCAATGCCTTGCTTGGCAAAAAATGTTTGGCCTTGCGAATTGCCTCTAGCATGGGCCGTGAGCAAGGATGGCTGGCAGAGCACATGCTCATCTTGGGCGTGACCAACCCTGAAGGCAAAAAATACCACGTGGCTGCGGCTTTTCCCAGCGCTTGCGGCAAAACCAACTTCTCCATGCTGGTGCCGCCCGAAGGCTTCAATGGCTGGAAAGTCACCACCATTGGCGACGACATCGCTTGGATCAAGCCCCAAGCCAACGGCAAGATGATGGCCATCAACCCAGAAGCGGGTTATTTTGGCGTAGCCCCGGGGACCAACCACCACACCAATCCCAACTGCATGGCCAGCTTGGACAAAAACGTGATTTTCACCAACGTGGCTTTGACCGACGATGGTGATGTCTGGTGGGAAGGCATGGAGAAAGACACGGGCAAATTGCCCGATCATTTGATTGACTGGCAAGGCAAAGACTGGACCCCTCAAATTGCCAAAGACACGGGCGCGAAAGCGGCGCACGCCAATGCGCGGTTCACGGTCTCTGCCATCAACAACCCTGCGCTCGACCCCGCATGGGACGATGCCGCGGGTGTGTCCATCGACGCCTTTATCTTTGGCGGTCGCCGCTCTACCACCGTGCCATTGGTCACCGAAGCACGGAGTTGGACTGAAGGCGTTTACATGGCTGCCACCATGGGTTCTGAAACCACGGCGGCGGCATTTGGCGCACAGGGCGTGGTTCGACGCGATCCTTTTGCCATGCTGCCTTTCTGTGGTTACAACATGAGCGATTACTTCCAACACTGGTTGGATGTGGGCGCCAAAATCCAAGCTGGCGGTCACAAGTTGCCCAGCATTTACTGTGTCAATTGGTTCCGCAAAGACGAAGCTGGCAAGTTTGTGTGGCCCGGTTATGGCGACAACATGCGCGTCTTGAAATGGATGATCGATCGCTTAGAGGGTCAGGCCAAAGGTCAAGAAACCATGTTCGGCATCACGCCTTCTTACGGTGAGTTGAATTGGACCGGTTTGAATTTCACAGCAGACCAATTCAAAACGGTCACCAGCATTGACAAAGCGGCATGGCAACAAGAACTGCAATTGCACAACACCCACTTTGAACAGTTGGCCTACAACATGCCCAAAGCTTTGCTCGACACCAAAGCGGCTTTGGAACAACGCTTAGCGGCCGTCTGACTAGCGATACTTCGCGCCAGAAATTGGCGCAGGCTTTGATTTGGATCACACCGGCCTTGTGGTCGGTGAACTACATCGTGGCCAGAACCGCTCCCGGCATCATCACCCCACATGTTTTGGCATTGGGGAGATGGTTTTTGGCGGGCCTTATTTTGGCCTTGATTGCGCGCAATGAACTCTGGCAAGAACGTCACGACACATTGAAGGCTTGGCGGCAATACTTGGTCTTGGGCAGTTTAGGCATGCTCATTTGCGGCGCCTGGGTGTACTGGGCCGCTGAAACAACAACCGCCATCAACATCGCGCTCATCTACGCGGCATCCCCCGTGTTGATTACCCTGGGTGCTGTTGTCGGACTCAAAGAGTCATTTTCTTGGAAGCAATCCGTGGGCGTTGGCATTGCTTTGTTGGGCGTTTTGCATGTGGTTGTCCAAGGCCAATGGGCGGCATTGTCGCAAGTTGCATGGGTCTTGGGAGATGGCCTGGTGGTCATCGCCATGATCGCTTGGGCTGCATATGCATTGCTGCTCAAAAAGTGGGCCAGCCCCTTAAGTTCAACCGCCAGATTGGCCGCCACTTGTTTGGGCGGCAGTGTGGTCTTGTTGCCCTTTGCTTTCACTGAGTGGTATGCCACTCCGCATGCCGACTGGAGCTTCAATGCAAGTTTGCTTGTTGTTGCTGCGGCTGTTTTTCCAGGCGTGGGCGCTTACTGGTCTTATGGTTTTTGTCAAAAAACATTGGGCGCAAGCCGTGTTGCAGTAAGCCTTTACCTCGGTCCCTTGTACGGTGGTTTTGTCGCTTGGGTGTTCTTGGGAGAAACCTTGGGTTGGCATCACGCCGTGGGCGCGGCATTCATTCTGCCCGGCATTTATTTAGCCTCTCATCAGCCAAACATCAGTTGGCAAAAACAGACTCATGAATGAAAGAAGCCTCCCAAAGGAGGCTTCTTGTTAATCGCCATGCACTTGTGATTCAGCGCATGGCGCTGCATTAAATGTAGTATTGACGGCTGCGCAACAAGCGGCTGACGCGTCGTTGCGTGGTGCTCTCGCCCAACAAAACTTCTTCATCACCGCGTGCCATGGCACTTTGAAGTTCAGACATCAATCGCGCGTCAGTTTGAGCAATGGCCCACATGCGCTCGTCTGAACGGCTTTGCGCCATGCGCGCAGCCCATGCGTCCAAACCTTGTTTCATCTGCTGGGCCATCGTTTTAGACAAGCCCCCAAACAAACCAACAGCGGCAAATGCCACGGCCCACAAAGCAACCCAAGCGGCCAGCAAATGACCGTCAGCCCAGGTGTCCATCATTTGATCTGCCACCACCACGAAAGCGGCAACAATGGCTGCCAACAACATGGCCGCCAATGTGTGGGTTGGGCTGAATGAGTGACCCAAGCGTTTGAAATTGGCGACGGCTTGCTCGGCACGATCGACGCCGGGATGGGTCATTGGGTAGTCAAGGTGGACAAAATTGTGTTTCATGTTGAAATCCTCATCGGCTGATTGAATGCATTGGGGGTCTTAGCTTTGCGTGAAAATCACTTTTTGCTTGACCATGGGTAGATACTAGGGTTTACTCTAGTAATGTTCAACTTTATATTTATGATGCCTTTCATTCACAACCGTAATGATTGAAGCCGTTCAAACCAATTTCCGCACCTTAGACCTGAACTTGCTCAGGGTCTTTGACGAGGTCATGGCTGAAAAAAGCCTGACCAAGGCTGCGCGCAATTTGTCCATCACGCAGCCGGCCGTGAGCAATGCTTTGCGCAGGCTTAGAGAAACCTTGGGCGACGATTTGGTCAGGCGCGAAGGGCACGGCATCACGCCCACCCCGTTTGCACTCCTGCTCTGGCCAAACGTCCGCGAGGCGCTCGACCAATTGCAAGCCGCCCTGGTGCCGCAACACTTTGCGCCCAGTGAAGCGCGCAACTCTTTCGTTTTGGCCATGGCCGATGCCACGGCGGCTGAGTTGATGGGCAGGCTGGCGCAGACGCTTCAGCAGCACGCGCCCAATGTCTCCATTCGCGTCTTGCCGCTCACCACGCGCGATCCTCGAAAGATGCTTGAAGAAGCCCTGGTGGACTTGGCCTTGGGGTACTTCCCCGCCGTTCTGGCAGACCTGACGGCTAAAGCACAGTCAGGCGAGGCGGTTGCGTTCGAGCATCATCGCTTGTATGACGGTGAATATGTGTGCATCATGCGTCGCGAGCATCCCTTGGCGCAAAAAAACATCAGCCTTGAACAATTTTGCGATGCCCGACATTTGTTGGTGAGTTTCTCCGGTCGGCCTTACGGCTTCATTGACGAAGCCTTGGCATCCATTGGCAAACAACGCCGCGTGGTCATGACCGTGAATCAATTTTTCACAGCAGGTCGTGTGGTTGTAAATTCAGACCTACTGACTGTTTTGCCCAAACACTTTGTGCACACAACCGGCATTGCCAAGGCGCTTTTCATGTGTGAGTTGCCATTTAAAGTGCCCACCTTGCATGTGGATGCTGTGTGGCACCGACGCAAACAGGCGCAAAGTGATCATGTGTGGTTGAGAGAGATGCTGATCGACACTGCGCAGGATGTTTTCAAAAGGGCACGGCGCTGATGAACATTCAACTTCTTTCAGACCTGCATCTTGAGACGCATCCGCACTTTGTGCCTGAGGTTGCCAAAGCAGCAGACCTTCTGATCTTGGCCGGCGATATCGGCTCTTATCAGCCGGGCTCTATGTTGTTTGACCAAGAGGATTCTGATTTTGGATTGTCTCGATTCTCTCCGCGCAAAGATTTAGCGGCATGGCCTGTGCCGGTTTTTTTTGTGCCTGGCAACCATGAGTACGACGGCATGCCCTTTGAAGAGGCGCACGCAAGACTTCAAGAAACCTGCGCACGATTGGGCATCACTTGGCTCCATCAACGCGTCCAAATATTCATGGGCGTCCGCTTTTTAGGCTGTACTTTGTGGAGTGATTTTGAAGCCTTGGTGCCCCTCAACGGGTCCCTCTCACAGCAACTCCAGGCGCGTGAAAAGGCTGAGCGTGCCGCTGATTTTTATTTGCGCAAAACAGGCACAAGCTTTCATGGCGCCCCTTTTTTATCAGCCGAGGTTCGGCGGCAAGCACTGGCGGATCAGGCCTGGTTAGCGCAAGCTTTGTCTGCGCCTTATAACGGGCCAACGGTTGTGGTGACTCACTTTGCACCGAGCTTGAAAAGCGCTGACCCTCGGTACGGTTTCACGCCCGGCACCGCAGGGTTTTGCAATGCCTTAGACCATCTCTTGCCACACGCAACACTTTGGCTGCATGGCCATCTACATTGCGCACACGACTATGTGCACATGGGTTGTCGTGTGGTTGCCAACCCCTTGGGATATGTGCGTAAAAATGAACAGCAGGCATTTCAGCCACAAAAAACATTGAAAGTCTCTTCTTAAGTTGAAGTTTCTGCTGGTCGCGCGCTCAATCCTGCAAAGCAGGTGGTCATGACCATCTCAATAATCTCTTCGTCTGTGTGTAACTCACTCATTTTCAAAAACTCAACCACCGGATCGCAGGCTCGCGCGAAGAGGGTATACAGCACAGCAATGGGCGGCAGCGAAGCGTTAATGCGCCCTTCCTTTTGGGCTTGCATAATCCATGCACCCAAAATATCACTCACCTTCATCAGACCATCCATGTAAGGACGGCTTGCCATGAGTGTGGCGCGCAAGCTGGAGTTCTGACTGGGCAAGGTGGGCATTTGTCCCGCCAGCTTAAGCTGCAAAGTCCAGCGCGTTGAGGCCATGAGTTTTCCCATCGGGCTGCTGACAGCAATGCCTGTGCTAGCGAGGCTGCCTTGTTCATTGCGCTCGGTGGGTTGATTCAACCCATCTAAAAATGCTTCTGCTTTTTGCATGGCCTGAACCATGGCGGCACAAGCCAGTGCTTCTTTGCTGCTGAAGTGCTTGTACAAACTTGCTTTGGCAATGCCAACTTCAGCGGCCACTTCATCAACCGTCATTGCATCAAAGCCTTTTTCCGAAAGCAATCGATTCACAGATGACGTGATCGCCTGCTCACGGGCCTCCAACATCTGAGTTTTGAAGGTTTTTTTCACAGGCGGGGCTGCAGTGTTCATGGCGCTATTTTAGCGTTGGATGGCGTGATGTAAACTGTTTGGTCATAAAGTATCCGCTCAGTATATGCACAGGCTTTGCGTCTTGCTGGTGTCATACTGAATGAATCTATTTCAAAAAGTTTCACCGCTTTTAAAAGCTCAGGAGTGCACGTGAACCGTCGAAATTTACTCAAAACAGGGCTTTACGGAACCTTTTGGGCGAGTCTGAGCGGCTGCGCGGAAATGGCGGGCGTAAGGGCTGACCTAGCCCCTTCAACTTCCATGCCGCCATGGCCCCAAGAAGTTCAAAAAATCATTTTTGGTTCTTGCATTGACCAAAACAAACCGCAACCCATTTGGTCGCCCATCTTGGCAGAGAAGCCCGATCTTTTTATTTTCGGGGGGGACAATGTCTATGCCAGCAACCAGCCTTGGCAACTGAGCAATTTAGAAAATGCCTATGCGACGCAAGCCGCCCAAACTGGCTTTGCCCAATTACGCAAAAACGTGCCCCACATGGCCATTTGGGATGACCATGACATGGGCATGAACGACGGTGGTGTTGAGTTCCCACACAAACAAGCAGCTAAATATGCTTTCATGGATTTTTGGGGTCTGCCAAAGGACGATCCCAGAAGAAGTCGAGACGCTCTATACCACGCACACATCTTGGGGCCTGCTGGCAAGCGAGTACAAGTTATTCTTCTAGACACTCGCTGGTTTAGATCACGTCTAAAAGTGACAGATCAGCGAGGCGCGCCTGGAAAAGAGCGCTACGTGCCCGACTTCGATTCTCAAAAAACCATGCTGGGCGAGACTCAATGGCACTGGCTTGAAGCTCAATTGCGGCAGCCTGCAGAAATCCGTTTGATTGTCTCAGGCGTTCAAGTCATCGTTGAAGGACATGGCTGGGAAGGATGGGGCAACTTTCCGCAAGAGCAAGACAAATTGCGCCAACTCATTCAGCGGACAGGGGCAAACGGTGTCGTACTTTTATCTGGCGATCGTCATATCGGCGCCATCTACAAAAGCACGCGAGGCAATGGCTATCCTTTGTATGAAATCACTTCCAGCGGCATGACGCACGCATGGTCTGATGCCAAGGAACAAGGTCCCAATAGGCTAGGCGAGTTGGTGACCCAAAACCACTTTGCCCTGATTGAAATGAACTGGTCTCAACAGCGTCTTCATTTGGGGTTTAAAAACACCCAAGGCGCATGGCTGAAACAGCAGACAATTTCGCTGGCTGAATTGCAGTAAAGACAAAGTGACTCACAAAGCCCGATAATCTATTTTTTGATTTTTGACTACTTCACCATGCAAATCCCACCCATGATTCAAAGCGGCGCTGTTGCCTACGGTTTGGCCACCTTGGCCGCAGACGGTTCAGTGTTAGACACTTGGTACCCCGCACCCAAATTGACTGAAGGCCTCCAAGAAAACGGCACGCACGTTTTAAGCGAAGCCGATGTTCGAATTCATTTGGGTGAGTCTTTCCTCAAGGCAGTGGGGCCTTGCGAATTGCGTGGCGTCAAAGTTGTGGCGGTTAAAACCAGCATTGCCACTTTGGCAGAGCCCGCCAAAGACACTCACGATGTGTTTCTGCGATTGCATTTGCTCAGCCACCGTTTGGTGAAGCCCCATCAAGCCAATTTGACCGGCATCTTTGGCATGTTGGCCAATTTGGCCTGGACATCCATGGGTCCGTGTCCTTTAGATCAATTGCAAGACGCTCGTTTGCGCGCACGCGCCGCGCGCGTGGTATTCGATGTCAAAGCCATCGACAAGTTTCCTTACATGACCGACTATGTGGTGCCCTCCGGCGTACGCATTGCCAACGTTGACCGCGTGCGTTTAGGGGCTCACTTGGCATCTGGCACCACCGTGATGCACGAAGGCTTTTGCAACTTCAACGCGGGCACCTTGGGCGCCTCCATGGTGGAAGGCCGCATCAGCGCTGGCGTGTTGGTGGACGATCAAAGTGATGTAGGCGGTGGCGCATCCATCATGGGCACCTTATCGGGTGGCGGCAAAGAAGTGATTTCTATCGGCAAACGATGTTTGCTCGGTGCCAACTCAGGCATTGGCATTTCATTGGGCGATGACTGTGTGGTGGAAGCCGGTTGCTACGTCACAGGCGGCACGCGCGTCAAAATGCCCGATGGCAGTGTGGTGAAGGCGCGTGATTTGTCTGGCCGAAATGGTATTTTGTTCCGCCGCGATTCACAATCAGGCGCCGTCCAAGCCATTCCCCGCACCGAAAGCTGGGGCAGTTTGAATGCCGATTTGCACAAAAACTAATTTGCCGGCCCGCGTTTGAAAACCCGCTGCGGTTTTCTATGGGTGCCTCGCTAAAAGCCAGTGTTGAAATGCACTGGCTTTTTTTACGAAGATTTGGCCAAATGCTTTTTCGCTAACTCAACGTACCAATCTAAACACGCTGGATTGGCCATGGCGTCTTTGTTCACCACTTTTTCCAAGGCTTGTCCCAGCATTAATTTCTTAATGGGCAGCTCTTGTTTTTTACCAGACAAGGTGCGCGGAATTTCGGCAACTTGAAAAATTTCATTGGGCACAAAGCGTGGGCTCAATGCTGTTTTAATGGCATTGTTCAAATTGTTTTTGACATCGTTGTTCAATGTCAACCCTGGCCTTAAAACCACAAACAAGGGCATATAACTTTCACGGCCCAAATATTCCAAATCAACCACCATGCTGTCCATCACTTCAGGCAAGGCTTCCACAGCACTGTAAAGCTCACTGGTCCCCATTCGGAGGCCATGTCGGTTGATGGTGGCATCGCTACGGCCAAAAATAACGCAGCCTTCGCCGCCGTTTATGCCTTGATCGGCAGCGCCAATCCGGAGCCAATCCCCATGACGCCATACGCCGCCATATGAAGCATCGGTATCACCGCCGCCTGGCTTGCGGCCGTGCCCTGCGGGATACATTTCAAAATAGCTGGCCAAATACCTCGCGTTGTTTTGATCGTTCCAAAAGTAAAGTGGCATGGAGGGAATGGGTTGTACGCACACCAACTCACCGACCTCACCGAGGACGGGTTCACCCGCCTCATTCCAAGCCTCTACGGCGCACCCCAACAAACGACATTGCATCACGCCAGCCTCTTGAGGCAACTCACGATTGCCGCCAATGAAGGCGCCGCAAAAATCGGTACCGCCCGAAATATTGCACCACCAAATATCGCCATCGATTTCTCGATGGAGGTGTTCTGCGTTTGCGTACTTGGCTTTGAGTTGCCTAAATTGTTCATTGCCCCAATTCTGTGTGTCTGGAGAAAGCGGAGAACCTGTTGTACCCAATGAGCGCACGCGCGACAAATCACCACACGCGGTCAGATCCAAGCCCGCTTTTTGGCAGTTTGCAAAAAATGCTGCACCTGCGCCAAAAAAAGTAACCTTGTTGTCAGCGGCAAAGCGCCACAACGTGCTCCAGTCAGGGTTGTCTTTGCTGCCGCCTGGGTTGCCGTCATAAATTACACACGTGGTGCCGTTCATCAAGCCGCCAACTTGTGCATTCCACATCACCCAACCCGTTGAGCTATACCAATGAAAACGTTCACCCCAACTGTTGGGGTGATAACTGCAACCCACATCGTTGTGCAAAATTTTAAGGGCCAAGGCCACAATCACTGTACCGCCGTGTCCATGGACAATGGGTTTTGGCAAGCCCGTGGTGCCGCTTGAATAAACAATCCATAACGGATGATCAAACGCCAAGGCCATGGGCACAAAAGCATCAACTTCTGGGCCGTGTCTTGCCGTGGTTTGAGACAAGCGAACAGACGCAGCGACATCGTTGCTGGCCAAATCTGCAACGCCCAAGTTGTCATGCATGATCACATGTTGCACGGTTGGCAGTGCATCCTTGAGTTCTTGCACCACCATCATTCGGTCGTAATCTTTGGCACCATAGGTCACGCCATCACAGGCAATCAAAACCTTCGGTTCAATTTGTTTGAACCGATCCAGCACAGCCATGGTCCCCATGTCGGGCGCGCAAATACTCCAGACCCCACCCACACTGATGGTGGCCAAGAACGCCACAATGGCTTCTGGAATATTCGGCAAGTACGCGGCCACTCTATCGCCCGGTTGAAGGCCTTGCTCTTTCAAATGCATCGCCATGGAGGCCACTTGGCGCCGCAATTCTGGCCATGATATTTCTTGATGCTGCCCCTTTTCGTTTTGGGCGATGAGCGCTGCAAATCCGGCGGCATGCGCTGCATCAACATGCCTCAAGACTTGACTTGCATAATTGACTTGCGCACCTGGAAACCAAACACCGCCCGGCATGACATTTTTGGCCAAAACGGCCGTGTGGGGCGTAGGAGACTGAATATCAAAGTAGTCCCAAATACTTTGCCAAAACGTATCAAAGTCCGTGATGGACCATTGCCACAAGTCTTGGTACCGATCAAACGCAATACCACGGTTTTGTTTCAGCCAGCTTTGATAAAGACGAATCTGCGGCACATACGCAAAAGGGGCTTGCGGCGCCACCTTCGGCAAATCGGCGACCGACAAAAGATAAGGCGATAAAAGATTTGAAATTGGGGCGCTTGCGTTCATGCCTCTAGCCTAGCTTGCGCGCCGCCGGCTGTCACCCTGAAAACCCCCAATGCTTGCGCGTAGGTGACACCCCCGCGTCTTAGCAGGGCTGCCGCTCTAGCCCTTATTTTTTCATCCGCTCACTCTTCCAGTAAACATCCGTTCCGCCGTCCATGCGGTTCAAGACCCGTGAAAGTACAAACATCAAGTCTGAAATACGGTTCAAGTATTGTCGTGGCGCAGCGTTCAGCGCCTCTTCATTGCCCAACGCCACAGTCGCACGCTCTGCACGTCTGGCGACGGTTCTGCAAATGTGCGCCTGTGAGGCCGCGCGATTGCCAGCTGGCAAAATAAACTCCTCCAGTTTGGGCAGTTCATCGTTGTATTTTTCTAAGGCATGGTCCAGCACTTCGACGGCCTCCGCTTTGAGAAGCTCAAACCCTGGAATCGACAATTCGCCGCCCAAATTAAAAAGTTGGTGCTGCACCTCGACCAACAACGCGCGCACATCCTCAGGCATGGCCTCACACAAGAGCAGGCCTATGTGTGAATTCAACTCGTCTACATCGCCCATGGCATGCACGCGCAAACTGTTTTTAGACACGCGCTGGTTGTTTCCTAAACCCGTGGTGCCCTCGTCACCCGTTCTGGTTGCAATTTTTGTCAGTCGGTTACCCATGGTGTTTCCCCTGTGCTTTGTCGACAGCAAAAATGGTCGTCTCAGCGTAAACTCTGATTTTGACCCAGTTTGGGACCGTTTGGCCGACCATTTGCCAACGGCGCTCCGTACACTGGCTAGATTGCTTGTGTCATTTTGATATTGATCACCACTTGAATTTGGAGTCTCGCCATGAACGCACCCGCCCACGCAGCCCACTTAGCGCCCGTTGTACAAGCTCGCCCCGTTCCACAAGTCTTCATTGACTCCCTAAAAGCACGCTTTGGCGAAAACTGCTCTACCGCGCTGGTCATCCGCGAACAGCACGGCCGGGATGAGTCTGCTTTTGCCCCAGTCCCTCCTCCTTCCGCCGTGATCTTTGCCGAATCGACCCAAGATGTTTCAGATGCCGTGAAATTGGCCAGCGAGTTCAAAGTACCCGTCATTCCGTTTGGCGTGGGCTCGTCTTTAGAGGGCCATTTGCTCGCGGTGCAGGGCGGCATCAGTGTTGACCTGACGCGCATGAACAAGGTTTTGTCCATCAATGCCGAAGATCTTACGGTCACGGTGCAACCTGGCGTCACACGCAAACAGTTGAACGAAGAGATCAAATCGACTGGTTTGTTTTTCCCCATCGATCCAGGCGCGGACGCCACGCTAGGCGGCATGAGCGCTACGCGGGCCAGTGGAACCAACGCCGTTCGCTACGGCACCATGCGCGAAAACGTCTTGGCCCTTGAAGTGGTCACCGCATCGGGTGAAATTATTCGAACCGGCACACGCGCCAAAAAATCAAGCGCCGGCTATGACCTGACACGTTTGTTTGTGGGCAGTGAGGGAACCTTGGGTGTAATCACAGAGGTGACGGTTCGTCTCTACCCTTTGCCCGAAGCCATTTCTGCCGCCATTTGTTCTTTCCCTAGCATTGCGGCTGCGGTTGAAACTGTTATTCAGGTCATTCAATTGGGCGTGCCCATTGCGCGTGTCGAGTTAATTGACCACAACAGCGTGCGCATGGTGAACGCTTATGCCAAGTTAGGCTTGCGTGAAGAACCGATGCTCCTGATGGAGTTTCACGGCTCTCCTGCGGGCGTGAAGGAGCAAGCAGAAACGGTACAAGAAATTGCCAGCGATCATGGCGGCAATGCTTTTGAGTGGGCCACCACCCCCGAAGAGCGCACGCGACTTTGGACGGCTCGCCACAACGCTTACTTTGCAGCACTGCAAAGCAGGCCTGGGTGCCGGGCCATCAGCACAGACACCTGTGTACCCATCAGTAAATTAGCCGACTGCTTGTTGGACTCTGTGGCTGAAACAGAAGCCAGTGGCTTGCCCTACTTCTTGGTGGGGCATGTTGGCGATGGCAATTTTCACTTTGGCTATTTGATTGACCCCGAAATACCTCATGAGCGTGACGTGGCTGAAGAGCTGAATCACAAACTGGTCAGCCGCGCCCTTCGTTTGGGCGGCACCTGTACCGGCGAGCATGGCATTGGCTTGCACAAGATGGACTTCTTGGTGACCGAAGCTGGCGAAGGCGCCGTCAACATGATGCGCACTTTGAAACGTGCGCTTGACCCTCACAACATCATGAATCCAGGAAAAATTTTTCGCTGATCTCTTCAAGCGCGCAGACGCTCAATCAACCCATTGAGTTCGTCAAGCGAGCCAAACTGAATTGACAATTCGCCCATTTCTTCAAAGCGGCCTTGCCGCTTCACGCGCTTCTTGATGCGCACCTCTACTTCAGCCATGAGCAAATCAGAGAGTTCTTCTTCAACTCGCTTGATGTCACGTGATTTTTCTTTTTTGGGTTTTTGCTGAACCAATGAAAATTCTGCACTGAGTTTTTTAACCAACCTCTCTGCTTCGCGTACCGACATTTTTTTAGCACTGATCTGATTGGCCGCTGTGATTTGAGCTGCTTTGTCCAAACCCAAAAGCGCGCGCGCATGGCCCATGTCGATGTCACCTGCCATCAGCATGGTTTGCACAGGCTCCACCAAATTTAACAAGCGCAACAAGTTGCTGGCCGCACTTCTCGATCGCCCTACAGCTTGCGCTGCCGTTTCATGTGTGAGTCCAAATTCTTTAATGAGGCGTTGTAATCCATGCGCCTCTTCCAACGGGTTTAAATCTTCACGTTGAATATTTTCAATCAACGCCATGGCGGCGGCGGCTTCATTGGGAACATCGCGAACCAACACAGGTACTTCGTTTAAACCCGCCAGCCTCGATGCACGAAAACGTCTTTCACCTGCAATAATTTCATACTTACCCGCATGAGGGCCGTCGCTCAACTTGCGGACCAAAATAGGTTGCATGATGCCTTGCGCCTTAATGGACTCGGCCAATTCGTAAAGGGCGCCTTCGTCCATTCGCGTGCGAGGCTGGTACATGCCAGGCACCAATTCACTCAACGCCAAAGTAGACGGTGTGCGATTGGCTGCGGCTTCTACGGCCTCAGGCGAGCTGGGTTCGTCCTGTACTTTTGGCCCCAACAGCGCTTCTAGTCCGCGCCCAAGGCCTTTCGGTTTTTTAGTGACCATGTTCTTTTTCTTTCATCAATTCATTTAGCAGAGCGTGGCCTTCTGGCCAATCACCCAAATTTGATTCTGCATTCACGTGGCCGCAAGGGCCTAAATCGATCCATTCAGCGCCCCATGCATTGGCCAGTTGCTGCGCTTTTTCAGCCGTGCAAAAAGGGTCATTTTGACTGCTCGCCAAAATAGATTTGAAGGGCAAGCATTTCATTTCAATGGGCCGCCAGCTTGAAAACAAATCCACGAGCTGAGGCGCGTCAACATCTCCAGGCGCCACCAACAAGGCGCCCTTCACCTTGTCACAGTGTGCAGAGGCCTTGGCCCAGGCGGCCACTTGGATGCAACCCAAACTGTGTGCAACCAAATAAACGGGCGCACTTAAATCGGAAATGACGTGGTCCAATCTGGCCAACCAGTCGCCTCGTAGCGGACGCATCCAATCATGTTGCTCAACCACCTGATACGCATGGGTTGCGGCCCAGCGCATTTGCCAGTGTGAAGGGCCACTTCCTTGCCATCCCGGCAAGATCAAAACTTGGGTTTTTTTCATACAAGGTTTTGTTTGCCTCAAAGACTTGGAATGCGTTGCACCAATTCTTTGGCAAACTCAATAAATGCTTGGCTGCCTTTGGCGGAAGGGTCGAACACCACGCCCGGCAAACCATAGCTTGGCGCTTCGGCCAATCGAACATTGCGCGGGATCACCGTGTTAAAAACTTTATCGCCAAAATGCGACTTGAGTTGTTCACTCACCTGCTGCTGCAAAGTAATTCGAGGATCAAACATCACGCGCAGCAAACCAATGATTTTCAAATCAGGGTTTAAGTTGGCATGCACTTGCTTGATGGTATTGACCAAATCCGTTAAGCCTTCCAACGCAAAGTATTCGCATTGCATTGGCACAATCACGCCGTGTGCTGCGCAGAGTCCATTCAAGGTGAGCATGGACAATGAAGGTGGGCAGTCAATTAAAACAAAATCGAAATCTGCGTCTGCCGCGTCCAATGCCTTTTTCAGGCGTCGGTCTCTTCTTTCAAGATCTACCAACTCCACCTCTGCACCCGCCAACTCACGGTTCGCACCCAACACGTGGTAGCCACATTTTTCAGAAAAAATGGCCGCCTCTTGAATGCTGGCAGACTCTAACAAAACATCGTAAACACTCAGTTCTAACTGCCGCTTGTCGACACCCGAACCCATGGTGGCATTGCCTTGTGGATCTAAATCAACCAACAAAACTCGTTGCCCCACGTTGGCCAAGCCCGCTGCCAAGTTCACTGCAGACGTGGTTTTGCCCACACCGCCCTTTTGATTTGCAACACAGAAAATTCTTGCCATTTTTTGCTCTTCTAGTTTTCAGATGATGCGTTTATTTGCCAAGGGCCAACTTAAGCCCAAAACCAATCAAGAACAAACCCGCCACTTTTTGCAAGATGCCTGAAGCGGTTGGGTTGGCTCTAATTCGCGCGGCCATGGTGTGTGTGATGGCCACAACGCCAAAACAATAAGCAAACCCCAATACGGCAATGGTTGTCGCCATGAATACAAAAGTAATCAATCCTTGGTGCAGGTCGGGGTCTATAAACTGAGGAAAAAAAGCAAAGTAAAACATGATGGCCTTGGGATTGAGCAAGGTAATGAACATGGTTTCTTTGAAGTATTTGCCCGGCGTGATCTTGATAGAGGGGCCTTCGCCAGGCCTTGCAAAAACCATTCTTACGCCCAACCATGACAAATAAGCCGCACCCACCCATTGCATGGCCATGAACAAATGCGGATAAGTTTGCAACAACGCGGCCACGCCCGCTACCGTCAGCCACAACAAGATTTGATCGCCCAAAATCAAGCCCATGACAGAAGCAATGCCGCCCTTCATACCGCCCTGACTGGTGGATGTGATCAAAGCCAAATTACCCGGGCCAGGCAAAAACAACAACAAGACAAAGGCGGCCACAAAGGCGCCGTAATCAGAAATTCCGAACATTCAAGGCTTTCTTATTTAGCCCAAGTGTACTGGGCTACGCCCGAATCAAACTTGCCTAAGCAGACAAAGTTGCTGATTTTTTCAGCCAAATCATGCACCGGTCAGCGTCTAATCCCGGAACTTTGAGTTGTTCCACGTGAAACACCTGCGCAAACGAAGGCAACGCCGTCATTTCATCCGCTGGCCTTTTGCCCTTCATGGCCATCCATACGCCGGCCTCTGACAAGGCATTTTGCGACCACGTCACAAAGTCAGGCAAGGAGGCAAAAGCACGAGAACAAATCACATCGAACGGGCCCTTCAATGACTCCACCCTGGTGTGCACACCCATTAAATTGGGTAGCTTTAAGCTTGCGGCAACTTGTTGAACGAATGCCGCTTTTTTGGACACTGCGTCCACACAAGTGACCTTGACGTTGGGGCAGCAGATGGCCACCACCACGCCAGGCAAGCCGCCGCCAGATCCCACGTCCAGCAAAGTATGGCAGCCCTCCCCCGCCGACGGCAACTGGGCAAGATGTCTTTGCAATGGTCCTACCGCAGACAAGCTGTCCAACACATGGTGGGTCAAGATTTCCTGCGGCGCTCGCAACGCGGTCAGGTTGTAGACCTTGTTCCACTTTTGAATCAACGCCATGTAGCTCAAGAGTTGCTGTTGTTGCGCCCCGTCCACCGCCAACCCTAATGACTCAACACCAAGCGCCAAGGACTGGGTCAAGTCAGCAGACGCAGCCTGCCCCGCCAACATCATGAAGCCAGACTTTCCGAGCCTTCTGCCGTTTCTGCCTCTGCGGGTTTGACCGCGACGAACTCTTTAAAGCCACCTCTTTTCAAGTAAATCAATAACAAGGAAATGGTGGCGGGCGTAATGCCCGAAATTCTTGACGCTATGCCCAATGTTTCTGGGCGATGTTTGGCCAACGTTTGCCTAGCCTCTATGGACAAAGAGGAAACTAGCAAATAGTCGAGCTTGGCGGGTAGCCTCAGGCTTTCAAAGTGTGAGGCTCGCTCAACTTCTGTTTTCTGTCGGTCAATGTACCCAGCATACTTTGCGGCAATTTCTACCTGCTCTATGACGGCCGATGACAAATTGCCCAATGTTTCACGTGAAACAGCAGCAGCCACAAACCGATCTCCCCCCAAAGTCATTAGATTTTCATAAGTCACATTGGGGCGGCGCAACAAATCAAACAGGTTGTGTTCATGCTCAATCGCTTTGCCCAGAACTCTTTCAGACTCTGTGGCAAGCAGGTTTCGAGGGTTCACCCAAGTTGATTTCAGGCGCTCTGTTTCACGTGAAACAGCCTCGCGTTTTGTAGAAAAAGAGGCCCAGCGTGCATCGTCCACCAAACCCAGTTGACGCCCAACCTCTGTCAGGCGCAGGTCTGCGTTGTCTTCTCTCAGTTGCAAACGGAACTCTGCCCTGCTGGTAAACATGCGATAAGGCTCCGTTACCCCCTTGGTAATGAGATCGTCCACCAAAACCCCCATATAAGCCTGGTCACGCGAGGGAAGCCAGGCGCCGCCCATGTCGTTGGGCGCCCCAGAAAGCGCACGGCATTGAAGCGCTGCATTGATTCCTGCGAACAAGCCTTGCGCTGCAGCCTCCTCATAGCCCGTGGTGCCATTGATTTGTCCGGCAAAAAACAGTCCGCCAATCTGACGGGTTTCGAAGTTGCTCTTTAGCGACCGGGGGTCAAAAAAGTCGTACTCAATGGCATAGCCGGGCCGAAGAATGTGTGCGTTCTCCAGGCCCTTCATCGAGCGAACCAGCGCGTACTGAATATCAAATGGCAGGCTGGTTGAAATGCCATTGGGGTAGAACTCGTGCGTGGTTAAACCCTCAGGCTCCAAGAAAATTTGGTGGCTTTCTTTGTCGGCAAAACGATTGATCTTGTCTTCCACGCTGGGGCAATACCGAGGCCCCACGCCTTCAATTTTTCCAGTAAACATGGGGCTTCGATCAAAGCCAGAACGGATGATGTCGTGCGTGCGCTCATTGGTATGTGTGATCCAACATGGCATTTGAGCGGGATGCATCTGGGCTTGACCCATGAAGCTGAAAACAGGAACGCCCGCTTCAGCATTCAAGCCACCCGGCATGCCATCTCCCGGCTGCTCTTGGCAACGGCTAAAGTCAATGGTGCGGCCATCTAACCTGGGAGGCGTCCCCGTTTTCAATCGGCCTTGTGGCAGCTGAAGCTCTTTCAAGCGCGCGGACAAACTGATGGCCGGCGGGTCGCCTGCTCGACCTGCTGCATAATTTTGCAAACCCACGTGAATCTTGCCATCCAAAAAAGTGCCGGCCGTTAAAACAACTGTTTTAGAGCGAAAGCGAACGCCCACTTGCGTGACAGCCCCCACCACTCGGTCTTCCGTGCCATTTGACTCCACCATCAAATCGTCAACGGCCTGCTGGAACAACCACAAGTTTTCTTGGTTTTCGAGTCGAGTTCGAATGGCGGCTTTGTACAAAATGCGGTCTGCTTGCGCACGTGTCGCCCTGACAGCGGGCCCTTTGGAGCTGTTCAAAATGCGAAACTGGATGCCGCCCTCATCGGTGGCCAAAGCCATGGCGCCCCCCAAAGCGTCCACCTCTTTCACCAAATGGCCCTTGCCTATGCCGCCGATGGACGGATTGCAGCTCATCTGCCCCAAGGTCTCTATGTTGTGCGACAACAAAAGGGTCTTGCATCCCATTCGCGCAGACGCCAGCGCCGCCTCGGTTCCGGCATGGCCGCCGCCGACAACGATCACGTCAAATTCTTGTGGATAAAGCATCAAATCACCAGTCCATCACCTTAAGGCCGGCGCTACCCGCGCCGAGGGAGGCCTGTGGCCAAGGGCGTTGATTTTATCTGCAACGGGTGTTCTTTGTGCGACTGTCTCACGATACCCGCTCAAGCTAAGCTATTCAACATGAAATGGCCTTCCCAAGCGCCCCTGGCAAAACACGGCGGTGACAAAACCCCTCAAGGAAAACTCATGACCACCCAACACAAGCAGAACGAACGCTTCCACCCAGACGAATGGCAGTTGCGCATGGACTTGGCCGCTTGTTATCGTTTGGTGGCCTTGTATGGCTGGAGTGATTTAGTTTTCACACACATCAGCGCAAAACTGCCGCACGCCGTTGCTGGCGATGAGCATCAATTTCTCATCAATCCCTACGGGCTCATGTTTGATGAGATCACCGCCTCGAGTTTGGTCAAAATTGACATGCAGTGCAACAAACTAGACGCCGAAAATCCTCATCCTGTGAACCCTGCAGGCTTCGTGATTCACAGCGCTGTTCACGAAGCGCGCCCTGATGCAGGTTGCGTATTACACACACACGCGGGCAGGCATTGCTGTCAGCGCACAAAAACACGGCGTGTTGCCAATCAGCCAACAAAGCACATTTGTGCTGGCCTCTTTGGCATATCACGACTATGAAGGCGTGGCCATTCGTGATGATGAAAAAGCGCGTTTGCAAAAAGACCTGGGCACAGCAAATTTTTTAATGCTGCGCAATCACGGCTTGCTCACGGTAGGTAACACCGTTGCAGATGCTTTCTTATCGATGTACACATTTGAAAACACTTGCCGAATTCAAGTGGATGCGCTCGCAGGTCAAACACAAGCCGCCGATCTGACCGGCGTGAACCCAGATATTTTGACGGGCATTGCACATGTGATGAAGGTTCAAACGGGCGGACTGGGTGGCAGTTTTGTCTGGCCCTCATTGCTTCGAAAACTAGCGCGCGACAACCCAGGCTTCGACGTTTAAATGGGGCTCGCAGGCAACACCTTCGGCGCCAGCGGCTTTTGCCGCCAGGCCACGAGAGCACCCAATAACAAGGCGGCTGAAGAAAAAACCAAACCGCGCGACAAGCCACCCGGCCCATCCGCAATCCACCCCACCACCGTCGGCCCCACAATTTGTCCCACAGCAAACACCACCGTGAAAACGCTGATACCCGACGCCCACAAAGTGGGTGGCAAATTGTGTTTCACCATGGCGGTGGTCGAGGCCACCACCGACAAAAACACGCCGCCAAACATGACGCCCGACAAGAGCATCATGGGCCGCGCGCTCGTTAGCACCGGTATCAATGTGGCCACACTGAGCAACACATTCAAAATGGCCAATGCTTGGCCGCCACGATAGTGATTCAGAAGACCCGCCCAAACTCTAGAAGATGCCACAACCGCCAAACCCAGCAACAAATAGAACAAGGTGATTTCCGTTGGGCTTGCACCTTGTTCGTGCAACACGGCCACCACAAAGGTCATATAACCAATGTAGCCCACACCGAACAAACCGTAGCCTAGCAAACCGGGCGCCCAAGGCCACCAATATCGGAACGTGGCACCCAATGAGCCGAGCCCGTTTGCAACGGTGACGAGTGGCGCTTGTGTCGCGCCGGTGATCGGCGTGATTGGCTTCGCGTCTTCGGACAACCAACGATGCATGTGCGCTCGGATGAGTAGCAAAAGGGCCGTCATCAGCAGGCACATGACAGCCAGGGACCACCAGGCCCACATCCAACTGTGCGCTGTGGCCACACGATCAGCCTGCGCCACAGAGGCAGGAACCACCCAAGCAGAAAGCGCAATGCCCCAACCCGTTCCACCGTAATAAATACCCAACAACAGGCCCGACTGACTTGGCAGGTGCGCGCCCAGTCTTGCGGCCAATAAGCCGCCCGAGACAAACACGGCGGCACTGGCCGCACCGGCGAAGAGTCTTTGCAACAACAAGAACAATGTATCGGTTAAAAAACCTGTGGCCGCCATGAGAATGGAAGCCATTAACGCACCCCAGATCAACACACGCACGGCACCCCAACGCCTAAGCACCCAAGGTGTTAACAACGCGCCGGCCAAATAGCCCACAGCATTAAGCGTGTTCATGGCCCCGGCAAGGGTATAGCTCCAAGCCAAGTCTTCACGCATGGGCGGCAATAATAGCGCATAAGCAAACCGCGTCACGCCCAAGGAAACCGCGGCCGCCATGGAAATACAAACAGCCAGCCAAAGCGCCGTAAAAAACCTTATGCTTCGAGACATGAAAAACTTATTTGAACCCTGCCAAGCTGGCCATTTGGAACTTGCCTCACGCATTGTGATGGCACCTCTCACGCGCAACCGGGCACCCTGTGCCCTGCCCAATGAGCTCATGCTTGAATACTATGCGCAACGCGCCAACCCCGCAACCGGCGCTGGGCTGATCATTACCGAAGCCACCGCCATCAGCCACCAAGGTCAGGGGTATTCAGATGTCCCTGGCATATGGTTGCCAGAGCAGGTTGTGGCTTGGAAAAAGATCACTGACGCGGTGCATGCAAAGGGCGGCAAAATAGTGGTTCAACTGTGGCATGTGGGCCGTATTTCACACACCAGCTTGCAGCCCAATGGGCAAGCGCCTGTGGCGCCATCGGCCATTACCGCTCAGTCCAAAACAGTGCTCATTGCAGACGGCGTCCCCAGGTTTGTACCCACCTCCGAGCCGCGCGCGCTTCAAATCGAAGAAATTTCAGGCCTCGTGTCAGATTACAAACGCGCTACTCGCAATGCCATCGATGCGGGCTTTGATGGCGTAGAGGTTCATGGTGCCAACGGTTATTTGATTGATCAGTTTTTACGCGCTGACTCTAACCACCGCACGGACATTTATGGCGGCAGCATTGAAAATCGCACGCGGTTTTTAAAAGAGGTCATGCGGGCTGTTTGTGACGAGGCGGGTGAGGGTCGATGCGGCATCCGCATCTCGCCCGTGACCCCCGCAAACGATGCAAGCGACGCAGCACCGCAAGCCTTGTTTGAACATGTTGCCGCCTTTTTAGGCACACTTCAACTCTCTTATGTGCACACCATTGAAGGCGCTACCGGGGCTGCCAGAGATTTCCAACAAGGGCCCCTTCCTTTTGATTACGGCGCCCTGAAGGCCGCCTATCAGTCAGCCGGTGGTAAAGGCGCATGGATGCTCAACAACGGCTATGGCCGTGAGTTGGCAGATCACGCCCTCGCCGCCGAAGCCGATCTCATCGCCTTTGGCAAACCCTTTATTGCCAACCCCGATTTGGCCGTTAGGCTTCAACAAAATGGGCCATTCAACACGCCTGAACGCAACACTTTTTATGGCGGCAAAGCAAAGGGCTACACCGACTATCCCTGTTTGTGAAAGCTTGGTCGCAACCTGAAACTCCCGCGCCTTATCCCAATCCAATGGGGGCCGGTGCCATTGAAACAATTCGGCTGAATAGTTTTTCAAAAGCGGGCGCTGGGGGGTGTTTGCCAGTCAGTGGGTCTGCGTTGAGATCAAACGCGGCATCTAAGGATTCCCAGTCTTCATCGGAAAAATAGTGCTCCGCGGCAGGCAGCACGATCATTTCCTCCAATCGCATGTGTTCTAGGTAAGACTCTACATACGGCTCAAACGCCTCTACAAAGGCGTTCCTGCGAGTTAGGCCAACCAACTCCCACGCCAACAATAGATGAAGCAAATCACGAACCGCTTTTTCGCTTTTCTGGTGATCTCTTTCTAAGCGATCAATGGCCCCGCGAACCTCCGGTGCTTTTTTAGCAACTTGTGGGAAGAGTAAATTAGACTCTTTGGGGTGATGCAATTGCTCCGGAAACTCATCGATGTAAAAAAGCATTGCGCGCATGACTTCAAAAAACAAACGCGCATCTTCGGCCGGCCCGCGTGCAACCAGTTGCACCATCGACTGAAGCATGGCCGCCAAAGACGCGTGCTCATCGCGAATCATGTGAAGACATCTTTTTTTCATAAGCATCAGTTTGAAGTCATTTAGACAAGTAGAAAATGATGCAAATCAAGAAACCCATACAAAATAACCATCATGACCACTCCTCTGACGCCTTTTATCGGCCGCCGCGTTGAACAGCAAGTCGCCGGCCAAGCCACTCGCGATGGCGATGGCGTGAAGCTTACCCGCGTCTTAACGCAAGCCCACCAGCGCCGGCTAGATCCCTTCCTCATGCTTGACAACTTTGGAAGCGACGATCCCAAAGATTACGGTGGCGGTTTTCCTGACCATCCGCACCGTGGATTTGAAACCGTCACTTACATGATCTCAGGGCGCATGCGCCACAAAGACAGTGCCGGCCATGAAGGCTTACTGCAAAACGGTGGTGTGCAATGGATGACAGCCGGCAGGGGTGTCATTCACAGCGAAATGCCGGAGCAAGAGGACGGCGTGATGGAGGGGTTTCAACTGTGGCTGAATTTACCGTCTCATCAAAAAATGTGTGCCCCTGGATACAGAGACATTCAGACAGCGCAAGTACCTGAACTCACAACACCTGAAGGCGTCACAGTTCGTGTCATTTCAGGGGAATCTCAGGGTGTACTAGGCGCTGTTCACAGGCCAGCTGAATTGTTTCCAACCTGCCCGCTTTATTTGGACATTCATTTTCAGCAAGACGGCATTTTCAAACAAGCCCTCAAGGCGGCACACAATGCCTTTCTTTTTGTTTACAGAGGCACCGCAACCGTTGTGAGTGACGGACAAGAAACTTTGGTCGCTTTGCACCGAATGGCCATCTTGCAAAACGAAGGAAACGGAATAGAAATCAAAGCGGCCAGCGGCAGTAAAGTGCTCTTAATTGCAGGACAGCCACTTCATGAACCCATTGCGCAACATGGGCCTTTTGTCATGAACACTCGGGAAGAGTTGATCCAAGCGGTCGATGATTTCAGAGCCGGTCTTTTGGCATGATGCGTTATAAAAAAGTAAGTTTTATTTTGGCTTTGTCAATGAATAACAGTGTGGAAAGTTTTGGGATAACTTCACAGTTATCCACAGAAATTTTGATTTTCAATACTTATTCATCTAAAGTGAACAGCTCAGTAGCAGGGCCGTACACACCCTTCAAAATATCTCAATCAATTGATCTCAAAGGAAAAAAGAGACTTGTCCACAGAACAAGCCTCTCCTTATCTACTACTACTATGTATTAATCTATATAAAAGAAGAATACAAAGACAAAAAACAAATTCAAATTAAATTGCTTTTCTGAATTGATCCATGGCACTCTGCCACTGGATCATGGCTGCAGCCAAATGTTTTTCTTTCACATGACCAAATCCCTTGATTTGTTCTGGCACATTGGCCATCTTGATAGCTAAATGATGATTTTCAGCGGTCAGAGACACTAACAACTCATTCACAGCATCTTTGTATTCTTGAATCAAAGCACGTTCTGTTTGCCGCTCTTCAGTTCGGCCGAAGATATCAAAGAAACTACCACGTAAAAACTTCAATTTAGCCAAACCTTTAAAAACAAGTAAGGTTGAAGGGCTCATTTTTTGTTTGACCAATTGGCCCTTCTCATTGCGTTTTGCGATGATGGGAGGGGCTAGATAGTAGAAAACCTTGTAATCGCCTTCAAACTGGGTTTTAACGCGTTCTAAGAACTGTTTATCCGTGTGCAAGCGAGCCACTTCGTATTCATCCTTGTAAGCCATCAATTTAAATAACTGACGAGCAACAGTTTCAGTAAAGCTTGTTTTTTCCAAAATCTTCTCTTTTGCCGTAACCGAGGCAATGAAGTTTTCGTATTGCTTTGCATAGTCAGCGTTTTGGTATTCGGTTAAAAATGCGACCCGCTGAGAAATCAAATCTTCCAAACGATCGCGTTTTTTAAAATTAATCACTTGTGAGGGGTTGAACAGTGCCAAGACAGCAGGCAGTTGGTGAGCCGCGTGACGCCCCCATTCGAAGGCAGCCAGATTGTTTGCCACAGCAACTTCGTTCAATTCAATGGCACGTTGTAACGCTTCTAAACTCAAGGGGACCCAGCCCTTTTGCCAGGCATAACCCAAAATCATGGGATTGATGTAAATGGTATCGCCCATCAATTGGCTTGAAAGCTTTTCTGCATCAAATGCAGCCAAGCCGTCTAAGCCCACAGCGGTTGCTATTTCGGCGGCACAACTTTCTGCTGGATTTTGCCAAAGCGTATTTTTGACAAAGTCGGCGGTGGGGGTACTGTGAGAATTCAAGGCAACATGCGTTCGCCCTTGAATCATGCGCGACAATGTTTCTTTGCCAGCACTCACAATCGGGTCGCATCCCAAAATTAAATCGGCAGCGGCCATACTGACTCGCGTGGTTTGAATTTGGTCCTGATGCTTGGCCAATAAAACATGGCTCCAAGTTGCGCCGCCTTTTTGAGCCAGCCCTGCTGAATCTTGCGTCACAATGCCAAGACCATCAATGTGTGCAGCCATGCCCAACAATTGGCCAATGGTAATTACACCCGTACCGCCAACGCCTGCCACCACAATGCCGTAAGCCTCTTGAGCGGCTGTTAAATGAGGGATAACAGGGCGAGGAAGAGGCGGTAGTTCAGAGGGCTTGAAACTTTGCTGCTGGGTTTTTTTCTTCAGCGCACCCCCTTCAATGGTAATGAAGCTTGGGCAAAAACCTTTGAGGCAACTGGTGTCTTTGTTACATGAGTTTTGATTGATGGTTCGCTTGCGGCCAAACTCTGTTTCGAGGGGTTCAACAGACAAACAGTTGGACTGCACGCCGCAGTCACCACAACCCTCACAGACCAACTCATTGATCATGACGCGCACAGCGGGATCAACCATGGTTCCGCGTTTACGGCGACGACGTTTTTCGGTGGCACATGTTTGGTCATAAATAATGACCGTACATCCTGTGATTTCACGAAGTTGCCTTTGTATGGCATCTAGCTCATCACGGTGATGAACCAAAACGCCCTCAGCGAGTGCAATGCCGTCATATTTTTCGGGATCATCTGTCACAACCTTAATGACCTTGGCGCCTTCGGCGCGCATGCTTTGCGCAATTTGAACAACGCTATGGCCTTCGGCCCGTTCGCCAATGCGCTGCCCGCCAGTCATGGCCACGGCATCGTTATAAAGAATTTTGTAGGTGATATTGACACCCGCGGCGATACTTTGCCGAATGGCCAAGATACCGCTGTGAAAATAAGTGCCATCGCCAATATTGGCAAAAACATGTTTCTCATGACTGAAATGTTGCTGGCCAATCCAAGGGGTTCCTTCGCCGCCCATTTGTGTAAAGCCCACCGTACTGCGGTCCATCCACACACTCATGAAATGACAACCGATGCCAGCCATGGCGCGCGAACCCTCTGGAACTTTGGTGCTGGTGTTGTGAGGGCAGCCCGAACAGAACCAAGGCATGCGATCTGCAGCAGGATTTAAAACCAAACTGTTTTGAGAGCGCTCTTTGGCATCGATGATCTGAATTTGGGCCTCGATCCTTGCGACAACATCTGATGGCAAATCTAATTTTTTGAGGCGTTTGGCCAGCGCCTTGGCAATCAACGTGGGCGTCAGGTCTGCATTAGCGCGCAATAAACGGTGCTCTAAAGGATTTGGAACAGACCACTCGCCACCTGAGTTATCGCCATCCAACTCATCAAATTTTCCAACAATGCGAGGGCGCATCGAGTCGGGCCAGTTGTAAAGCTCTTCTTTGAGTTGGTATTCAATGATTTGGCGTTTTTCTTCTACGACCAAAATCTCTTTCAAGCCTTGCGCAAACTCTCGCGTAGTTTGGGCCTCTAAAGGCCACACCACAGAAACCTTGTGAACACGAATGCCCAGTCGTTGACAGGTTTCGTTGTCTAAACCTAAATCCACCAAGGCTTGGCGTGTGTCGTTGTAAGCTTTACCGCTGGCCATGATGCCGTAACGATCGTTAGGACCTTCAATCACGTTGTGGTTCAAGCGATTGGCACGGATATATGCCAGCGCGGCATACCATTTAAAGTCAAACAAGCGCGCCTCTTGGTCAAGCGCCGCATCGGGCCAGCGAATGTGCAAGCCGCTTGGTGGCATGTCAAATTCGGGCAGAACTATTTTCACGCGATCGGCACCAATGTCAGCGGTGGCACTCGACTCCACAATTTCTTGAATGGTTTTCATGCCAGACCAAACGCCCGCAAAACGACTGAGCGCAATGGCGTGAACACCCAGATCTAAAATGTCTTGAACAGAAGCTGGGAAAAAGACCGGCAAACCACAGGCCTTGAAAATGTGATCGCTTTGATGGGCTGCGGTAGAGCTTTTGGCAACATGGTCATCACCCGCAACAGCCAAGACGCCGCCCCAAGGTGTGGTGCCCGCCATGTTGGCGTGTTTGAACACATCTGAGCAGCGATCGACGCCAGGACCTTTGCCATACCAAATACCAAACACACCATCAAACTTGTTGCTGCCAGCAGGGGCAAAACCCATTTGTTGCGTGCCCCACAAAGCGGTTGCCGCCAACTCTTCGTTGACGCCAGGTTGAAAAACAATGTTGTGTTTTTCAAGGTAGGGCTTGGCTTTCCACAACGCTTGGTCATAGCCCCCTAGAGGTGAACCGCGGTAACCGCTGATGAGGGCCGCCGTTTTTTTACCAGCCAAGGCGTCACGTTCTTGTTGCAACATGGGCAAACGCACAAGAGCTTGCACCCCACTCATGAAAGCGCGGCCCGTTTGAAGGCTGTACTTGTCGTCTAAGGTGACATTTGCCAAAGCTTGGCGCAAGTGTTCAGGCAAGGGAGCGTTCATGGTGTTCCTCTTTCAAAGGCATTAATTCGCAGTGTAGAACGTCAAAGCTTATCGTGGAAGCAAAACCCATGCTTTCATGTCTTGTTTGAGACGTCCCGCCAAATCACCGGCGGCATCGCCCGTGCCTACAAAAAAATCAGCCCGAACGGCGCCCTGAATGGCGCTACCAGTATCTTGCGCCAACACCAAACGATTTAATTGCGTTTGAGGGCCATTGCTAGAAAGCCAAACTGGGGTGCCGTAGGGAATGCTGCCGGGATCGACCGCAATCGATCGCCCAGGGGTTAAGGGAACACCTTGGGCGCCTTTTGGGCCCAACAGGGCCTCTTTGCCGGTCAAGGACTCTTCCTTGAAAAACACCACCCGAGGGTTGCGCCAAAGCAGTTCTTGGGTTCGGCGAGGATTTTGCGCAAGCCATGCTTTGATGCCAGACCAAGTGGCGTCTTTGGTGAGGTTTTGATCTAGTAACCACCGACCAATACTTTGGTAGGGATGGTCATTGGTGCCCGCAAAAGCCAAGCGAATTTGCTTTCTGCTACCGTCTGCTTGAGTTAACCATAGACGGCCCGAGCCTTGAATGTGCAACACCATGGCATCAACAGGGTCTGACAAAAACGCAATTTCTTTGCCTTTCAGAGCGGCCTGTGCAGCAGGCAGCCTAGAGATTTCTTCCCGCGTGTACCAGGGGGAACGAGATGCAAGGTTTTGAGGTGGACCGTACAACGGAACGTCGAAACCGGGCTTGGCATGGCGCGATGCTTCTAAAACGGGCTCGTAATAGGCCGTTAGCAAACCCACGGCGGGGCTTGCCGCAGCGCTTAAGCTTTCGACGCGGTAAGGCTGGAAATTTTGGATCAGCCACTCTCGTTGAACGTCAGTGGTTTGCCCCTCAAGGCGCTTGACGTTTTCACATAACGCTTTGTTTGAGGCATTGGCGCGCAAACAACTTTGGAGCCAAGCCGCCCAAGCTTCCTGAAAGCCGTCTGCTTTTAAACCAGGTAGGTCTCCCCACGAGGCCAAAACCCATCGACTTTTGTTTTTGATGAGGCTTGTTGGCAAGTTGCTTGGGGGTGGCGTTGGCGGCGCACCACTTTCAGTGGCCGCGGGTGGGCCGACAGGTTTGACTGGCGTGCCGCATGACACCAAGCCCAAAACCACACACAGGCTGAAGCTCCCTACAATCCATGAACCAAGGAGTTTGTTCATGGGTTTGATATTGTTGGAGGCGCTACTGGCGCTATTGCTGCTGCTGTTGATTGTGTGGTGGACCATGTTTTCTGGGCGTCAAAAGGGGGAACTGACGCAGACACAAAACGACGAGGAGATGCAAAAAACGGAACAGAGCGCTGCTGTGACTGCTGAAAAAGAAGGCGCTAAAGATGTTTGAAAAAACCTCAAATTAACCTCGTTGAACATTTAAACCTCTCTTAACAAATGAACCAACTCAACGGCCGATTTAACTTCCATTTTTTCAAATACACGTGAGCGATGAACCTCCACGGTTCGAACACTGATGTCCAATTGGTCTGCAATCAACTTATTGGGCAAGCCTTCGACGACCAGGCGCATGACATCGCGCTCACGCTCGGTCAAGTCAGCCAGTCGCGTGACCAGGCCCGCACTTTGATGGCGAAGCGCAAGCCGCGCTTGTGATAAAGCCAGCGCTTGTTCGACACGATCTACGAGGGCATTGTCTGAAAAGGGTTTTTCACAAAAATCAAAAGCCCCCCGTTTAACGGTGGCAACGGCTGTAGGAACATCGGCGTGACCCGTTAAAAAAATGATCGGCCACAACTGCGCTAGGCCATTCCCAATTAAGGTTTCGAATAAAGCAAGACCACTTTGACCTGGCATTCGAACGTCTAACAAGATGCAGCCAGCCTGATTAGGCGCAGGCGCGCTAGGCCCAGGAAATAGATGGTTCAGCATTTGCTCAAACGCATCTGCACTTTGGAACGACTCGCTCATGAGGCGACGCGAACGAAGCAACCACGCCATGGCATCGCGCACACCCGCATCATCATCAACAATGAAAACACAGGCGTTAAGAGCGGGTTGCATGGATCAATTTTAAAGGCACTCAGACGTCTGGCGCGGTTGGTAGGGTAAAGCGAAACAAAGTGCCGTGAGGCTCATGAGGCAGAAACTCCAAATGGCCGCCATGTTGCTCAACGACCGTTCTGCACAGGCTGAGGCCTAATCCCATGCCTTCTGGTTTGGTGGTGAAAAAAGGCGTGAACAGTTGCTTGGCAATTTCTTCAGAAATGCCAATCCCCCAATCGATTACACAAAACTCAATCCAGCCGTGGGATAAATTGGAGGGGGCACGTTTGACTTGAAGCGTGAGGAGACGTTTCTGACAATGCGGATGGTCCATGGCTTGCATGCCATTTCGCGACAAGTTCAGCAATACCTGCTCGACCATGGTTCGGTCGCAAAGAATGTGCGATAAACGTTCGTCAAACGTCGTTTCAACCCGAACCCCTAATTTTTGTGCTTGAAGCTGAACCAAGGGCATGACAGCCTCAATCAGCGCGCGCGGGTGCACAACCTCTTTGTCTTGATCGCGTCGGCGAACAAAATCATGGACACTGTTGATGACTTTGCCTGCGCGGCCAGCTTGCTCTGAAATTCTTTCGAGCGCCATTTGAAGATCGCTCAAAGCGGGTGACGCATCAGCCGCAGCTTGGTTGCTGATTAAGTTCAAAGACCCCGTCGCGTAGCTAGAAATGGCAGCCAGGGGTTGATTCAACTCATGGCTCAGAAGGGATGCCATTTCACCAACGGTTGCCAAACGCGCCGTGGCTTGAAGTCGTTCTTGGCTAGCGCGCGACATCTCTTCGATACGACGTTGCTCACTGATGTCCAAGAAAGCACTCATCCAACCCGTTTGTTTGCCCAGAACATTGATGAGGGGGGCTTCAAAAATAAGGACGGGAAATCGCGAACCATCTTTGCGCACAAATACAGACTCAAAGCCTTCTCGTGGCGGCGCATTCCCCGCCAAACGAACTGCCTGCCGCTGTTGATATTCACCTACCATTTCAGAGGGCCAGTAAGGCATCGGTGCTGACTTGCCTAAAAGCTGCTCGGCTTCAAAACCAACCATCTGACAGAAAGCAGGATTCACATAAGTGATTCGACCGTGCAAGTCACGCGCGCGCAGGCCCGTGACCAAAGAGTCTTCCATGGCTTTGCGAAAGGCAAGGGCATCCGCTAAATCGCGCTCGGCTTTCAAGCGACGACGCGAATCTTTCACGAGCAAGATCAACACAGAAACCAAGGCAATCGACATGGCTGTTACCAATGCGGGAAGAACATTGGGAAACAAATTGGGGGCCGCACGTCGCCCATCCATTCGAAGGACCAGCGTAATGCCAGGAAGATCTAAAAGTTGCGTGGCTGTAAATAAGCGCTTTGCGCGCGGCAACGTGCCGTGAACGGCCAAGCGAGTGCCGTCGGGTTCGATGAATGAAATTTCATTTCGTCGACCATAAGTCTCGCCGAGGTGGCTGATCAAAACCTCTTGTAAGCCGTAAGTTAAAAGTGTGAAACCAACGGCGGTACCTCGCTCAAGAATGGGCAAGCACATTTCCATGACCTCAAGACCAATGCCGTCTGGTTGGGGTACAAAATAACTGCGCGAATAAGCGGGGCCGTTGACCCGGCGAGCGCGCAAACAGGTTTGCAAGATCTCTGCTTGCTCATTCAAGCGGGTATGAGTTTCAAAAAGAGGCGGCCTGAAGGGCGTGTTTGCAAACTCCAAAACGATCCCTTGCAAATCGCGTTTTTCAAGGCGCAGCCAATCGCGATTTTGGCCCAACAGACCGGCCACTTCTGATTGCCAAGCTTTAGGCGGCAAGGCCTTTGACTGCAAATTTTGCAAATTTAAAATATGTCGGCCAAAGCCAGTTCGAATGTCGCTGACGGCATCTGATGTATCGCGATCAAGCTCTGCCTGATATTGGCTGGCCTCGTATCGACCCGCCAACCATACCAAAGTGACCAGCAGCGCCAACACCAGTCCGACCAGCGCAATCCACAACGAAACCCGTCGGTCGGTAAAAGAGCGCGTGGCCGATTTAAACAACTGCCACCCAAAACTGACATGCGGTGGCGAAGAGGGGGCAGCTTGCGACATGAACATCAGGGCCGGAAAACTCAAGGCGCGGCCGTGCTGGCCGTCACTTTGGTCACCTTCGGATCATTCCAAGTGCCGTCAATCGTGAACTCTTGTGAGCTCACGCGGCTCAGTGGACGCCTTAAGATCAATTGGGCCAAAAACGTACTCAGTCCAATGGCGGGATTGAGTGCAATACCGGCCAACAAAGATGCGGTGCCGGCATCCACTTCCGGCAAGATGAGTACGCGTAAATTTTGTGTTTCACGCGCAATATCGGAGCTTCCCTCCATTTGCACAACAGCGTTCACGCCCTTCATTTGTAAATTACGCGTGTTGGCAATGCCTTGCTGAATGAAAACATCGCCGCGCACCGTGTCAAATGCAAATCCCGCACTAAAGACATCGCGAAAATCTAGCAACAAGCGCCGCGGCAATGCTTGCAAACTCAAAACGCCCAACAGTTTGGCAACGCCGGGCTCGGCCTGTAAAAACTGACCGCGTCCCATATTGACATTAAAACTTCCGCCAAGACTGGGGTAATGCAAGGTCATGGGAGAGCCTTGCCAACTCACTTGGCCTTCTAACTTGCCAGCCCCCCCGCGCAACGCGTCTTTGGTGCCAAGACGGTTTAACAAATCGCCGGCGTCGGACATGTCCAAACGAAAGGTCATTTCAGTGTTGGGCTGTTGCGTGCCGTCTCTGGAAGTGACCCACTTGCCGCTGGCTTTGAAAGTGGCCTCAGGCACGATGACGTTGAGTTTATTCAAACGCCACTCGCGGCTCGATGGGGTTCTGGGCAATGCAGCCTCTGTATTGACGGCTTCAATTTCAACTCGGCCCATTTTTTTCCCGCGCAACTCTAAGTCTTCCACCACAATGTCAAGGGCAGGAATGCTTAAGGGAGAGTCTTCCAACAAAGACTCGACAGCAACATCAGCAGAAGGCGGCAAACTCAAACGGGCCAAGCGAGCATAGATGCGGCCAGCATTTTGGTTGTTCGGTTGTCGGTACTCTAAATAACCGCTAAATTCTTTTGCATCTAACTGAGTTCGCCACAAATAACCTTCGCGCGAACCACTCACGACCACATTGTTCAAGTTGCGACCTTGAATTGACAGTTCGTTGGCCCTTAATTGAAGGCGTGTTGGCAAATAGTTTTGCGATGCCGCCGTGAGATTTGAGTTTTGCGCGATGACATAGGCAGGACTCGATTTAGGGGGTGAGAAAATTTGCACCCAGTCATCTACGGAAAAAACGGGCAAGTTAAAGTTAGCTACCACGCCGGCGTCAGAAGCGGTGATGGGAGAAGATGCTGCGGCATCTCCCACAACCCACCGCCCATTCAAAACACGTGGCTCAGAGCCCGAGACATCACGCAAATAAACCGCCGACAAAGTGCGCCCCCACGCAATTTGTACGAGGTCTTTTTGCGCTTTGTTGACTGGAACGGCAGCCATGCTCTGAACCGTGTTCTCAAATTTGATGGCCACCATTTCGTCTGCACGTTTGTTCAGAGGTGCTGGCAAGTTCAAGGCCAAACCTTGAAGCTGTGATTGAATGTTGAGCTCGCTTTGACCACCTTTAAATCCGAGGGTGGCGGTGTAAGTGGTTGTGCCGGTGGCTTGTTGTGCCAACAAGTTCAAGAGGGGAATTTCTTTGGCCTGCTTCATGCCGTTGGCGGAAACCTGGCCCTGAATTCGGAAGAAAGGATTGGCCTCGGTACTGCGAGCGGGCAATTTTCGTGTACCGCCGTCCAGTTTGATGGGGCCGCCCAAAAACTGAGCATTCAAACCCACCAATGTAAAGCCCGACTCGTTGAAGTTAATCGTACCTTGTGCTTTTTCAAACAAAGGCAAAGAGGGTTGCATGCGAACATCATTTGCAGACAGCACTACACTGCCTAAAACACTGGTTTTATTCAACTCTGACAACGGCAGACTGAGCTTTAACCTTGCGCTCAAAATGCCGGTGCTGCTGGCTTGTGAAAGCGCGCCACTTAACAGGTCGTTAACCGGTGATTGACGCAACTCATTCAGAATCAAATTGGCATTTGCCTTGGACTCCCCCTGCACATTGACCACGACGCTAGATGAAAGGTTGGGAATTTCTGCCTTGATTTGTGTGAAGGGCAAACTGCCCCACAGCCCCGATGCGCCATTGACCTTGAAGCTGAGTCGATCAAACAAAATCTCACCATTGACATTGTTCATGGCCGGCCAAAGCGGCGCGCTGGCGTTGCTCGCATTTGCCGCGGGCACATAAGCGTACTGAACGTCTTTGACCTTGCCAGCAAAACGAAACTCACCGTCTTTGGGGTTTGCAAACGGCAATTGCTTCAGGTCACCTTTTATTTTGACGTTGACCGCTTGAGCCTGCCCTTTTAAAACCGTATCGCGAACATAGTAGCGAACGTTTTGTGAGATGGTCAACGGTAAATAGCGATGAACGCGAGCAGCATCAACTTGGCCAATGGTGCCTTGCAAATCTAAGATGCCCAAGCTTTCGGGCAATTGACTGGGTTTCCAACTACCATGCCATTCGCCAGACAGATCGTTGTTGTTGATCTTCAGTTGCCACTCAGGAACTGAAATTTGATCATTTTGGTTAAGCCACTTTAAAGACGCTTGCATTTTGTTGAGGGCAATGCGTGGGTCTTCAAAAATCCGATTGACATGCAGGGCGCCATTTTCGATGTCGGCCTTGACTTGTCCGCCACCGGACGTCATTTCAAAAGAAATATGGGCGTTTTCTACACCCGGCCAACGCTCGGCGGCTGAGCCGATTTTTCCACCTTCAAAGTTGAAGTTGTCGAAGCGCCCGTTGGCCGCTTGAATTTGAAATGAATGGCCGTCTGACGCCTTTTTTTCTGTCCACTCCACATGCAAAGGATTCACCAAGCCACTCACCTTGTGCTCAACCAGCGTTTGTCGCGCGGAAACGGGCAAAGGCAATTGAAGTGCGATGTTTCGCAGCGCAAACAGATCGAGCTTGTCGCCATGAAACCGCCCTTTTGCACCGTCACCATTGTCGGTTTCGGCGTATGACAAGCTCACGTTGCCACCCGGCCAATGCAAACCGTCTTCTGTGTCAAAACTCAAGCCTTCTGTCGAAAAGTCAAAGCCATTTTTAAGGGATCTCACTGAAACGCGACCCGCAATGTTTTTAAAGGACAGGGCCTTGAGTTCGGGGCTCAGTTGAGCTTTGGCGTTTTCCAAAACCAGGTCAGCGGTTGCCTCCTTCACGACGCCCTGGCTGAGATCCACCCACATGCGCAAGGCACCTTGCCCATGGGTCGCGTTAACTTTCCATGGCAAATGAGGGCCAAGTTGCGATAGGTCAACATCTGGAAATTGAACATGAACCTGGCCGCTCCAGTCTTTGACACGACCGGCGTGTGTTGACAGCAGGCTGCGCCGCAAGTCGCCCAAGATGGCAAAGCGATCCCCCCAACCAGCAGGCGGTGTTGCATCTAAGCGCCATTGGTGGTGGCGTGCAGTGTTGCGCAAGACCCACGAAACGTCATTCAAGTTCAATGACGTTTTCTCTCTGTTCAGAGGATTGAAGTCATCGGTCCAAACCACGGTGCCATGTTGAATGACAACTTCTTTTTGAGAAAAAATCCAATCGGCGGCCGCAGAGTCAGACGCATCATCTTTTTTGAGTGCAAGCCCGGCAATGCGCCAATCACCCTTTTCAGTTCTGCGAATGTCCAGTGTGGGTGAATCAATTACCAACTGCTCGACGCCAAAGTTCAACACAGAGCGGACACTGATGGCAAAAATGACCTTCGGCAAAAGCAGTGCTTGACGGCCTTCTGGATCTAGCAAAGCAAAGTCGTGAATTTCAAAAGTAGGCAACCAGCCGGACGAAACACCGACCAACTTGCCCATTTGAACGGGAACACCTAAAGATTGGCTGGCCAAGTGTTCTAGTTTGGGCCTGAAGTCCTCAATTCGCGGCACAATCCAAAAATGCAGTGCCGCCCACCCTACGCCCAAGACAATGCCGGCGACCAACAACACCCAGGCGATCAAACGCCAGGCGCTGTGAACCAACGTGGGCAAAGAAGAAAAATTCAGCATTCGAATGACAATACAGACTTAATGACGTGGGCAGGGAATTATGACCGCCGCAGAGCCGTTTGAGACGGGCAAATTCATGGATTCAAAGCGTCAGCCACCACTCTCAGAAGGTTCTCGTTTTTTCCAACGTCTTCAAAGGCGATATTCCGATGTCTTTGCGACGTTGCCGACCGGTATCCCCCAGCGCGAATTATTGAATCAGGCGTATACAACGTTGCGGCAACAGGGGCACGATGTGGGCCCGGCACTGCGCATCTTGCGCCAATGGGCCATGGCCCAGTTTCTCAGCTTAGATTGTGAGAAAAATGCTGCGCTTGAATCCATCACTCTGGGTGTCACGCACTTGGCAGAGCTGGCCTTGGATGAAGCGTGCAAGCAGGCCTTCGCAGACCTCGATGTGCGTCATGGCGCCCCGTTGACCGCATTGGGGGAAAGAGCTCAGTTTTGGGTGGTTGGGATGGGCAAACTAGGTGCTCGCGAGTTGAATGTTTCCAGCGACATCGATCTTATTTACGTTTATGACGAAGATGGCGAAACGGCGGGCAACGCACAAGGGTTGGGCAAAGTTTCAGTCCAAGAATATTTCAGTCGTGCGGTCAAGGCGATCTATACCCTTGTGGGAGAGACGACTGAGCATGGGTTTGTTTTTCGCGTAGATTTGGCATTGCGACCCAATGGCAACTCTGGTCCCAGTGTGTTGTCTCTGGGCGCTTTAGAAGAATATTTGCTGGTTCAAGGCCGAGAGTGGGAGCGCTTTGCTTGGATGAAAAGCCGAGTCATTGCCCCCCGAAGCGCCATTCAAAACGGGACGGCCGCCAAGCTTCGCAGCGTGGTCCTGCCGTTTGTGTTCCGGCGTTATTTGGACTACAACGTTTTTGAATCGCTGCGGACCTTGCACCAACAAATTCGAGATCATGCGGCGAAGCGAAGTGCCGGGCACCCAGAGCGTGCCAATGATGTCAAGTTGTCCCGTGGCGGTATTCGTGAAATTGAATTTACGGTGCAACTGTTGCAAGTGGTGCGCGGCGGGCAGTTTCCCGAGCTGCGGACCCGGCCGACCTTGGATGCGTTAAAGCGTGTGGCCAAGGCAGGGGTGATGCCACCAGAAACGGCAGAGGCTTTGTCTAATGCCTATGTTTTTTTGCGCAAGGTAGAACACCGCATTCAGTATTTGGACGATCAGCAAACCCATGTGCTCCCCACCCAAGACGGAGATATGCAGTGGATTGCACTCACCATGGGCTATGCCGAGAGCTCAGAATTCTTAACTGATCTGGACAAACATCGCGAAGTGGTGGCTCACGAATTTGACATTCTTTTGGGCGGCGACCGAGAATGCAAGGGCTGTCAAACAAAGGGTGCGCGAGAAAGGCCAGAGTTAGAGGCGGTGTTGGATTTGTTTGAGGGCGAGGCCAGGGCGCGTTTGGCGCATTGGCAAGACAGCCCCAAGGTGAAAAGTCTTCGCGATGATGCGCGGGCACGGTTGATGCGTCTGTTGCAACGCACCGCACAGTGGCTACAAGAGGGACGCGTGGAAGAGGTTGCGGTTGTGAGAATGGCCGATTGGATGGAGCCACTGATGCGCCGAGAAAGCTATCTGGCCATGATGCTAGAGCGACCCGCGGTGCATGAGCGCTTGCTCCGCTTGCTGGGTGCTGCCAGATGGCCAGCCCGCTATCTGGTTCAGCATCCTGGCGTGATTGATGAGTTGGCAAATGGAGACGTGCTGAAGCAGCGGTTTGTAGCCAAAGACTTTGAAGCAGAACTTCAAGCCCGTAGGGCGGCGTTAGTGAGAACTGGCGAAGACGACGAGGAAACTTTGTTGAACTTGCTGCGACGCGCGCACCACGCCGAAGTTTTTCGCACCCTCGCACGCGATGTCGAGGGGCGCTTGAGCGTGGAGCAGGTGGCCGATGACTTGAGTGCCATGGCCGATGCGGTGCTCCGTGTGACGGCGCAGTGGTGTTGGTCGTATTTAAAGAATCGGCACCGTGAAGCGCCTCAACTGGCCATCATTGCCTACGGCAAACTGGGCGGCAAGGAGTTGGGGTATGGCAGTGATTTGGACATTGTTTTTGTCTACGAAGACGCCGATGAACGCGCCCAAGAGGCCTATGCTTCCTTTGTCAGAAAGCTGATCAATTGGTTCACCCTCAAAACGGCAGAAGGCGACTTATTTGAAATTGACACCGCCCTTCGGCCTAACGGCAGCTCAGGTTTGTTGGTAACCACTTTCGACGCCTATGCCGACTATCAACAACAGCGAGGAAGTAACACGGCTTGGACATGGGAGCATCAGGCCATGACCCGGGCTCGATTGGTCATGGGCGATGAGCCCATGAAGCGCCGATTTGACCAAGTCAGGCACGCGGTGATTGGTGCCGTTCGGGGTGGGGCTGCGTTGAAGTTAGAAATTGTGAACATGCGAAATCGGGTTCGCAGCGCCCACTTGGTTAAACCCGAGTTCTTTGACGTCAAACACAGCCCTGGTGCCATGGTGGATGCCGAGTTTGCAGTCCAATATTTGGTCCTAATGCACACGGCCGCGCACCCAGAAATGGCCGAGAACGTGGGCAATATTGCCCTTCTTCAAAGAGCCGAAGCAGTGGGCTTACTGCCCCAAGGTGTGGGGCAGTCAGCTGCGACTGCCTACCGGGAGCTTCGCCGAGTTCAGCACAAGGCCAGGTTGAATGAGGAGCCGACCCAAGTCCATTTGCCTGCCTTACAAGCCGAAAGGGCCGCGGTTCTGGCTTTGTGGCAAGCCGTATTTCCAACGACGCCTTGAGCGGGCAGGCGACGGCTTCACGGTGTCGTGACAAGCCGATCAATTAGAAGTAAACTGACCGGTCACAAAACAGAACGGACAGTTCAATGATTAATTTCAACGCGATGCGATGTTTAGCAATGTTCGCTGCGATCTTGCTGGGCCCATCTTCAGGGGCGCAAACATTGCCCACGCCTGCAACGTCTGCACAGTCTGGCGCATGTCCCGTGTTGCTGAACCATACCTTTCCAAGGTTGCAAGATGAAAAGCCACAGTCACTGTGCCAATTCAGTGGCAAGGTAATTTTGGTCGTGAACACTGCCAGTTATTGTGGATTTACGCCCCAATACAAAGGACTAGAAGCCATTTATAGCAAATACAAAGATCGTGGCTTGGTGGTCTTGGGTTTTCCATCCAATGATTTTGCGCAAGAAAAAACCAGCAACCAAGACATCGCCGACTTTTGCGAAAACACATTTGGCGTGAAGTTTCCAATGTTTACCAAAACTGCGGTGACAGGTGATGCTGCTGTCCCGTTTTTTAAGCAGTTGGCGCAAGACCCAGGCCAAAGACCCAAGTGGAACTTTTACAAGTATCTGATTGGACGAGACGGCAAATTAATCGACAGCTACAGCAGCATGACGGGGCCAGATAGCAAAAGCTTGGTTCAGGCGATTGAAAAAAATCTGGCAATGAAAGCCCTTTGAAATTCTTTCGAGAATTTAGTTAAGCGAGCATCATCTTGATCTACAAAAAGATTGCTGTTGTTGGTTCTGGGATCTCGGGCTTGGCCGTGGCACACAGCCTCAAAGGGCAGGCAGATGTGACCCTGTTTGAAGCGGGCAGCTATTTTGGCGGCCACGCCAACACGGTTGACATCACATTGGCAACCGGAAGCGGCCCAGTGACCTATGGGGTGGACACGGGCTTTTTGGTATTCAACGAAAGAACCTACCCCAACCTGATTAACTTGTTTGCAGAACTGGGCGTTGAAACAGCGCTGTCAGATATGTCGTTTTCAGTCTTGGCGCCCAAAGCTTGGGGGAATGAGTCTTTGGAGTGGAGTGGCAGCAATTTAGACACGGTATTTGCACAACGCAAAAACTTAATACGTCCTCAATTTCTAAAGATGTTGGCAGATGTCTTGCGCTTTAACGCGCTGTGCACACGCCTTGCAGAAAATCAGGCAGAAAAAGAAATGCGTCAGCCTCTTTCGGCGTTTTTGAAGCAACATAACTTCAGCGAAGCCTTCAAGAATTGGTACTTTTTGCCCATGATGGGGTGTATTTGGAGTTGTCCAACAGATCAAATGCTTGAGTTTCCTGTGGCCACCATGATTCGGTTTTGTCACAACCATGGCCTGATTCAAGTGAGCAACCGACCCAGATGGTTCACGGTTCTAGGTGGATCGAGAAACTATGTTGAAAAAATGCTCAAGGACTTGCCGAACAAGCGTTTAAATACCCCCGTGCAATTGATCGAAAGAGATGCAGACGGCGTAAGGGTCATGACGAAAAACCATGCCGAGAGATTTGATGAGGTGGTGCTTTGTACTCACTCAGATCAAGCGCTTCGCATGCTAGGCGCACCCTCAGAAGTGGAAACTCAACTGTTGTCAGCCATACGATATCAAGACAACGTGGCGGTGCTTCACACCGATGATTCGGTATTGCCCTCGAGGCGCAAAGCGTGGGCTGCTTGGAACTACGAAAGAGCAGAAGATGACAACCAAGAAAGCACCAGAGTCTGCTTGCACTATTTACTGAACAAACTGCAGCCTTTGCCCTATGAACAGGCGGTGGTGGTTTCTTTAAACCCCCTAAAAGCCATTGACAAGGCAAAAGTCATCCAGACCATTGACTATGCGCATCCGGTGTTTGATTTGGCCGCCATGGATGCACAGCAAAAAATGCATCAAATTCAAGGCCGCCAACATACGTGGTATGCAGGCGCATGGCTCGGCTACGGCTTCCACGAGGACGGCTTGAAGTCTGGGTTGTCGGTGGCCAGGGAGTTGCTGCTCAAGGTGAACGCATGACCTACTCGGGCGTGCTCATCGGACATGGCCAAGTTCGCCATGTGCGCTTGCGCCCCACCTGTCATGCGTTTAACTACCCCGCCTACTTCATGCTGTTGCCCATGCGGCAATTGAACAAACAGAAGACATCGCTGGGTCATAACGCAAACAAAAATGACATCAGTTTGCCCATGAATCGATGGGGCCTCTTGTCTTTTTATGATATTGACCATGGCGATGGTCGAGCCGCGGCAAACGGCGGCGCATTGGCTTGGTTAGAGGAACTGCTGGCGAGTGAAAGCATTCTAGATGCCGACGGCGAAGTGTGGCTGCAAACATTTCCCCGCGTGTTGGGCTATACCTTTAAGCCCGTGAGCTTTTGGTATTGCCACCGCGCAGACAACTCGCTGGCCGCCATTGTGGCGGAGGTGCACAACACCTTTGGCGAGCGACACTGCTATTTGCTGCCTCAACCGAAATTTGGCCGCACAGAATTTGCAAGCAAGGTGTTCCATGTTTCGCCATTTTGTGAAGTCACGGGCGAGTACAGGTTTAGATTCATGCGGACAGTGCTCAAGGGTGTCGAGCGCATGGTGGCGAGAGTGGACCACGATGATCAGGAAGGACCCCTCATTCAAACCAGCATCAGTGGTCAACTGGTGCCAGCCACGCGCCTAGAAATTTATCGCACGCTTTGGCAATACCCGTTTTTTACATTTGCCGTCATGTTCCGCATTCATTGGCACGCTTTGTTGTTGTGGCTTAAAAAAGTGCCTTTTTTTAGCAAGCCTCAACCGCCCCTTCAACTTGTCTCACGCGGACAAACGCCTTCCGCAGCCACTTCAAAAATTAGTTGATCATGAATAGCACCACCCCTACGAACGCTTCGTTTGAAATTCAATCTGCACCCATGGCTGTGCGCCGAGTTTTGCAATTGCTTGAGAAAATTGAGCACGGCACCATCACCATGCAGTTTCCAGACCGTAGCAGCAAAGTTTTTGGGAACGGCGCTTTGCCTCACGCTGCGATGAGTTTGCGCAATTGGCATGTTTTTTCTGCAAGCATGAAATCAGGCGACATTGGTTTTGCAGAGTCGTACATTGCCGGCGATTGGAGTACGCCTTCCTTGAGTGACCTGCTGCGCGTCATGATTCAAAATAGACGGGCCGTTGAAGATTTGATTTACGGCTCTTGGTGGGGACAAATGGTGTACCGCGTGCGGCATCTCATGAACCGAAATCACAAGACCAATAGCCGCAAGAACATTCATGCCCACTACGATCTAGGCAATGCTTTTTATGAGTTGTGGTTAGACGGCACCATGAACTATTCCTCGGCACTGTTTGAAAATGACCACACACAAAGCATGGGCGATGCACAGCGCGCCAAAGTGAGACGCGCTTTGCGCATGACCGATGTGGGACTGGGTGCGCGTGTTTTAGAAATTGGCTGCGGTTGGGGCGCATTGGCAGAAATGGCCACCCTGGATTTTGGCGCAAGCGTCACGGGCGTGACGTTGTCTACCGAGCAATTGGCATTTGCCAAAGCCCGCATGAAATGGAATGGAAAATCAGAGAAAACCGACTTGCGCTTGCAAGATTATCGAGATATCAATGATGGCCCCTACGATGCCATCTGCTCCATTGAAATGATTGAAGCCGTGGGCAAAGAATATTGGCCCACTTATTTCCAAACCGTCAGCAAGCTGTTAAAGCCTGGCGGCAAAGCATGCATCCAGAGCATTGTGATTGACGATGCTTTGTTTGAGCGCTATTTGAAGTCAACTGACTTTATTCAGCAATATATTTTCCCAGGGGGCTGCTTGCCCAGCCCCTCCGAATTTAGAAAGCAGGCGGGCTTGGCGGGCTTGGAAGTCATTGATGAACTGAACTTTGGTCCCGATTACGCCGAAACCTTGCGCCGCTGGCGCCACGACTTCATGGCGCAAGAGACCCAAGTTTTGGCGTTGGGCTTTGATGCTAAATTCATTCGCGTCTGGGAGTTTTATTTGGCATATTGCGAAGCGGCGTTTGATGAAGCCAATACCGATGTGATTCAGTTCACATTGCAAAAAAGCAACTGACATGAAAAACCATTTGCGCAGACGGCATTTGCTTTTGGGCGGCGCTCTGGTCATTTTATTTGCGACTTTCGCGGCGCAAGGCAGCCAGGCGCTTTTGCCTGGCGCGAAGCCTTCTAGCGTTCAGCGATTGAATATTTGGGGCTTTGACGTCTATGACGTGCGATTGTGGTCGCAAGCGGGATTTAATATTCAACAATACACCGACCATCCCTTCGTCTTAGAAATTTCCTATCTAAGAAATTTTGAAGGCCCAACGATTGCCAAGAGATCGATTGAAGAAATGCGAAGGGTCGGCCCTTTCTCGGCAAATCAAGAGGGCATCTGGCTGAAGGCGATGTCCGACATTTTCCCAAACGTGGGCAAGGGGGATCGGTTGTGGGGCGTATACAAACCCAATGAAGGCGTTGAGTTTTGGTCGAACCAACGACGAGTGGGCAGCTTGCAAGACCCACATTTTGGAAAATTGTTTTTTGGTATTTGGTTGCACGAGTCAACATCAGCACCCGCGATCAGACAAGCCTGGATGAATGGCTTATGAACGATCAGCTGCTTGTCAATCATCGAATGAGTTTTTCTTACGGCCTGCTGGCATTGCCCTTGGCTTTTGTGGCGTTGCCGATGTATGTGAATTTGCCTCACTACTATGCCACTCAATTTGCCATCCCGCTTGCCAGCTTGGGTGCAGTGCTTTTGGCCAGTCGGTTGATTGATGCTTTTGTCGACCCATGGATGGGACGTGTGAGCGATGCCTTGTATGGTCAATCTGTCAAGGCAGTCATGTTGGCGGCCAGTGTTTTATGCTTTTTGTTGATGATTTCATTTGCGCTGTTATTTTTTCCGCCCGCATTTTCAAGCACCCTTCCTTATGTGCTTTGGGTTGCCGTTTGCGTCACCTTTTGTCATTTGAGCTACAGCGGCCTCAGCATCTTGCATCAAGCGTGGGCCACGCGCTTGGGGGGCGGGCCGGTGCAACAAAGCCGCGTTGTGACTTGGCGTGAAGGTGCCGGGCTGGTGGGCGTTGTCACAGCTTCAGTCCTACCCGCATTGGCGGGTTGGCCGCTCACCACGCTGGTGCTGAGTGTCATGTTGTTGTTAGGACTGCTGGCATGGTTTGGTGTGTTGCAAAAATCAAGGGCAAAGACAGAACTTGTGAATGCCGCGCCTCTCAAGGCAGAGACGTGGCTGCCGATGCAGCAAGCACTGTTTGTCAAACTGCTGCTGGTCTTTTTATTGAATGGTATTGCCAGTGCCGTGCCTGCGAGCTTGGTGATGTTTTTTGTAGAAGACCAGATTCGCGCTACTGCTGAAGTGGCGCCTTGGTTCTTGGGCGTATATTTTTTATCAGGCGCGCTTTCCTTGCCACTGTGGTTGTGGTTGGTACGAACGCAGGGGCTACCAAGGGCTTGGGGTTATGGCATGGTCTTGGCCGTGGTGAGTTTTGTCTGGGTGAGTTTTTTGGGCGCTGGCGATGAGGTGCCTTTTCTTTGGGTCTGCATTGCGTCAGGCGTGGCTTTGGGCGCAGACCTGGTGGTGCCTGCAGCCTTGCTTAACCGAGTGATTGATTCGCTGGGTCATCGGGGCCATGCTGAAGGCCTCTATTTGGGCTGGTGGAACCTGACCAGCAAATTTAATTTGGCGCTGTCTGCAGGTCTCTGTTTACCCCTGCTTTCATTTTGGGGGTATACACCGGGTGTGCAAAGTGAAGAGGGCCTGAGAGCTTTGTCGCTGGCCTATGGCGTCCTTCCTTGTGTTTTAAAACTTGCCGCTTTGGCGGCATTGTTTGTATTTTGGATTCAACCATCGGCAAGCTTGCCGGCATCTAGGAGTCAGTGATGAACCGACGTTTATGGTTGCAAAATGCAGCCCACAGAATGAGTGCCCCGCTTTGGTTGCGAGCCGGTGCCGTGGCGGGCGCCACTGGCAGTGTGCTTGCGCTCTCAGGTTGTGCAGGGCCGCAAGTGACGGATCATGCGCAACAGATGCCGCCGTTAGATCTGCGAACTTATTTCAACGGCATGGTGGACGCGTGGGGCGTTTTTACCGATCGGAGTGGCCGCGTTGTGAAAAGGTTCACCGTGGTCATGGATTGCAAATGGCAAGGCGATGAGGGGGTACTCGATGAAGCCTTCACGTACTCGGACGGCACGCTACAACGCCGAATATGGCGACTTAAGGCCTTGGCTCAAGGCCGCTATGAAGGCCGCGCGGACGATGTGGTGGGCATGGCCGCGGGTCAAACCAGTGGCAATGCGTTTCGCTGGCAATACACCTTGGCATTGCCAGTGGACGGCTCGGTATGGCACGTGCAGTTTGACGATTGGATGTATTTGATGGACGACCGTGTGATGCTGAACAAAGCCGTCATGAGCAAACTGGGTGTGACCTTGGGTGAGGTGACTTTGTCATTTACGCGTCGAACGCCCCTCTCTGGAGGCGCTTCGTCATGAGCTTGCAGGCCATCAAAGCGGCGCAACCTGAAACGGCCGTCACACCCGCACGGTCGATACTGGCAATACCCGTCAAACGTCGGTGGGGCGAGCCTCTGAATTTACCGATTCGCAATTGGCAGGGTAAGCGGGTCTGGCTTGTGGGTGCCTCCAGCGGAATTGGCTTGGCTTGCGCCAAGGCTTTGCAGGCTGACGGTGCGGTGGTGATTGTGTCTGCGCGTGACCTCGGTGCACTTTCAGAATGGTCTGAGAATTGCAAACATCAAGGACGCCCCGTTGAGCTTAAGGCGTTGGATGTGACTGACGAGTTGCAAGTTAAAAGCGTTGCAACACAAATTGCGGCGGCAGGCGCATTGGACCTTCTGCTTTACTGCGCCGGCCACTACCGAGCACAACGCGGCACGGACTTTGATTTGAAAGACATGCTGCGCCATCAAGATGTCAATTACAACGGCTTGTTGCGTGTGCTCAATGCGGCATTGCCTTTGTTTTTGCAACAAGGTTTTGGACACATCAGCTTGGTCAGCAGTGTGGCGGGTTGGCGCGGGCTGCCCAATGGTTTGGCCTATGGCCCCACCAAGGCAGCCGTCACGCATTTGGCGGAAACCTTGTACATGGATCTGCAAGACAGGGGCATCGGCGTGAGCGTGATCAATCCTGGTTTTGTGGCCACCCCACTGACGGCGCAAAATAATTTTCAAATGCCAGCCTTGATCTCTCCCGAAACCGCTGCCAATGCCATGTTGGCGGGCTGGGCCGAGGGCTTGTTTGACATTCACTTTCCCAAGCGGTTTACGCTGTGGTTGAAGTTGCTTCGCCTTCTCCCCTATCGAATTTATTTCGCATTGGTGCGAAAATTTACTGGACTTTGATCATGAGCCAGCGACAGCAATTTGCACAAATTGCCACCTACTTTGAAACGCTGACGCCTCAAAGCGTGGACCATTTGAAAACCTTTTACAGCCCGACGGCACGCTTCAAGGACCCCTTTAACGAGGTAGAAGGTATTGCTGACATCGAGCGCATTTTTAAGCACATGTATGTGGCGCTCGACAACCCCCGTTTTGTCATCACCGAACAAGTGGTTGATGGCCGTCAAGCATTTTTAACTTGGGAATTTAGATTCAGATTCAAACGCTTTGAGACGCGCACAGAGCAAGTGGTGTTGGGCACCAGTCACTTGGTTTTGAATGAACACAATCTCATTGACCTGCACCGAGATTATTGGGATGCAGCAGAGGAGCTTTATGAAAAGCTGCCTTGGGTGGGCAGTTTGATGCGTTGGCTGAAAAAGCGGGCGAACGCTTAATAAGGGACAAGCCTCAAGCGACCCGTTCTTTGGCGGAGACCGGTTTATTTGGGCTGACTGTCAATGAAGCTAGGGCGCTGCATGAGCTTCTCGTAGAGTTTTTCGAGGTTGGGATAACTAGCGCGCCAATGGATGTTTTGGAAGCGGAAATCCAAATAACCGACCGCGCAACCGACGGCAATGTCTGACAGGCTCATTTGACCGCCGGAGCAAAAAGGCTTGTCCGCTAGACCTTGCGACATGGCGCGCAGGGATTCAGAAATTTTGTGTAATTGGCGGTCAATCCAAGCTGGGCTGCGTTGCTCTGGGGTGCGGTGCGCCCAATTGGCTTCCATCCGCGCCAAGATGGCGGCATCTAACAAGCCATCTGCCAGGGCCTCCCAGGTTTTGACTTCAGCGCGTTCACGGCCATTGGCGGGAATGAGTTTCCCCACGGGGGACAAAGTGTCCAAATACTCCACAATGACGCGCGAGTCAAAAACGGCCTCGCCGCCTTCTAGGACCAAACACGGCACCTTTCCCAGCGGATTGGACGCATAAATGGTTGTGTTGGCAGACCAAACATCTTCGGCCACCATGCGGTAGTCCAACTTTTTCTCTGCCATCACGATGCAAACTTTGCGGACATAAGGGCTGGTAGGTGAACCGATCAATTTCATGGGTAGTGTCTTGTCTAAAAAGAGTCAAAAAGCGGGTCTGTGAGAGGTTGATTCTAGAGGAATTGAAAACGCTGTTCTCTGTCAGGGTCAGAACTTACAATAAGGGTATGACTTCTTCGCCTATTTCTGCCCTTTCGCCGTTGGATGGCCGTTATGCCAACAAACTCAATGCATTGCGTCCCCTGATGAGTGAGCTGGGGTACATGCACCGCCGCGTGCAAGTAGAGATGGCTTGGTTCATTGCCCTGTCTGACGCAGGTTTTGAAGAGTTCAAGCCCCTGTCTTTGGGTGCACGGCGTTATTTGACGGGCTTGGTCACGCATTTTTCTGAGCAAGATGCCCTGGCCATCAAGGAAATTGAGAAGACCACCAACCACGATGTCAAGGCGGTGGAGTATTGGATCAAGTCAAAATTCAAAGACAGACCGGAGCTAGAACAAGCCTCTGAGTTTGTGCATTTTGCTTGTACCAGCGAGGACATTAACAACACCAGTCACGCACTTCAGTTAAAAGGCGCACGCCGGCAAGTGATCTTGCCAGCCCTAGACGAAATCATTGAGCAACTCAGAAGCATGGCGCACACCTATGCGGCCGTGTCCATGTTAAGTCGCACGCACGGCCAAACCGCAAGCCCCACAACAGTGGGCAAAGAGTTTGCCAACGTCGTGGTTCGTTTGCGTGGTACACGCGAAAAAATGGCGGCCGTGCCCTTGAAAGCCAAAATGAATGGTGCGGTTGGAAATTACAACGCACATTTGTCGGCTTGGCCCGAGTTTGATTGGGAAGCCTTTTCTCAATCCGTGGTGGAAACCCCTGAGGCCAACGAAGCGGGCGGGTCAACAGAGCATTGGGGGCTGGGCTTGTCGTTCCAGCCCTACAGCATTCAAATAGAGCCACACGATTACATGGCTGAGTTGTTTGATACGGTGGCGCGCACCAACACCATCCTCATTGACTTGTCGCGCGACATTTGGGGCTATGTCAGCTTGGGCTATTTCAGGCAACGCTTGAAAGCTGGCGAGATTGGCTCCTCCACCATGCCGCACAAGGTCAACCCCATCGATTTTGAAAATGCAGAAGGCAACTTAGGGTTGGCCAATGCCGTGCTGAAACACTTGTCAGAAAAACTGCCCATCAGTCGTTGGCAGCGTGACCTGAGCGACTCTACGGTACTGCGAAACATGGGCGTGGCTCTAGGCTATACCGCTTTGGCTTATTCGTCTCTCATGACGGGTTTGAAAAAACTCGAGCTGAACGAAGAAGCGTTGGCCCAAGATTTGGAGGCTTCATGGGAAGTGTTGGCCGAGCCTATTCAAACCGTGATGCGTCGATATGGTGTGCAAGGCGCCTACGAAAAGTTGAAAGAAGTGACGCGGGGAAAAACAGTCACGCCTGAAGCATTGCATGGTCTGATTCGCGAGTTAGAAATTCCACAAGCAGAAAAAGAGCGCTTGTTGGCCATGACGCCTGGCAGCTACATTGGCAAAGCCATTGAGCTGGCCAAACGGGTTTAAGTCAGTCTAAGCGAGCCTCATCAGAATGGCCCTTAAATCCACCATCTACAAAGTCAATCTTTCAATTGCAGACATTGACAACAGTTATTACGCCGACCACGCCCTGACCCTTGCGCGTCATCCTAGCGAAACCGATGAACGCATGATGATTCGCTTGTTAGCCTTATCACTCAATGCCTACAAACTGCAAGCCGACTTAAATGGTGATGGCGTGTTGGCGTTTGGCGCAGGATTGTCAGACCCCGATGACCCAGACTTGTCCCTTCGAGATTTCACGGGTCAAACACGACTTTGGGTAGAGGTGGGTCAACCCGAAGACAAGCCTTTGAACAAGGCTTGTCAGAGAGCAGAAGCCGTGATGGTCTATTGCTTTAACCATGCCGCAGAAGTTTGGTGGCGTGGCATTGAAAGCAAGCTCACTCGCATGGAAAAACTGCAAGTATGGCGCGTGCCCACGGAAGCCAGTCAAGCGCTGGCCAAATTGGCAGAACGAAGCATGCAATTGCAAGCCACAGTGCAAGAGGGTGCGCTCACCTTGAGCAATTCAAAAGACAGCGTGCACTTGGAAGTCGTCCGCTGGAAATAATTTATCTGGGGTCGTCGCAAGTAGATTACCTGTTAAAGCCAAGTGGTACCTGTGCATCGGCAGCAGCACGGGCCAAGCTTCGATCTTCTGCTGCACGCTCAGCATAGCGATTGAATCGCCAAGAAGTGCCGTCAGAGTTAATGCGGCGCCACACCGAGCGCTTTTCGCCAGGACTTAACTCGGTCCACAACTGTACTTCTTCAAAAGTTCGCCCACAGCCTTTGCATTCAGGGTCGCCTTGAGAAGTCGAGCAAATGGCAATGCACGGCGTGTCAGGTGTGCTGGCGTACCAAGCTTGCCAGGCTTCAGCAGCAGGCAAGGGCAAGCTTAACTCGTCGGCCTCATCTTCTTTGAAATAAACCATCAGTGCGTAGACCTCGGCCAGTGCGCGCAATTCGCGCGGCAACGCAATGCCGTCTGGAGACGGGTTCTTTTCGCGCCAGTAATTGATGGACGCTTCAATGTCGGTGATGTGGATGCCTGCCATATGTTTTTCGATGAGGGATCGGAATCATAGCGGTTTGCAAGTCATTGCAGGCGTCAAACAGGCGCATAACGCCTAGGATCGATCGTGAGTACTGATTTGGTATTCATCCAAGGAAAGACACATGTACACAAACGCAATGAATTCACTCACAAGTTCGGCCGAAACAGGGTCGAGTGTCTATTGGAGGGCCATGAGCATGGCGTCGTTAGAAGGACTGCACTTCGATTTATGGGGCTTGGCCTTAATGGGACTTCTGCCAAACCCAGCAACCGATTTCAATGACAGCGCTTTCAATGAAGTTGGAATCGAGGAGGGTCAAGCTTCAACGTCCCCAAAAGGCGACTTGCACATTGACTTGGTGGGCCTTCCGTTGCCTGGCTCTATGGCGGTTTTAAATTGTTTTTAATTTCAAAAGGAATACAACATGCACGTATGCAACATCGAAGAGCTGCACCTCATTTCAGGTGGCGGGTTTTGGGATTTTCTAAAGTTTGACTCTGGCACCAGCAGTGGCGTGAGAGAAGACGGCAAATCGTTGGGAGCGGGTTGTGGCACAGCTAAAAGTGACGCATTTGTACCAGACATGTTGTTTGGCATTGATGTGTCGCAAGCTTGCTTTCAGCATGACCAAAGTTATTCAACCTGTGGTTTTGATCGGCAGTTGGCCGACACCAACCTCACCAGCAACATCATCAACGACTGCAACGCTCAGGGCGGCGGTACCATCACATGCCATGTCATTGCGGGCATTTACGGCGTAAGTGTGTCGCTGTTTGGTAGCAGTGCTTTCAAAGAAGCGCAAGCGCAGAGTTGTTACTAAGCCATGAAACCGAGAGCAGCAAGTGAAGCCATTTGAAAACCTCAGCAGCGAAGTGGCGCACGTTTGCATTTGGATAAGCCTGCTGTTTTCCTCGGGTTGTACCTCAGAATTTTTTGTAGACAAAGGGCAGCTTGAAATATTTGAGGGAGTTGAGTTTCATAGGAGAGCGCCTTATTTATTTGAGAAAAAAGCTTTCAAACTACAAGGTGAAAATTTATCGGTGCGACAACTTCGAGTCATTTCAGAAGCCATGCCAAGCATTTCACAATTTACAAATGAGCGCCTAGGCAATCGACCCCATCATCATTTTGAAGTGACAGAAGACGCCCGCATTAGAAACATCAGGCAAATGCAAAAATTAGATGCGCAAACTTTTCTGGCTGTCAAAACGCTTCAAAACTGGCAAGTCTCAGAAGATAAGATTCAGTTCACCACCGATTACTTTCATACCAACAAGGCGGGACATTTCGTTACCTTCAGAGACAATTACTTGTTTTTAAAAATCAACAACCAATGGACATTTAAAGAGCATCCTCAACCTGCACCAGAGGGTGTTTTAGCTTGTAAAAAGAGCGCTGAAGGATGGATGGTTTGCCAAGAGGTGACCGTCAAACCCGCTGTGACGCCTTAAGGCGCAGCCCACTCATTCATCGTTCAGTTCGCTCAAGCAGTTGCTCTCGCAATATGCTTTGGGCAAAGCGCAAGCGTGCGTCGACAATGGATGCTTCAATGTGATCGCCCATTTGGGGCGGCAGTTTTCGGGAGGCGTCTTGTGCAGCTCTGAATCTGTCGACTGCAGCACCAAAATCCATCCGAGCCAATTGGGCTTCACCCTCTGCGCGCAAGGAAGCCAAAGTCCGGCCCTGAGCTGACAGTGAGGCCGCCAATACTTGCCAAGCTTGTGAGTCTTTAGGGTGCAGCAAAACCCAGCGCTGCAAGGCTGAAATACTGTTGGCCAAAACTTGGGCAGTGCCAAGCGCGGGCGCACTCACTTGAAGCCTTGCACTGGCTTGGGCCAAAAGTAATAACTCCGGGCGTTGCCACGTGCTGCTGGGTTGCGCAGACACCTTGCTTAAGCTTTGCAGCGCACCTTGCATGTCCTCTTCTTTGAAAGCCAGTTCTGTTTCCAACAAGCCAATTAAGCGAAGGATAGAAGGCTGTTCACCAGAGGCTTTTTGGAGTTTGGAAAATAAAGCACGAGCTTGTGACATGTCACGCAATTGCATCCAAGATAAGCAGCTCCCGTATAAAGTTCCCAAACGTTTAGAAGTGGTTTGTTTTTCAACACTCGGGTCACCTGCTTCGTTGGCCCACGCGCGCAATGCATCGACGCCGGGTTGCGCCAAAACTCGTGCTCTGGCAGACATCATGGCTTGAACCGTGTCGCTCTCTACATTGGCGGCGCGTGGCGTTTGGAGTTGTTGACGTGCCTGCATGTCGGCCATACGTTCGCTGCTTAAGGGATGGCTTCTCAAATAAGGAAAAGAGCCGTTGTCGTTCAACCCAGAGGCCGCTTGTAACTTGCCAAACATCGTGACAAAACCCAAAGTGTCAAAGCCAGCCTCTGACATCACACCGTAGCCAATGCGATCTGCCTCACGCTCCATGTCACGTGAAAAGTTGAGTTGCGATTGCGCAGCCATGGCTTGGCCGCCCACAATCACGGCCTGCGCACCCTGCACACTTTTGCTGGCGGCCAACATCCCCAAAATCATGGCGCCAATGAGCCAAGGGGTCATCTTTGCTTGATCCCCCATCGACCTTGAAATGTGTCTTTGCGTGACATGGCTAAGCTCGTGCGCCATGACAGAGGCCAGCTCATCTCGTGAAGTGACTACGCTGATGAGGCCCAGATGAATGCCCAAGTAGCCGCCCGGTAAGGCGAAGGCATTGACGGAGCGGTCGCGGCCAATCAATATTTTCCAGGCAAAGCGCTCTAACAACTCAGGAGACAACTCGCCTCGCGCCTGCGCGCCCTTGACCAAGGGTTGCCAAATATTTTGCAAATACTCATCCAGGACGGGGTCTTCCAGGTAATCAGGGTCGCGGTAAAGCTCGCGGGCAATTCGATCACCCAGTTTGCGTTCAGCGCTTAAGGTGATGTCTGCACCATCGCCCAAGGATGGCAAGCTGCCAGAATTGCCAGAAGGCGGCAGTTGTGACCACACAGGGGTGAGCCAAAGCGATGCTGCCAAAAGAGCAATCAAAGGTTTGGATTTTGGGCTCGTAAGCTTCAAAGTATTTGTGCCGACTTTTGTGGAGAATCTGAAAACCGTATCATGCTAGAACTTAATCAACTGTTTATAAATGGTTTTTACCAGTTTTAAAGACACGCCATGTCCCATTCTTTGCCAAATTCATCGTCGCCTTTGACTCATTTTGATGCACAAGGCCAAGCACACATGGTCGATGTTGGCGCCAAAGCGTTCACACACAGGGTGGCTGTTGCCTCAGGATGCATTCAAATGTTGCCCGACACCTTGGCCTTGGTGCAAGCGGGCACCGCAAAAAAAGGCGATGTTTTGGGAATTGCGCGCATTGCAGGCATTCAAGGCGCCAAGCGAACCTCTGATTTGATCCCTTTGTGCCATCCCTTGGCCTTAACCCGTGTGGCCGTTGAATTTGAAATTCCAGCAGGCGCAAAAGTACCGACCATTGTTTGCAAAGCAACCGCAGAAACGGTGGGTCAGACGGGGGTTGAAATGGAAGCCCTCACCGCCGTGCAAGTGGCCCTGCTCACTATTTATGACATGTGCAAAGCTGCTGACCGCGGCATGATCATCACGGATGTGAAGCTGTTAGAAAAGCAAGGTGGCAAGTCGGGGCACTGGGTGGTTGAAAATTAAATACGAATTGGCCTTAAATTTTTTGAAGTCGCACACGCGGGTGCGAATCAAAATAAAGACAAAGCGACTTAGTCGGCCGTGATTTTTCGTTCACGCACCAGCTTGCCCCACTTCTCTGACTCCTTCTGCATGAAGGCTGTGAGTTCAACACGGGTGGACGGGGCGCCAGACAGTCCAAGCTTGGTAAGTGCGTCCTTGGTGCTCTGATCGTTGAGTACTTTGACAATCTCTACATTCCATTTGTCCAAAATGGCCGAAGGCACTTTGGCAGAGGCAAGGAACGCGTACCAATTGAGCGCTTCAAAGCCAGGAAAGCCAGACTCGGCCACGGTGGGCACATTGGACAGATAGCTTGGGCGAGTGAGGCCGGTTGTCGCAATGGCTACCAACTTACCAGACTCGACGTGTGGAATGGAAGTGGGCGGTGCAGAAAAATAACCAGTGAAGCGATTGGCCAAGAGGTCTTGCATAGCGGGGGCGCCACCTTTGTAAGGAACGTGCAGCATCTCTGTATTGGTTCGAATGGCAAACAATTCACCAGTGAGGTGCGATGCTGATCCCGCGCCGGTTGAGGCAAAGGACACTGTGTCGGGCGCTTTTTTGGCCATTGCTACAAAGTCGGCCAGATTTTTGATGCCTGATTCTTTGTTAACCACCAGCATGTTGGGGAAGTTCACGCCACCAGAAATGGGCGCCAAGTCTTTGAAGGGCTCATAGCCGACCTTCATCATGTGAGGGGCAATGGCCATGGGGCCGATGGAGCCCAGCAAAATGACAGAGCCATCTGCCACGCCGTTGGCCACTTGCTGGTGAACGATATTGCCACCAGCGCCAGCTTTGTTTTCCACAATCACGTTTTGACCGATGTTTTCGGTGAGCTTTTTGGCAATCAAACGGGCAGCAGCATCGGCTGCACCACCGGGCGCAAAGCCAACGTAAAGGGTAACAGGTCGCTTGGGAGGGAAATCTTGGGCATTGGCAACGCAGGGCGTCAGTAACGTAGAAGTGGCCAGAGCGAAGGCGCTGAGCAAGTGGCGTTTATTCATGAAAGCTCCGTAGACGGTTATGAACTTAGTTTAACTTCTTTGACTTGTGAGCGTGGTGATGCTGGCGCCCATCTTGTGCCACTAAGCCGCACCCTTACAAGAATTAGGCAGGTACTTCAAGTCCAATGGGTTGGCGGCTGCAGGGCCGCAACTCCAGGCGCTGATGGATTTGCCGCCATCGGTGGTGCCATTTAAAAGCGTGTTGCCCACTTGAACGGGAATGAGCGACAAGGCATTGGCCGTGGCGCTGGTATTTCCGCGCAGTGTGTTGGGATTGCCAGTAACTGTGATTACACCATTGGCGTCTACCACCAGGCCGCTGACGTATTTGGAGGTTTGTGTTTCACACGCCCTGGGCAAGGCCGCGCTGATATCGGCTTGGGATGCTGTGCTGACCGTTTCGGTGACGGCAGTTTTGCACTGCGTAGCGGCCAGCATCATTTCGGATACTTTGGCCCGAACGGCGTAGTCTTGGTAAGCAGGTAAGGCCAAGGAACCCAGCACGCCAATGATGGCGATGACCACCATAAGCTCAATCAGGGTAAAGCCACGAAAGTAGTTAGAGCGTTGGCGTGTCATGGTGTTCCTTTGGAATCGTCAAGTTTAATCTGGAGGACTTTGATTAGGCCGTAAAAAAGCCGACCACAGTGGGTCGGCTTGGCTACAAAAGCTTGCGATCAATCAAGCAGAGTCGTCTGTTTTTTCTGCACTCGAGTGCTTGGTTTGAAAATACTTGCCAACTGCCAACACGGCCAAAGCGCCTGCGGTGGCTGCAGCGTAATGAAGCCAAGGATTGGCCTCCGAGAACTCACGAAGCACCACATCACTGGCAATGGTTTCGCCGCCGACCCAACCAATAAGGCATGCACCAAAGGTGACGATGATCGGGAAACGGGACATCAGCTTGATCATGATGGCGCTGCCAAAAACCACCATTGGAATACTGATGGCCAGGCCTAAAATGAGCAGAGTCATATTGCCCTTGGCCGCAGCCGCAACGGCAATCACGTTGTCCAAGCTCATCACCAAGTCGGCAATCAGAATGGTTCTAATCGCAACCATCAAGCTAGCCTTTTCTACATCACCCTCTTCATGATCGCCATCTTCGCTTAAGAGTTGTGCGCCGATGTACAAGAGCAAGATGCCGCCAATGATTTGCAGGTAGGAGAGTTCAAGAAGCGCAGCAGCGACAACCGTCAAGGCGATTCGAAGCACCACGGCCGCGCCAGAACCAAACATGATGGCTTGGCGTTGCTGGTGTTCAGGCAAGGAGCGAGCGGCAAGCGCAATCACAACCGCGTTATCACCAGACAAAATGATGTTGATCCAGATGATCTTCATCAAGCCGATCCAGAAGTCGGCGTTTTGCAACATTTCCATGTCAATCCCTTTGCATTTTTAATAGGAATAAGAAATGGCCTCTTGAGGCCAGTTCTTTTGTGGGAGCTTGAATTTTAACGGCCTGTCTGGGCCCTGGGATGCGTATAAGTGCTTATTGCAATTACAGCAGGGCTTTCAGCAAACGGCCCATTTCGGAAGGATTACGCGTAATTTTGAAGCCGCACTCTTCCATGATGGCCAATTTGGCATCGGCCGTGTCGGCGCCACCAGAGATCAGGGCGCCAGCATGGCCCATGCGCTTTCCGGCGGGGGCAGTCACCCCAGCAATGAAGCCCACGATGGGCTTTTTCATATTGTCTTTGCACCAACGCGCTGCATCAGCCTCGTCAGGCCCGCCAATTTCACCGATCATGATCACGGCATCGGTGTCGGGGTCTTCGTTGAAAGCGCGCATCACGTCGATGTGCTTCAAGCCATTGATGGGGTCGCCACCAATACCAACTGCCGAAGATTGGCCCAAACCAATTTCGGTGAGTTGCGCCACAGCTTCATAAGTCAATGTGCCAGAGCGCGACACCACACCAATTCGGCCTTTGCGGTGAATGTGACCGGGCATGATGCCAATCTTGATTTCATCGGGCGTGATCAAACCAGGGCAGTTGGGGCCAAGCAGCAAAGTCTTCTTGCCGCCAGCCGCTTCTTTGGCGCGCATTCGATTGCGAACTTCAAGCATGTCACGGACAGGTATACCTTCAGTAATGCAAATGGCCAAGTCGAGTTCGGCTTCCACAGCTTCCCAAATGGCGGCAGCTGCGCCTGCGGGCGGCACGTAAATGACAGAAACTGTAGCACCTGTGTTAGCGGCCGCTTCTTTGACGGAGGCATAGATGGGAATGTTGAAGATGGACTCGCCCGCTTTTTTGGGGTTCACACCGGCAACAAAACAGTTTTTACCGTTTGCATACTCTTGGCATTTTTCAGTGTGAAACTGACCGGTCTTGCCAGTAATACCTTGGGTAATGACTTTGGTGTCTTTGTTGATAAAAATAGACATGTAATTAACCTTTCACCGCTTTAACGGCAGCTTGTGCTGCTTCTGCCATGGTGTCCACAGAAATGATGGGCAAACCGCTTTCTTTGAGCATCTTCTTGCCCAGGTCTTCGTTGGTGCCCTTCATGCGAACGACCAGAGGCACGCTCAAGTTGGTGGCCTTGCAGGCGGTGATCACTCCCGTGGCGATGGTGTCGCATTTCATAATGCCGCCAAAAATGTTGACCAAGATGGCTTTCACTTTGGGGTTTTTCAACATGATCTTGAACGCTTCAGTGACTTTTTCAGGGGTGGCACCGCCGCCCACGTCCAAGAAGTTGGCGGGCTCTGCGCCAAACAACTTGATGGTGTCCATGGTGGCCATGGCCAAGCCAGCACCGTTGACCAAGCAACCGATGTTGCCGTCCAAGCTGATGTAGGCCAAATCGAATTTAGAAGCTTCAATTTCTGCAGGATCTTCTTCGTCCAAATCGCGGTAAGCCACGATTTCGGGGTGACGGAATAAAGCGTTGGCGTCAAAGTTGAACTTCGCATCCAATGCGCGGATGCCGCCATTGCCTTCCAGGATCAAAGGATTGATCTCGACCAAAGAAGCGTCGGTTTCCATGTAGCACTTGTAAACTTTTTGCAGCACGTCTGCCGCCTGGGTTGTAGAGCCTGCAGGAACGCCAATGGCATTGGCCAATTTTTTGGCTTGAGCTTCAGTCAGGCCCAAAGCAGGGTCAACGATTTCGGTGATGATTTTTTCGGGGGTGTCGTGTGCCACACCTTCAATGTCCATGCCGCCTTCACTGGACACGATCATGGCCACACGTTGTGAAGCCCGGTCTGTGACAGCAGAGATGTAATATTCTTTTTGGATGTCGGCGCCATCTTCAATAAGCAGGCGGCGAACTTTTTGACCTTCAGGACCGGTTTGATGCGTGACCAACTGCATCCCCAAAATTTCACCGGCGAGCTTTTTAACCTCGTCGATCGAGCGCGCCAGTTTCACGCCGCCGCCCTTACCGCGGCCACCCGCGTGAATTTGTGCTTTGACCACCCAAACAGGGCCGCCCAATTTTTGAGCGGCTTCAACCGCTTCTTGCACTGTAAAGGCTGGAATGCCGCGGGGCACTGGTACACCAAACTGACGCAAGATTTCCTTGCCTTGGTACTCGTGGATCTTCATGAGGTTTCTCTCAGGGGGTGGTTATTTTCACCAGCCAGTCAGGGTGAATTGCCCTAAACAAGCACTGGACACTGCTGTCGGCGACTGTATCATGTTGCAACGCACCAATCTTGAGCCGAGTCACTTACATTGACATGACGGCGGCATAAAATTTCTTGGGAGAGCCCTGAATGGCCAAAATATTCATCGATGGCGAAGCTGGAACCACAGGACTGTTGATCCGTGAGCGTCTGTTGGCCATGCCTGAAGTCAATCTGGTGAGCATTGCCCCTGAAAAACGCAAAGACCCAGAGGCCAAGCGAGAACTGATGGCCCAGGTCGACTTGGTCATTTTGTGCCTGCACGATGATGCGGCCCGAGAGTCTGTGGCCATGGTCGACGCTTTGTCGGGCCACAAACCCCGCATCATTGATGCCTCCACAGCCCACCGTGTGGACGACCGTTGGGTGTTTGGTTTTCCTGAAATGCAACCTGGTCAGCGAGATGCAGTGGTGAAGGCGCAACGCGTTAGCAACCCAGGTTGCTATGCCTCTGGTGCTATTGCCGTCTTGGCGCCCTTGGTCAGTGCAGGGGTCCTACCGCCTGAATTTTCAGTGGTTTTACCTTCAGTGAGTGGTTACTCTGGCGGCGGCAGAACCATGATTGAAGACTACGAAGCGGCACGAGCCCCCTTGCACGAAGCCTATGCCTTGAGCCTGCAGCACAAGCATGTGCCAGAAATTATGAAATACAGCGGCCTCACCCGTCGCCCCATTTTCTTGCCCGCTGTTGGCAATTTCCGGCAAGGCATGTTGGTCGAGCTGCCCTTGTTTTTAGACGAGCTGCCCGGCAAGCCCAAAGTGGCCGATGTTCATGAAACGCTTAGAGCGCACTATCTCAAAAGCCAAAATGAAGGCGGTTGGGTGAGCGTGGTACCTGCCGAAGAAAATGGCAAGCTAGGTGCCACGGGCAACAACGATTCCAACAAGTTAGAAATTCGCGTCTTCGGTAACGAGGCCCACAGACATGCCGTGGTCATTTCCCGCCTAGACAACTTGGGCAAAGGCGCCAGCGGCGCTGCCGTCCAAAACCTGAAGCTGATGCTGGGGCTATAAAGCTTGGCTCGAAACCAGGCGTCTGAAAAGAAAGAGTGCTAGCTTTCGATGTCTTCTTCAGGGGTACCTGATAGCTTGACCACTTTGCGAACGACTTCTGACGAGAATCCGCGCGTGAGTAAAAAGCGGTAATGTTTAGCGCGTTCATTTGCGGTGGTTGCAGGCGTGCCAAACTTTTTTTGCCAAATGTTTTGCGCCCGAGAAAATTCCGATTCTTTTAAATCGAGCATGGCCTGCGCTACGGCGTCAGGCGCCAAGCCCTTGGCCTGGAGCTCTTGCTTGATGCGGCCATTGCCCAGCTTTGGGGCACGGTGATTGACGACAGACTCTAGAACGCGAGTTTCATCGATGAAGCCTTTGGCTTGAAGATCGTCAAGGACTTGTGCCAATTCGCCAGAAACTTCTTCATGCGAGGACAGCTTGCGAACCAGCTCAGCCCGGGAGTGCTCGCGCTGCGACAAAAGCCGCAGCGCACGTCCTTTGAGGGACAACTTAAACCCAGGCTGAGCCATTGATCAAGGAGCGCAACTGTCAAACAGAATGAAAGGCAGACTTATTTAGGCCGCGTTAACCGCTTCGGCCAACAAAGGAATGCCCAAAGATTCGCGAACTTTATTTTCAATCTCGGCGGCCAGTTCTGCGTTTTCGCGCAGGAACTCACGTGCGTTATCGCGGCCTTGGCCGATTTTTTCGCCGTTGTAGGCATACCAAGCGCCGGACTTGTCGATGATTTTGGCTTCAACGCCCATGTCGATGATCTCGCCATGACGGCTGATGCCTTCGCCAAACAAAATGTCGAATTCGGCTGTTTTGAAGGGCGGCGCCACTTTATTTTTGACCACCTTGACTTTGGTCTCGTTGCCAATGGCCTCGTCGCCGCGCTTGATGGTGCCGGTGCGGCGAATGTCTAAGCGCACAGAGGCATAGAACTTAAGAGCATTGCCGCCGGTGGTGGTTTCGGGGGAGCCGAACATGACGCCGATTTTCATGCGAATTTGGTTGATGAAGATGACCATGCAATTGGTTTTCTTGATGGTGGCGGTGAGCTTGCGCAAAGCTTGGCTCATGAGGCGGGCTTGGAGACCCGGCAGTGAGTCGCCCATGTCGCCTTCAAGTTCTGCTTTGGGGGTGAGCGCGGCCACGGAGTCAATGACCACTAAATCAACCGCGCCTGAGCGCACCAAGCTGTCGACAATCTCGAGGGCTTGTTCGCCGGTGTCGGGCTGGCTGATGAGCAGGTCTTGCAGGTTGACGCCCAGTTTTTGAGCGTATTGGATATCAAGGGCGTGTTCGGCGTCAACGAAGGCGCATTGGCCGCCCACTTTTTGCATTTCGGCAATCACTTGCAAGGTGAGTGTGGTTTTGCCAGAGGATTCTGGGCCGTATATTTCAACCACGCGGCCGCGAGGCAAACCGCCAACGCCTAAAGCAATGTCCAGACCCAAAGAGCCGGTAGACACCACTTGGATGTCTTCGATGACTTCGCCTTCACCCAAACGCATGATGGTGCCTTTGCCGAATTGTTTTTCAATTTGGGCCAGGGCGGCTTGCAGGGCTTTGGTTCTGTCGCTGTTTTGTTCGCTCATGAAATTCTCCTTGGAAATCAACGGGTTGGAAAAGTCGCAGACAGGCTGTTGATGAAAGACTGGATGCTTGAACAGTACTGTAACGGCATTGTCTTTGCCCGTAAATAGATTTTTTGGTCAGTTTGCTTTACTATCAGCAAATGCCAGTGAATGACAGTTTCAGCCCCCCCATGGCGCCCCATGCAAGCTTGGCCGCCGTCTTGGACGACCGATGGCGAGAGACGCATTTAGGCCGGCTTTTGGGTCACGGCATGCGCCGATTCGATGCGCGCGTCTTGAGCCTCATGGCCAACAACGATCAAGTGCCATTGGCGCTTTCCAACTTAGCCGCCAGAGATCAAATCAGTGCGGCACATATCCACATCACACGGCACTTGTCGCTTCAAGGCTCAAGGCTGACTGAATTGGCACAAGCTGCCGGCATGACCAAACAAGCCATGGGTAACTTGGTAAATCAATGTGAAGCGTGGGGGTTGGTCAAGCGCGAGAATGACTCACGCGATGCACGCGCCCGGCAAGTTGTGTTTACAGAGTCTGGCTTGGCGTGGCTGGCGGCGTTCCAAATGGCGGTGGCGCAAGCAGAGGCAGAATTTAAAGAGGCTGTGGGGGTGGAAATTGCAACGGTCGTGGCCTTAGGGCTGGAGGCATACAGCATGTAAAAGGTAATGCCGTTGCAAGGGGCAGATCAGGGCTGCAGCGATTCAAGTCAGCCCAGAAAGATTCACCGCAGAATGCTCAGAGTGGCCTAAAATTTGTCGCAAGCCCTCTCAGGGTTCTAACAAAGCCGATACACGGTTAACTGCGGGAGACAAAGATGCGCATTTTGATAGCCGAAGACGATCAGGTGTTGGCCGATGGATTGCTGCGGAGTTTGCGCAGTGCAGGCGCTGCTGTGGATCATGTGGCCAGTGGTACAGAAGCCGATGCAGCGCTGATGACCAACACCGAGTTTGACTTGCTCATTCTGGATTTGGGTTTGCCCAAAATGCACGGACTGGAAGTGCTCAAAAAATTGCGCTCCCGCGGCTCCACTTTGCCGGTGCTGATTTTGACCGCGGCCGACAGTGTCGAAGAGCGCGTCAAAGGCTTGGACTATGGCGCTGACGATTACATGGCCAAGCCATTTAGTTTGCAAGAACTGGAGGCGCGCGTGCGGGCTTTAACCCGCAGAGGCATGGGCGGTGCCACATCGCAAATCAAGCACGGCCCCTTGATCTACGATCAGTCAGGGCGTGTCGCGACCATCGACGGTAAAATGGTGGAGTTGTCTGCGCGTGAACTTGGCTTGCTAGAAGTGCTGTTGCAACGTGCAGGCCGACTCGTGAGTAAAGATCAATTGGTGGAGCGTCTGTGCGAGTGGGGTGAAGAGGTCAGCAACAACGCGATTGAGGTTTACATTCATCGCTTGCGCAAGAAAATTGAAAAAGGGCCTATTCGCATTGCAACCGTCCGCGGCCTGGGCTATTGCCTTGAAAAAATTCCTGGCTAAGGCGTCGAAATAAGGACTCAGAATGGATGAAGTTGCAGCAATGAGGTCGCATCGCTGAATCGAACCACAGAGCCGATGAATTGCGCCCCTAACACGCTTGGTGAATGAACTCTAAAAATTGGCAGATGTCTTTTTTTCGCCGCGAACAACGTTCGCTCTTTGGCGAAATTTTGGACTGGATGCTCACGCCGCTGCTGCTTTTGTGGCCGGTTAGTTTGGCGCTCACTTGGCTGGTGGCGCAAGGCCTTGCCAACAAACCTTTTGACCGTGCACTCATTTACAACGTGCAAGCCTTGGCTCAGTTGGTCAAGCTCAGCCCGGATCAACACGGTGTTCAATTTAACTTGCCACAACCGGCCAGTGAATTGCTCCGTGCAGATGATGCTGACTTGGTTTACTACCAAGTGATTGGCCCCAAAGGCGAATTGTTGGGGGGCGATCGTGACTTGCCTCAGCCTCTAGAAGAAGAAAAATTAGGCAGTTATGAGGTCAAAATTCGAGACGATGAAATGCGCAGTCTTGAAGTTCGTGTCGCCTACACATGGGTGCATTTGGCCGCCGAAAAGACTACTTTGGGCATGAGCCCTGTGTTGGTGCAAGTTGCGGAAACGCGCGAAAAACGATCCGTACTTGCCACAGAAATTATCAAGGGGGTGATGCTCCCTCAATTTGCCATATTGCCTTTGGCGGTGTTGTTGGTGTGGTTGGCTTTGGTGCGCGGTATCAAGCCCTTGTCAGAATTGGAAGAGCGAATTCGCGCTAGAAAATCAGATGACCTGAGCCCTTTGGATGAAAAAGCGGTGCCCTTAGAAGTTGCACCCTTGGTGTCATCGGTGAACGATTTGCTAGACCGCTTGAAAGACTCCATTGCCACTCAAAAAAGATTTTTAGCGGATGCCGCACATCAACTGAAAACGCCATTAGCGGGGCTGCGAATGCAAGCAGATTTGGCGCAAAGAAAAGACGCCAGTGAAGATGAACTCAAGCATTCACTGAAACAAATTGGGCGGGCCAGTGTGCAAGCGACCCACACGGTCAATCAGCTGTTGTCGTTGGCCCGCGCTGAAGGAGGAGGTGCCATTGATTTGCAATCATGTGACATGGAGGCCTTGATCAGCGAGGTTCTTCAAGAGTCATTGGCACGCGCCATGGACAAGGGCTTGGATTTGGGTTACGACGGCGTTGACACCGACGACAAGCGCCGCTTTGTGAAAGTTCAAGGCAATCCGACATTGCTCAAAGAGATGATTCGCAATTTGGTGGACAACGCCATTCACTACACGCCCAGCACACAAGAGCGCCCCGGCGTGATCACGGTGCGCGTGTTGGTTGATCCATACAGCCACGCCTTGGCAGTTCAAGTGGAAGACAATGGACCTGGTATTTCAGTGGCAGAGCGCGAGCGTATTTTTGAGCCTTTTTATCGAACGTTGGGCAGCAACGTGGACGGCTCAGGTTTGGGTTTACCTATCGTGCGAGAAATTGCGCAGCGACATGGCGCCAGCGTTTCAGTGGAGGTGGCGCACCCAGGACAAACGCCCTCGGGCGCATGTTTCACCATTCGATTTGGACGCGCCAGCAATCAATTCATAACCAGTATGGCTTAATTCAAATTGGCGCCAATGAAATCAGTCGGGTTTGTACAAGTTCAGTTGCAGACGCTCGCGTTCAATCACTTTCGCCACTGCGGCATCAGCGGCCACTTTTTCGATGTGTGCCCATAAAGCGGTATAGGAAGTCGGATCAATCCCAGCGATAGACCCCCACCGCGTGAGCGTCAGGGCATACGCATCAAGGGGCCCAATGTGCTTGCCAGATAGCCAGCCTGATTCGGTTTGCGCATTGCGAGCCATGCCCTCAAGTTCAGACAGCAAGCCCTTGTAGGTTTGGGTGTTGAAGGTTTTCAGTGCGGCTTGCACGGCCAGGTCATCGCTGAACTTTTGCGGCATGAAAATGTGCGTAAAGGTGGGGTGAACGGTGTTGTTCATCCAGGCCAAAATTTCAATGGCCTTGGTTCGCGCAACGGTGCCTGTGGGCAAAAATTGAACTTCTGGAAACTTTTGATCCAAGTGCAAAATGATGGCCAGAATTTGCGTAATCACTTGACCGTTGTCGACCAAAACAGGCACTTGTCCGCGAGGGTTGAGCGCCTTGTACGCTTCGCTGTGTTGCTCGCCCTTGTGCAATTTGACCATGACGGGTTCGTAGTCAACACCTGCCAATTGAAGCATGCTGTGAGGCACGAATGAACACGCGCCGGGTGAGAAATAAAGTTTCAAGCTCATGTATTTTTCCTTGTGATGACAACGTTATCTGAGTTTTTCACGCCAAATTTAAAACAAGGCGTTCAGAACCAGCAAAATCAAAATGAACCAGCGCAGTTTCAAGTGGTTGATAGAGGACTAACACTCACTTCTGCGCTATTGACCAAGGTCAGGCCCTCTGCAGTCAAAAGTTGCAATGCGCCGTTGGCATCCACGCCTTGGCACAAGCCTTGAAGACCATCGCTGGTTATGACATTCAAACCCTTCAGTGCATCTCGCTCATTGAATTTTGCTTGAAAACCTGAAAAACCCGTGGTTTCAAAAGCCAGTAAAGCTTTGATCAGAGGCTCTATAACGCGCTCAAGTGCCATGGGCGCGTTAACCCCTTGCCAAAACGCGTCAATCGCGTCAGCGGGCGTTCTGAGGTCGTTTGACTCGGGTTTGTGAATGTTCAGTCCAACCCCTATGACGGCGTAACTCTGGCCGCCTTGGCTGGTTGCTTCAATCAAAATGCCGCCCAGCTTTCTTTGCTGGCGCCACAAATCGTTCGGCCATTTAAGCGCCACCTCCGGGCCTAAAGACGCCGCAAGGCTGAGGCCAACAACCAAGGACAAGCCCGACCAACTGCGCGGTTTGAAAGGCAGGCCAATGGAGAAAGTGAGGGCGTCGCCTGCCTCGCCCAACCAAGTTCGACCTTGCCGACCCCGCCCAGCCGTTTGTCTTTCGGCCAACAAAAGGAGTGGGTCTTGCCGACCCTCGCGAGCGCGCCGCATCAGCTCGGTGTTGGTGGAATCAATTTGAGGCAGGATTTCGACGCTGAAACCCGGCAACAGGGGCACAACTGCTTGCCAGATGGCCTCAGCGGGCCAACGTTGAAGGGGTGCCGCATTGCTCAATGGATGTCCCGTGTGACTTAAGCAGCCTTCTTTTTAACCGCTTTCAGCTCTTTTTTGAGCTTCTTGATTTTCTTTTCAATTTTTTTAATTTGACTCGGAATCTTGGGCGTTGCGGGCCGACGCTTGGGTGCCAGCAAGGTTTTGCGGCAATTCGGACTGCCGCACCAGCAAGGATATTCTGCTTTGAGTTGGGGCGTGTAGGGCTCGTCAATGATGAGGCCGTAGTCGTAATTGAGCTCCTCACCGGCGTGGATGTTGCGCAGGGCTTTGATGAAAATCCGATCGTTTTCTTCATCAGCTTCGCAGTTGGGGTTGCAGCTGTGATTGATCCAACGAGAGGAGTTGCCACCATGCAAGGCGTCAATCACCCTGTCCTCGTTCACATGGAAGTAGAAGGTGTGATTGGGATCCGAGGGGTCGTGGGGGTGGCGCTCTTGCGCCTCATCCCAACTGATCACTTCGCCCACGTATTCATAAAGGGTTTCGCCTTCGGCAATGTCTTTGAGCGCAAATACGCCTTTGCCGTGGACGCCAGAGCGACGAACCTGCACCCGACGCCCAGGCGCTGGTGAAGCGCTAGACTTGGCGGTTGGCTTGAAAGTCGATTTTGTCGACAGATTATTTTTTTTGACCACGGCTTGAAAAATTTGTTATGGTGAAAACATGTGGGCGCGCGTGTGCGCGTGCCCGTGTGTGTACACGTGCGCATACGCGCACGCGAGACCGGATTGTATGAGATGAAAACTTTGGTAATTGCAGAGAAGCCTTCAGTGGCTCAAGACATCGTGCGCGCTTTGACGCCGGTGGCAGGTAAATTTGAAAAACACGAGGACCATTTTGAGAATGACGCCTATGTGGTCACCAGCGCGGTAGGCCACCTGGTGGAAATTCAGGCCCCCGAGAAATTTGACGTGAAACGCGGCAAGTGGAGCTTTGCCCACTTGCCCGTGATTCCGCCCTACTTCGACTTAAAGCCCGTGGACAAAACCAAAACGCGTTTGAATGCGGTGGTCAAACAGGCCAAGCGCAAAGATGTGGATGCATTGATCAACGCCTGTGACGCAGGCCGGGAGGGCGAGCTCATTTTTCGCCTGATCGAGCAATACGCCGGCTCGCAAAAGGCGGGACAAACCATTCCATTGGGCAAACCCGTGAAGCGCTTGTGGCTCCAAAGCATGACGCCGCAGGCCATTCGGGATGGGTTTGACAAACTGCGCACCAACCAGCAAATGCAGGGCTTGGCCGATGCGGCCCGCAGCCGCTCTGAGGCCGATTGGTTGGTGGGCATCAATGGCACCCGCGCCATGACTGCTTTCAATTCGCGCGATGGTGGTTTCTTTTTAACCACCGTGGGCCGAGTCCAGACGCCGACGCTGGCAGTGGTGGTAGAGCGTGAAGAACAAATCCGCAAATTTATCAGCCGCGATTATTGGGAAGTGCACGCGCAGTTTGATGCAAAGGCTGGCACCTACCCTGGAAAGTGGTTCCATACGTCGTGGAAAAAAGACGCTGAAGACAGCGAGAAAAAAGCCGATCGCGTGTGGACAGCGGCCGAGGCCAATGCCATTGTGCAAGCCGTCAAAGGCGCCAAAGCCAGCGTGACGGAAGAAGCCAAGCCGACCACACAGGCCAGCCCCTTGTTGTTCGACTTAACATCTTTGCAGCGCGAAGCCAACGGCAAATTTGGCTTCTCTGCCAAAACCACATTGTCGCTGGCGCAGTCTTTGTACGAGCGTCACAAGGCCCTTACCTACCCCCGTACCGATTCGCGCGCATTGCCCGAAGACTACTTGCCTGTTGCCAAAGACACCTTCAACATGTTGGCCGACAGTGGCATGAAGCATTTGGCCCCGCATGCCCTCACGGCCCTGAACAATGGCTATATCAAGCCCAGCAAGCGAATTTTTGACAATGCCAAGGTCAGCGATCACTTTGCGATCATCCCCACTTTGCAGGCTCCTTCGGGCTTGTCTGACGCGGAACAAAAACTGTATGACTTGGTGGTGCGTCGTTTCATGGCGGTGTTTTTCCCAAGTGCTGAATACATGGTGACCACCCGCATCAGCACCGCGGCAGGGCACAGTTTCAAAACCGAAGGCAAGGTCTTGGTCAAGCCCGGTTGGCTGGCCATCTATGGCAAAGAAGCCGCCGACGAAGTGGACGATGCCAAAGAAGGCGACAAAGGCCAAAACCTCGTGGCAGTCGCGCCCGGCGAGCAAGTGGGTGTGGGGTCGGTCGAAAGCAAACCCCTGAAAACACGTCCACCCGCACGTTATTCTGAAGCTACGCTGCTTGGCGCCATGGAAGGCGCCGGCAAAATGGTGGACGACGATGAGCTGCGTGAAGCCATGCAAGAAAAAGGTTTGGGCACGCCGGCTACACGTGCGGCCATCATTGAGGGCTTGATCAACGAAAAATATATTTTGCGCGATGGCCGCGAAATGATTCCCACCGCCAAAGCTTTTCAACTCATGACCTTGCTTCGCGGTTTGGGCGTGGAAGAGTTGTCCAAGCCAGAACTCACAGGCGAATGGGAATACAAGCTTTCGCAAATGGAGCAAGGCAAGCTAAGCCGTGAAGACTTCATGCGGCAAATTGCCGATATGACGGAGCACATCGTCAAGAAGGCCAAAGAATACGACCGCGACACCATCCCAGGTGACTATGCCACCTTGAGTACGCCATGCCCTACTTGCGGCGGCATTGTGAAAGAGAACTATCGCCGGTATGCCTGTGTCGGCAAGGACGCGGCAGCAGATGACACCGCAGCGGAAGGCTGTGGCTTCTCGTTTGGCAAAACACCGGCGGGGCGAACCTTTGAGCAAGCTGAGGTTGAGCAATTTTTGCGTGACAAAAAGATTGGTCCTCTGGAAGGTTTTCGATCCAAAGCGGGATGGCCCTTTACTTCTGAAATTGCATTGAAGTACAACGAGGAAGAGAAAAACTGGAAGCTC
>CANKBG010000009.1 GCA_947479935.1 Comamonadaceae bacterium
ATCGTTGTAGCCTTTTTCTATCAGCCAGCGTGTCATGCTCTGACTTTGTGGCAAGCCCATTTGGTTGTTAAGCCAAGCGGAGGTGCCATTGGCGGCAATTACGTTAATTTCAGATGCAGTGCCCCCCCATGAAGCTTGCCGAAGAAAGCGACTTGCGTCTATTTGAGTTGCGCTAGCGCCACTGCTACCGCTAGGGGTGGTGCTTGTTGCTGGTGCGTCTGCCGATGTGCTACCGCCACCGCAAGCTGTGAGGGCTGCTGCTCCCAGGCCCGTCAAGGTATTTTGGACCGTGTCTTGAGCCACATGTTGAGGGTGATGCTCAACAATCGGTGCTTCCGCCATGCAATCACCCCTTAAATGTTGGAGAATTGAAGTCTATTACTTATTTCAACCATTGCCCCAACATGAGCGACACAAATTCACGCCCAGAGCTGCCCGATCACCTGTCAATTGACAATCGCAGTCCCTTTTACATGGCCGCCATTTTTGAGCACGACATCGGTATTCGTTTCAACGACAAAGACCGCAATGACGTTGAAGAATATTGCATCAGTGAGGGTTGGATCAAAGTGCCTGCAGGCAAAGCTTTGGACCGCAAGGGGAACCCTTTGATGATCAAATTAAAAGGCAAAGTAGAAGCCTTTTACCGCTAATTTTTAGAAAGATTCACCATGCGTATTCCAGATTGGACGTCAGAGCAACTTGCTCAACCCAAAGAGTTGGTAGACGCCATATTGGCACGCAGGGGAGGAGAACTCCTCAACTTGGACAAAGCGCTTTTATGGAGCGAGCCAGTTGCCTCCGGCTGGAACGTTTACATGCGCAATGTTAGAACGGGCATGTCTACCTCTCGCAAGTTATGTGAGCTGGGTATTTGCACAGTCGCGCTGTTAACGGGTGCAGATTATGAATACCATCACCATGCGCCTGACTACTTAAAAGCAGGGGGCACGCAGATTGAACTTGATGCGTTGAAAAGAGTTGTGGCAGCCAACCCCGCCGACGGTGTCAATGATGCTGCTTTTGATGACATGGCGAAGTGGGTGGTGCAATTCGCCTCGCAAATGACGCTGCGTGTAAAGGTGGATGAGGTCTTGTTCAGACAACTTCAGTCGCGTTTAAATAACACTGAAATTGTGGAACTCACTACCGTCATTGCTGCTTACAACATGGTGGCCAGAATGTTGGTTGCTTTAGAAATAATGCCCGAAGAAAAATAGGCTTGACAGATCAGATTGAATGGCTGATAAGTATAAACCCTAAGTAAAACCTGCGGTCATTGATCTAACTTGGTTCTTTTACAAGACATTTTAGAAGCCCTTCTATAAAATAGAAAGTTCCTCTTTCATTCTGGAGAATGACCATGCCCGCTTTACTGCCCCATATTGACCCCGATGGTTTGCTAGAGTTTTCTGTGGTTTACACGGATCGCGCGCTGAACCACATGTCAAAGCGTTTTCAAGGTGTGATGCAAGACATCTCTGGTATTTTGAAGGATGTCTACGCAGCCCATTCTGTGGCATTGGTGCCAGGCAGTGGCACATTTGGCATGGAGTCCGTTGCTCGGCAATTTGCACATGGCAAAAAAGTCATGGTCATTCGCAATGGTTGGTTCAGTTTCCGCTGGACCCAAATATTCGACATGGGCCATATTCCCGCTGAATCCATAGTGTTGAAAGCACGTCAGCAAAGTGCTGACAGCCAATCTGCATGGGTGCCTTGCCCTATTGAAGAAGTAGAGGCCCAAATAGCCTTGCACAAGCCAAGCATGGTTTTTGCCCCTCACGTAGAAACTTCCGCTGGCATGATGTTGCCGGATGGCTATTTGGCACGCTTGGGAGATGCGGTTCACAAAGTGGGCGGACTCTTGGTGCTCGATTGCATTGCATCGGGGGCCATGTGGGTGGACATGAAGGCCACCAACGTTGATCTGTTAATTAGCGCACCGCAAAAAGGTTGGAGTGGCTCGCCTTGCTGCGCCATGGTGATGCTGAGCGAACGGGCTCGCAAAGCAATTGATGCTACGCAGAGCTCTAGCTTTGCGTGTGACCTTAAAAAATGGCTGCTGATTATGGAGGCGTACGAGTCTGGAGCCCACATGTATCACACCACCATGCCCACCGATGCACTGGCCAAATTACGTGAAGTGATGCAAGAGACACAAGCGTATGGTTTTGAAAAAGTCAAAGCTGAGCAACAAGATTTGGGTCATCAAGTTCGTGTTCTGCTTGAATCTCGTGGCTTTAAGAGTGTGGCTGCATCAGACTTTCAAGCACCAGGCGTGGTGGTGAGCTACACGCAAGATGCAGACATTCACAATAGCAAAAAGTTTTTGGCCCTTGGCCTTCAAACAGCCGCAGGGGTGCCATTGCAATGCGACGAGCCTAAAGACTTTATGACCTTCCGCATTGGTTTGTTTGGGCTTGAAAAACTGCACAACCCGCAACGTAGCGTGCAGCAGTTAACCAAGGCCTTGGACGAAATGGGCTACGCGCCTGTGAAAGCGGCAGAGCCCGCTTTGGCTTAAAACGTCAGTACTTTGCTTTGGGGTAAGCGCGACTTGCTGCCAGCCGGCAGAAGCATGCTCGCATCTAAGCGTGTGCTGGCTGCGTTCTTGCCTAAAATGAAACTCAATGACCAATTCTTCCCACTCGCCTACTTTAAATTGGCGAGATCCATTTCGAGTTAAGAGCTTTAGGTTTCAATGGCCCGCTGATTTGGCCGCCTCGTGGGCCTTTGAAATGGAAACCATCGTTTTGGGGTGGTACATCTTGGCGGAGTCTGGCTCAGTATTGATGTTGGTGGCTTATGGCTCTTTGCAATATTTGGGTTCATTGGTTGCTCCTGTTTTTGGTGTTGTTTGTGATCGCATAGGCTACCGAAGAATGCTCTGGGCTACCCGAGCCGTTTATGCCTTCATGGCATTGGTTTTGATGACACTCTCGTATTTGCAAGCCCTCACGCCCGAGAGAGTGCTTTGGCTGGCGGCCATTGTCGGTTGCATCAGGCCATCCGATCAAATAATGCGCAACGCACTGATTGCGCGCACCTTGCCTGCCGAACAATTGATGGGCGCATTGGGTATTTCTAGGATGACCTCTGATTCGGCGCGCATTGCAGGCGCATTGGCTGGGGCTGGCTTGGTAGCTCTATTAGGAATGACATCGGCGTATGTGGTGATCACGGCTATGTATGCCATCAGTTTTGTCTTGTCGCGTGGCGTACATGATGTTGCGGCCTTGTTGCAGAACCCTATCGATCAGACGAGTCCGTTGAAAGACTTAAGGCTCGCGTTTGTGTATGTGTGGCAAAAGCCCGTGTTGATGGGAGCTATGGCCTTGGCATTTTTGGTCAACCTTTTGGCTTTTCCATTTTCACTGGGCTTGTTGCCCTATGTTGCCAAAAATATTTACTTAACCAATCAAACGGGTCTGGGTTTCTTGGGCGCCAGTTTTGCGTTGGGGGGCCTCTTGGCCTCTATGACGCTCAGTACCCACCGGTTTAAATTAAGGGCAGCGCAAACCATGCTCCTTTCAGCTTGTGCTTGGTTCATACTTGATTTTGCTTTTGCATTTAGTACTCATCTTTACACGGGGATGCTCATTTTGCTGTTTGCAGGCTTTGTGCAAAGCTTGTGCATGACACCTTTGGCGGCTGTGATGTTGAGAGCCACAACGCCGGCGTACCATGGACGTGTGATGGGGATGCGCATGTTGGCCATCTGGGGTTTGCCGATTGGCTTATTGATCAGTGGTCCATTGGTTGAGGGTATTGGCTATGGTGCGACTGCCGCCATTTATTCTGCGCTAGGCCTCATCCTCACGCTGGCCATGACACTGTACTGGCGAGGTGCCCTTTGGGATCGAGAGTCCATTGCAAATGAAACACTGTGAACGACGTACGGCCTGATAGAGCGGTAATTACTGAAGCGCAAATTTGTGCATTAAACGCTGTTTGGCGCTGGGCAAAAAGTTGATGCGATTGACATCTGTATTAAGCGTTTTAATCAGCAATGGGTCCATCACTTTGAACCATAAGGGTGGAATGTAAGCCAAGAAGAACATTCCAAAATAGCCAGACGGTAATCTGGGCAGTTCGGGGTAGTCTCTGAGTGATTGATAGCTTCGACCTGGGTGGGTATGGTGGTCGGAATGTCTTTGCAATTGGAATAAAACCAAGTTTGAAACCAGGTGGTTGCTGTTCCACGAATGATGAGGCTTGCAGGTCTCGTATTGTCCCTCTGAGGTTTTTAGCCTCTGAATTCCATAATGTTCTACATAGTTGGCAGAGGTCAATTGAAATGCACCCCAAATAGCGACAGGAATGAGGACTGCCACCATCTTGAGCCCATACAGGCTGATCAAGGTGCCGTAGATGCAAGCGGTGACAAGCAGCGCTTGAAGAATTTCGTTATCACTGTGCCAAGCTGATTGATTTTGCCGCTGCAATCTGTCGGCTTCTAAACGCCATGCGCGTGACACAGCGCCCGGAATTTCTCTGAGCATAAATTGGTAGATGTTTTCACCCATCTTAGAAGATGCAGGATCTTCGGGTGTACTGACATGCCTGTGATGGCCTCGGTTGTGCTCTATGGAGAAGTGACCATAAGCGCCTAAGGCCGTATTGAAAAGTGCAATTTTTCTGGGAATTTTCCCTAGCTTGTGCCCAAGCTCATGACTGACATTGAGTCCAAATCCAAGTACTGAGCCAGTGGCAATGACCGTTGCCAGCCACTCCAACCAAGACAATGAGTAAGTACAAAGAAAAATGCAATTAAATATCACTGCAATCCACAAAATGGGAACAGTGGCGTAAGTGATCCATCGATAGTAGGGGTCTGCTTCGAGGTCTTCAACCATCGATTCAGGCGGATTGCTGGAGTCTTCGCCAATGAAAAAATCTAAAAATGGCACGAAAACATAAAAGAATGCGAGAGGGAAAAATAAAATCCATGTCCCGATTTGAAAGGCGCTAACGGCCACAGTACCGACCAATGAAAGAGAGGGGCCGACCACTGAAAACAACCATGCATAGCGCTTCTTGTCCACGTAAAGCGGTGCGTTGGGCTCGAGGTGTGGCAGAGCAGAATTCAGCATGATGATAGTGGCGTCAAATTAATTCGAAGTATGACTTCTGAAATGAGGATGAACAGGGTATTACCCCTAGGTTAAAGCCCTTGCTTAGACTATAAATCGATTCTAAGGAGATTTGCAATGTTTGGCTTGAGAAGTAGTCGTCAGAGCAGCTGCAAAAGCTGCGGGTGGAGGGGTCGTTTTTTTCGTCACCTTTTGTTGGTCCTGCTGTGCACTTGGCTGGTGGCTTGCCAGAAGTCTGAATCACCTCAAATTGACAGCGCCACTCAAGTCAATTCCAAACAATCTGTCAATGATGAATGGCTACAGCAAAGCGATGCTAGAAAAGGCTTTGTGGCGGCACCGACAGGCCAGGTTAAAGATTCTCAAGGAAATGTGATTTGGGACTTTGAGGCCTTCAACTTTATCAAGGGTGAAGCGCCTATTTCAGTCAACCCAAGTCTGTGGCGTCAAGCAACGTTGAACAATCAAATCGGTTTGTTCAAAGTGAAGGAGGGCATTTGGCAGTTGCGAGGATTTGATCTGGCAAACATGACCCTGATTCAGGGCAAAACAGGTTGGATTGTGGTCGATGCGCTGACCGCGCAGGAAACATCAGAGGCTGCACTGGCTTTTGCAAAGAAGTACTTGGGAGACCATGCTGTAACGGGTCTCATTTTTACCCACAGCCATGCGGATCATTTTGGCGGTGCTTTGGGTGTGTTAAGTGCACAAGATGCCAAAGCACGCAAAGTGCCCATTGTGGCACCTTCTGGTTTTATGGAAGAGGCCACCAGCGAGAACATATTGTTGGGCCCCGCTATGGGTCGACGCGCCATGTACATGTATGGCAACCGGTTGCCTAAAAATGAAAAAGGTCTCGTAGACAACGGATTAGGCAAGGCTGTGGCCTTTGGTAAGTTGGGCATTTTGACGCCCAACACCATCGTTGCCGCTGAAAAGCAAGAACTTCTGATTGATGGCGTCCGATTCATATTTCACAACGTGCCTGGCAGTGAAGCCCCTTCTGAGTTCACTTTTTTCTTGCCCGATTTCAAGGCCTTCTGCGGCGCTGAAATCATGGGACATACTTTGCATAATCTTTATACCTTGCGTGGCGCAAAAGTTCGGGACGCCACCAAATGGGCAGCTTATTTAAATCAGTCTTTGACGCATGTGCAAAACTCTGAAGTTGTGTTCAATCAGCACCATTGGCCCGTATGGGGTGCGGCCAACATTCAAGACTTTATTCTCAAGCAGCGTGATACTTATCAGTTCATTCACGATCAGACGGTACGTCAGATTAACGCAGGTTTGAATGCATCAGAAATTTCTGAAAATTTAAAACTGCCGAAGTCACTGGACGAACATTTAAGTGTTCGAGGCTATTACGGCACCGTGAGGCACAACGTGAAGGCGGTGTATCAAAACTACATGGGCTGGTTTGATGCGCACCCCTCTAACTTGGACCCTTTGCCTGCCTTGTTGGCATCTGAAAAGTATGTGACGCTCATGGGTGGTGAGGAGAAAGTGATGATTGCGGCAGAGAACGCCATCAAGAAAGGCGAATTCAGATGGGCCGCTGAACTTCTAAAGCATGTGGTGTATGTGGCGCCTAAAAATGGCAAGGCTAAAGAGTTATTGGCACAAACTTTTGAAAAACTGGGTTTTGCATCTGAATCTTCTGCATGGCGCAATTTTTATTTAACTGGCGCCTTGGAACTGCGCGAGGGGCCACCAGAAAAAGGCATGTCGCGCGAGGGTTTGCTTGAGATGCTGAATCAAACGCCTATTGAGCGATTTTTGGAAGCCATGGCGGCATCTCTAAATGCATCTAAAGCAGAAGGCAAAACAATCAAAATCAATTTGGTATTTTCCGACACTCAGAAAAGTTTTGTTTTATCGTTGGAAAATTCTGTCCTGCACCATGCCCTTAAAGCACCCGATAAAGATGCCAACGCCACGCTCACCTTGACGCAGCCATTTTTTCTCAAAATGGTTTTAGGTCAAGCGGGTGGAAAAGACTTGTTGCTTTCTGATCAAACCAAGATTGAGGGTAGCAAAATAGACTTGGCTTTGTTTTTCAATATGATTGATAAAGCACCCGGAAACTTCTCAATTGTCACAAGGTAATTTTTATGTCGCAGCAAGAATTTGACTATGTGGTGGTGGGGGGTGGCTCAGCAGGTTGCTGTGTTGCGGGCCGCTTAAGTGAGGACCCCACTTCTCTGGTTTGTTTATTGGAGGCAGGCGGCTCTGACAATTCTGTTTTTGTAAGAGCGCCTTTAGGATTTGCCGCCACCTCGTCTTTGAATATCAACAGCTGGGGTTACAACACGGTGCCTCAAGCTGGTTTCAATGGTCGCAAAGGCTTTCAGCCCAGAGGCAAAGTGATGGGAGGCAGCTCCTCCATCAACGCCATGGTCTACACCCGGGGCAATGCCAACGATTACAACAATTGGTCTGCCTTGGGCAATGCTGGTTGGTCTTACCAAGACATTCTGCCTTACTTTAAAAAATCTGAAAACAATGAATGTTTTGGAGAGACGCATTATCGCGGTGTAGGTGGGCCATTGAATGTGAGCTTCTTAACAAGTCCAAGCCCGCTCAATCAAGCTTTTATTCAAGCTTGCAATGAACAAGGCATTCCTACCAATCCTGATTACAACGGTGAAAAACAACATGGCGTGTCGCCGGGGCAAGTCACTCAAAAGGGTGGCGAACGATGGAATGCGGCGCGTGCCTATGTAGATCCGCATCGTCATCAAACCAATTTACAAGTCATTTCCCATGCGCATGCCACGCAAATTTTGTTTGAAGGTAAACGCGCAATCGGTGTGAGGTACATGATCAACGGTGTACAGCATGAAGTTAAAGCACGCAAAGAGGTGATTATTTCTGGCGGTGCATTTGGCTCACCACAACTTCTGATGTTGTCTGGCGTTGGTCCTGCATTGCACTTGAATGATCTTGGCATTCCCTTGGTTCACGAATTGCCAGGTGTGGGCCAAAATTTGCAAGATCATCTCACCACGGTGCTCATTTATAAAACCCAAAAAATCAATGACGCCATGGGCTTCTCTTTAAAGGGGGCATGGAACTTGGGCAAGGCGATGTTGGAGTGGCGTTCAAAGAGAACAGGTTGGATCACGTCCAATGTTTCCGAAACGCAAGCCTTCGTATCGACCGAAGGCAATCCCGACCATCCCAATATTCAATTGGCCCTTTGCACGGGTATCGTGGATGATCATGCTCGGAAAATACACATGGGGCACGGCTATACATTGCATGTCACACTGATGCGGCCAAAGAGCCGGGGCAGCCTCACCTTGGCCAGTCAAAATCCAATGGACAAACCCCTCATTGATCCTGCTTTTTTCAACCATCCTGATGACATCAACACCTTGGTTGAAGGAACTCAAATTGGGTTAAAAGTCATGGGCTCACAGGCTTTGTCCAGTTACAGAGGCAACATGATTTACCCCGTGGATGCTCAAAATGTTGAGCAAATTAAGTCATTCTTGCGTGATCATTCAGACACCGAGTACCATCCAATTGGCACTTGCAAGATGGGTCCAGTGCACGACCCAATGGCGGTGGTGGACTCTGAACTTCGAGTCCATGGTCTGCAAAACTTGCGTGTCATTGACGCCTCTGTGATGCCTCAGTTGATCTCTGGCAACACCAATGCCCCCACCATCATGATTGCAGAAAAGGGCGCAGATTTTATTCGCGGTTTGGCTTAGAACTGCTCGACTTTAATTTGAACAATACGCCAGCACACAAACTAGAAGTGACAGTCAGGGCAAAAAAGCCAGCTTGGTAGGTGCCAAACAAAGAGGATAGGGCGCCAAAGATGGGCGGGCCAACCACCACGCCTAAAAATGTAAAAGTCAGGGTGCCGCCAGTGGCCACACTGGCCTTGCCTTCAGGCGCTTGCCTGGCCACCTCAGATAAATAAACGCCGTTCCATCCAATGGCTGATGCGCCAAACATGAGCAAGGTGATCCAAATGCCCCAAAGGGGTAGACTAGGCAAAAACAAAGCAGTGATCAGAGTACTGAGTGCCATCAGAATGGCCAGAAGTGCGAGCGTTCTTTGGGCTCCGAGCCAACGATCGGCTACAACTCCCCATGCAATGCGTCCTCCGATACCGCCAAATTGTGTGACTGACAACAACAAACCTGCGCTCACCATGCTGTATGCCAAATCGTCGTGTAAGTAGGTGACCAAATAAGTCGTTAACGACATTTGCACCATGGAAAACATGAAAGAGCAAGCGGCCATGGTAGCCAAGGCCCGATGACCCAGCACCATGCGAATGGGGTTGCTTAGCGAGGCCATTTGAAAAGACAAATTTGTTTGACGCAGATCGTCCATAGAATTGCGCAGAGGCTGCGCCAATAGCGCACTGATCAAACACACCAGTGCCACCATGATCAGCGTCAATTGCCAATCAATGCCCAGCATGAGCGTGGGCACAATGGCACCAGCCATCATTGCGCCCACGGGCACGCCTGTTTGTTTGATGGAGAAAACCAAAGCCATTTGTCCTGGCGGTGTGGTTCGGGCCAAAATATGTGAACTGGCAGGAGTGATGGGGCCATAGCCCAGACCGATTAGAAGGGCGCCCAACACAATGGCGGGCAACCAGGGCACTGCACATAGACAAAGACCCACAGCGCATAGAACCAGGCCATACTGGCTCACGCGGATAGGGCCCACTCGATTGACAGTGGTGCCCGAGGTGAGGCTTGCAAACATGGCACCAGCGTAGGTGATGGCCACATAAACCCCCACCATGGCGGGGCTGATATTCAATGACTTTGCTGCCACTGGCGCCATGACGGGCAGCGTTAACAAAGCCATGGTCACCATCGCCTGAATGAAAAGAGTGGCGAGGAGGGGTAGCCAGTTGCTCATCAAAATTTAATTAATGTTGAAAAATTTAAGGGCGTTGGTGCCTTTAGACGCCTGGACTGCAGGCAGGTGAATGACACCACAGTCACATCAATGCCGGTCGCAATCTCTGTTTGACCATCCAGACGTGTTTTGATGTTGTAATGGCCGCCTTCTGATTTGAGTAATTTGAGCCACTTAGGCGTAAACATAGGGGCCTGAACGTCGATGACCGTCATTGAATTTGTATCCTGTTGGTGTATGCAGAGGAGGATAACATCACGAAACACCAATCTGATCATGAAAAATTTGAGGTAGGAATAATTTGAAGTCTTTAAATTGATGACACAAACGGGAGGTAAACTCTCGTTTGTTTTTGATGAATAGGATTTTGAAATGGATTTGATACAAGCCCTCAACTGGCGTTATGCCACAAAAAAAATGGACCCTGCCAAGTCAGTGCCTGAAGCCAAAGTCCAACGCATTTTGGAAGCCATTCGCCTGACTGCGACTTCCAGCGGTTTGCAACCCTACCATGTATTGGTTGTGACCCAAGCCGAAGTACGTGCCAAGATTCAAGCCGCTGCAAACAACCAAGCTCAAATTACAGAAGGCTCTCACCTTTTGGTTTTTGCGGCATGGAATGACTACACAGCAGACCGCATTAACATGATGTTTGACTATAACAACGAGGTGCGTGGCTTTGTCAACGAAGGTGCCGAAAACTATCGCCAAATGTTGTTGAAAAATTATCCTGCCAAAGGTGCAGAGGTTAACTTCCAGCACGCCGCTAAACAGTCGTACATTGGATTGGGAACTGCATTGATTGCGGCTGCTGAGCAAGAAGTCGATGCCACACCGATGGAAGGTTTTAACCCTGCTGCTGTGGACGAAATTTTAGGTTTGACTGCCCAAGGTTTGCGAAGCACTGTTCTTTTACCTTTGGGCTACCGCGAAGCTGACAAAGATTGGTTAGTCAACATGAAAAAGGTTCGTCGTACTCACGACAAGTTCATCATTGAAGTTAAGTAAGTGAAATCCGTGGTACGAGCGAGAGGTGCATGAAGCCCCTTTCGCTTAGTTCACATGAATGCTGATTTTGGCTGCAGCTGCCCGTGCACGAGCCAGTGCATTTTCTCCCTTGGCCAAAGCCACTGCCATGCGCCTGAAGGGTCGCGTGCTTGGTTTGCCAAAAATGCGCACATCGATGTTGGGTTCTTGAAGCGCCGCATTGACGCCTGAATAGCTTGGGTTTGTGCCTTCGGTTTCTGCTAAGACCACAGCGCTGGCACCCTCTACGACTTCTATGATGGGAATAGGTAAGCCCAAAACTGCGCGCGCATGCAAATCAAATTCACTTAAGTTTTGACTGATGAGCGTGACCATGCCGGTGTCGTGGGGTCGCGGGCTTAGCTCACTGAAAATGACTTCTTGGGCGGTAACAAAAAACTCTACGCCAAACAAACCGGAACCGCCCAAATCGGCAGTCACTTTTTCGGCCATGTCTTGTGCTGCTTTCAGATAGTCAGGCGCCATGGGTTGTGGTTGCCAGCTGTACTGATAATCACCGCGTTCTTGCACATGCCCAATGGGCGGGCAAAACAATGTTCGACCGTTTCTTTGCCGAATGGTGAGGAGTGTGATTTCAAATTCGAAGTTGATGAATTCCTCGACAATGACTTTTTTCCGATCGCCCCGCATGCCCGCACAGGCATAGTCCCAGCTGGCTTGAATATCGGCCTCGGTTTTGGCCACACTTTGACCTTTGCCAGAAGAACTCATGACGGGTTTGATGACGACTGGAAAGCCAATGGCCTTGGCTTGCGCTAAAAGTTCTTCGCCTGACTCGGCGTAATTGAATTTGGCTGTTCGAACACCCAAGCCAACGGCCACATCACGAATTCGATCTCGATTCATGGTGAGATTGGCCGCCCGGGCGCTGGGAATGACTTCATAACCTTCTTTCTCAACCTCCAACAATACTTCAGTCCGAATGGCCTCGATCTCAGGCACGATCAAGTCGGGCTTGTGCTTGGCGATGGCTGCTCGCAAAGGCGTTTCATCTAGCATGCTGAAAACTTCGCATTCATCGGCCACTTGCATGGCGGGGGCGCCTGCATAGTTGTCGCAGGCAATGACATAGCACCCAAGGCGCTTGGCGCTGATCACAAATTCTTTGCCCAGTTCACCGGCGCCTAAGAGGAGTATTTTTTTCATTAATTGAAAGGAATTTAGAGGAATTAAGATAAAAGGCTCTAGTGATAATACTTTACATGTTCAAAGTTCAAACGCACCAATTTTTTAGCGCGCCTCTTAATGGTGTGCTCTAGCTCGGACGGTATGAATCCTGAACTTATCACTAATCGTTTAAGCCTCCTGGCTTAGACAATTTGGCTGATTTTCTTTTTCAATTTGAATAAAAGCAATGTTTAATTTCTTTTTTCCATATGAGATATTGATGCGATAGAGGGCGTCCTTAAACGACACCCGAATCAGTTGAAAGTGAGTTTAAAACCCCGACGAGGTTTTCAATGGTAACAACCATGGGTCTGTCAAACCGTGTGAAAATCTGTTCTTTGTTGAACTTCAAGGAAATGGCTATGCAAAGACCCAATATGATTTTCATCGTGGCCGATGATTTGGGTTTTGCCGATCTGGGATGTTACGGCGGGCGCGAAGCCAAGTTTGGGAAAGTATCCCCCGTCATTGACGAATTGGCAGCCCATGGCTTGAAGTTCACAGACGGCTACGCGAATTCACCTGTTTGTTCCCCTACGCGTTTTGGGCTCATGACGGCACGTTATCAATACCGTTTAAGGGGTGCTGCTGAGGAACCGATTAACAGCAAATCTAAAACCAGCACCACCTTGGGATTGCCACCCACCCATCCCACATTGCCATCCTTGTTAAAAGAGCAGGGGTACAGAACGGCTTTGATTGGCAAATGGCATCTTGGTTATCCGCCAGCTTTTGGCCCCTTACGGTCTGGCTATGACGAATTTTTTGGGCCCATGGCCGGTGGGGTCGATTACTTTACCCATTGTGCTTCAACGGGTGATCACGACTTGTGGGTAGGCGAGGAAATGCAGCCGCACGAGGGTTACTTGACCGATTTAATTTCACGCAGATCTGTGGACTATGTACATCGAATGGCAAAAGATTCGAGCCAGCCTTTTTTCTTGAGCATGCATTACACAGCGCCGCACTGGCCTTGGGAAACCCGTGAGGATCATGCCTTGGCTGACGACATCAAGGGCAATATCTTTCATTTGCAAGGCGGCAACACCCACACTTATCACCGCATGATTCACCACATGGATGAGGGCATTGGTTGGGTGGTCAATGCGCTGAAAGAAACGGACCAATTGGACAATACGCTCATTGTTTTTACAAGTGACAATGGGGGCGAACGTTTCAGTGACAACTGGCCCTTGGTAGGTGGCAAGATGGACCTGACGGAAGGGGGCATTCGAGTGCCATGGGTGGCCCATTGGCCCCAAGGCATTGCCAAGCCAGGCAGCACCACTTCACAGCACTGCATGACCATGGATTGGTCTGCCACCATGGTTGAATTGGGGGGAGGAAAGGCGCACCCAGACTATCCATTTGATGGCGTTTCATTAATGCCTGTTCTGCAAAATCCAGAGGCTATATTTGAGCGGCCACTTTATTGGCGCATGAATCACAGAGGACAGCGCGCATTGCGCAGCGGCGACTGGAAATACCTCAGAGTCGATGGCAACGATTACTTGTTCAACATTGTGTTAGATGCCAGAGAACGCGCCAACCGCGCCCATCAAGAACCTGAAAGACTGACGAACATGAGGGCTGAGTGGGAGAAATGGCAGGCCACCATGCCACCTATCCCCGCCGATGCCACCATCAGTTTGGGATTTTCAGTCAAAGACATGCCGCAGCGGTAAATAATGACTCTAGCCCCTGATTGCCGTTTGTTTAAGCGGCAACTGGCTTTACGATGGGGGGTTCTTGAATGGGTAAATTGATGAGAGCCGCCATGCAAGACAAGGCAATGTCTGCCCACCACATCCATTGATAGTCGCCGTTGGTGGTTAAGGCCAAGCCTCCCAAATAGGCCCCTAAAAATCCACCGATTTGATGTGACAGCAATGTCAAGCCAAACAAAGTGGCCAAGTACCGAATGCCAAACAACTTACCAACTAGCGCGGCAGTGGGCGGAACAGTCGCAAGCCATGTAAAACCCAGACCCAAAGCAAAGGCATAGAAAGTCCATTCTGTTTTGGGTGCTGCAAGATACAACAGAATCAGAACTGCACGTGAACCATACATGATGGCCAAAACGTACTTGCTTCGGTAAAGGTTCACGCAAGAACCTGCATACAAACTGCCCGCAATATTGGCCAAACCGATGATGGCCAATGTCCAACTGGCCACATCGGGAGATAAGCCACATAAACCAACTTCTGTGGGCAAGTGAGTGACCAAAAATGCAATGTGAAAACCGCATGTGAAAAAACCCAGGTGCAACAGCAAATAACTGCGGTTGTGCATGGCATCTTGAACTGCTTTTTTCAGGCCGCCTTCAGGGTCGGGTACTTTGGTGGGGGCATGTGTGTCGTTGGTCAATTTGTTGACCATTGGAATGGCCAGCAGCGTGAGGGCGGCCATCGACCACATGGCGCCCATCCAGCCAATGGATTGAATGAGTTTTTGAATGACAGGCGCAAATACAAATTGGCCAAATGAACCTCCTGCATTGATGATGCCTGAGGCAACGCCCCTAGATTCAGTGGGCATGCGCTGAGCGGCGGCACCTAGCAAAACTGAAAAGCTGCATGAGCCAGCACCAATGGCAGTCAAAATACCTAAGGTGAAAATGAGACCTAGACTACTGTCAATGAAGGGCGTGAGTGCAGAACCAGCAACAAGAATAAGCAAGCCGTATATTAAAACGGGGCGAGGACCATATTTGTCTGCAATGGCTCCCGCAATCGGTTGCGCAGCGCCCCAGACAAATTGGCCAATGGCCATTGCCAAACTGATGCTCACAATGCCAAGCCCTGTGTCTGTGTTAAGAGGTCCGACATAAAGTCCCATGGATTGTCTTGCGCCCATGGTGACCATGAGAATGGCAGCAGCCATGAGTGTGGTGATCCAAACACCGCGGTGATTCATGCTGGGGAATAAAGACATAGAGATACTGCTTCGTTTCAATGACTGAAGAACGTATTTTATTCGAACACTGAAAGTGACGCTTCAATGAGAAAGACAGAGCCATCCTTGAGGGATGACTCTGTCTGGTAACTTCCGGCGCATGACCGAAAATAAAGCACGCGTTGAAGTGAATTACTTCTTCGCAGTGTCCTTTGCCACTTCTTTAGCGGCTTTTTCAGCTTTCTTGGCTTCAGGCTTAGACTCTGGTTTAACTTCTGTTTTAGCGACTGCTTTTGCGTCAGCTTTGGCTTCTGCTTTGACAGGGGCGGCGGCGGAAGAGGCTGCTGATGTGGCAGGTGTGGTTGCAAAGGCTGCGGCAGAGAAAGCGCCGATGATCAAGGTAGCGAGAAGTTTAGTCATGATGTTTCCTTCATGTTGTTTGAAAACTCCACCGATCGGGAGTGATCATTCAACGGCAGGGAGGACACACTTGTTGACCGAAATATTTAATTATTTGTGTCAACTTATCGAAGGAATCGGCGTTGATGTATGCTTTTAGAAGTAGAAATTTCAATCTAATTTGACGCCCGCAATCTTCACAAGCTTCACCCAAAATTTGGCGTCTTCCGTCAAGAAGCCTGTAAACTGCTCGGGTGATTTTGAAACATCAACGTCGGTACCTTCACGCGCCAGAGCGGCCTTCACCGTGGGTTGTGACATGGCCATTTGAGCCGAGTCAAAAATCTTTTTGATGACAGCGGGTGGCGTGCCATTGGGAACAAAAATGCCATACCAAAACTCAATGGCGTAATCTGGCACGCCTGCTTCGATGGAGCCTGGCATGCCAGGCACCAAAGCCGATCGTTCTTTGGTACTCACACCCAGGCCCTTGAGGCGACCTGCTTGAATCATGGGTAAGACAGAAGGAGGGGTACCAAACGTCAATTGCGTATCGCCTGCCACCACAGATTGAATGGCAGGACCACCGCCACGAAATGGAATGTGTGTCATTTCAATGCCAGTGACTTGTGCAAATAAAGCGGCACCTAAATGAGGAGCAGAACCATTTCCAGAAGTGGCGTAATTGATGGTGCCTGGTGCTTTCTTGGCTTTGGCCACCAACTCCAACAGATTGCCAATGCCAGCATTTGGATTGGCCGCAATGACCAACGGTGATGAAGTTATTTTGGTCACAGGCAGCAAGTCTTTTGGCGAATAGCCAAGCTTTGGATTCAGTGCGGGGTTGACTGAAATACTGCTTGGGCTTGCAATCAAAATGGTGTAGCCATCGGGTGCAGCTTTGGACACAGCCTCCGCGGCAATGCTAGAGCCAGCGCCTGCTTTGTTTTCAACAATGATGGGTTGACCCAAGGCTTTACCCATGCTGTCGCTCATGGTGCGCGCCACATAGTCGGCTGCGCCGCCTGGTGCAAATCCGACAACAATTTTCACAGGTTTGGTGGGATATGCATTGGGTGCCGTTGTCTGTGCTTGTGCAGCGGCCCACGTGAAGGTGCTACAAATAAGAGATAAAGCAAAAATATTTTTCATGCGATGACCTTTAAAACAATTTTTCCAACGTGGGCATTGCTTTCCATCATGGCCTTGGCAGCCACCATTTCTGCAAATGGAAATATCGTATCGATACAAGACTGAATTCGACCGTCGGCAAATGCGGGTAAGATGTCTTTGACAAAACCTTGCACGGGTTCTGCTCTTTGTTCGGAAGTTCGAAGTTTGTTTGAAACACCAAACAAGGTGAGCCTTTTGGCATGCAGTGCTTCAATGTCAATCGGTGCATTTAACACCCCGTCAACATAGCCTACAGTGCCTAAACGTCCTTGAAAACAAAGGCAACGCAGGCTTTCCGCAAAGACCGAACCGCCCACCGAATTGACCACCAGTTGAACGCCTTTACCTTCAGTGGTGGCCATCACTTGGTCATAAAAATCAGGGGCACGGGAGCAAATGCCCACGTCTAATCCAAGGGGTAAGAGCTTGTTCAATTTGGTTTGTGAGCCTGATGTACCAATCACCTTGGCGCCCAGTGCCTTGGCCATTTGCAATGAGGCCACTCCCACGCCCGATGAAACGCCGTTGACCAAAAGCCAATCATTGGCTTTTAGCTTGCCTTGCTGGACCAGTAAGTCGTAAGTGACTAAAAAGGTGAGAGGAATGCAAGAGGCTTCTTCCCATGAGACCTTGATTGGGATGGGCATCATTTCACGAATGTCCATCAGGGCATATTCTGCAAAGGTGCCACCACAGCGCGCCATCACACGATTGCCCACTTTGAAACCAGTGGCCGCTGTGACCTTTTCGCCCACCTCAACAATTTCACCAGCACCCTCCATGCCAATGGCCTTGGCGCCTTGGCTGCCATGGAGACCATGACCTTTGATGAATTCGCCGCGGTTTAAACCTGCTGCATGAATTTTGACCAAGGCTTGCGTGGGACCTGGCTTGGGTGTTGGAATATCGCGCAACTCAATGGGGTTAGGCATGTCGCCAATGTGCATCCAATAGGATTTCATGTTCATTGACCCTTAAAGACTGGTTTGCGTTTTTCCATGAATGCTTTGCGGCCTTCGGCATAGTCGGCAGAATCAAAACACTTTCGAATGAGTTGCTGACACAGAGCCATGTCGAGTTCTGTGGAAGGTTTTAAAATTTCACGCGTAATGGCTTTTGCCGCTTCAATGGTGATGGGCGCGTTGACTTCCAAAGCCGAGGCGTATTCGTTCAACAACTCTGGTAGTTTGTCGGGAGGGCAGACGCGTGTAATCAAGCCCCATTGAAGTGCTTCCTGGGCATCAATTCGTCTGGCCGTATAAAACAAATCCTTGGCGGCACCGGGCCCAATAAGGTCAACCAAATTTTTCATGGCTGAATACCGATAGCCTAAGCCTAGTTTTGCAGCGGGCACAGAAAAAACAGAATTGCTAGCAGCAATGCGCATGTCGCAACTGATGGCCACATTAACGCCACCGCCAATGCAATAGCCATGGATGGCGGCCAGTGTGGGCTTGGGAAAGTTGTAGATGCTCATGAGTGCATTTTCGGCCATATGTTCATATTTCGTCACAGCTTCCTTGGCGGCTCTCATGTCTTCAAACTGCGAAATATCAGCGCCAGATACAAAAGCTTTTTCGCCTGCGCCAGAAAAGACCACCAACCTCACGCGGGCGTCGTTCTCTGCCTGCGCCAACAACACCGGCACGGCTTCCCACATGTCCACCGACAGCGCATTGTGTCTGGCGATGTTGTTGAAGCGAATGTGCAAAGTGGTTTTGTCCAGCCAACTCTCAACGCGCTCTGTTGGGGAAATGTATTCAGCTTCGCTCATTAAAAAACTCCAGTGGATTTTAGGCGAATCAAGTCTTCTGACCTGATGCCAAGTTCAGATAATATTTCCTCGGTGTGTTCGCCTCTGCGTGGGGCTGATCGAACAATGTTGCTGGGTGTTCTTTCAAGTTGCACGGGCTGACCCACCATGCGCTGCGGGCCATGGTGTTTGGACACCACATCTTTAACCATGTTCAGGTGTTTAATTTGCGGCTCTTCAAACACTTGATCAATGCTGTTGATCAAGCCACAAGCAACACCGCCCTCGTTGAGCTTCTCTATCCAGTAGGCACAATCTTTTTTTGCCAAGCGGTCGTTGATTTCTTGATTCAGTGCATCGCGATGAACAGAGCGGCTGGGCTTGTCAAGATACCGAGAATCGGTAATCCATTGCGGTGCTTCTAAGATATCGCAAAAGCGCTCCCAAATTTTGGAGCCAAACACCGCAATGTTCATGTAGCCATCACGTGCTTTGTAGACGCCCGTGGGAATGCTGGTGGGGTGAAAATTGCCAGCTTGTGTAGCCACTTCCTGGTCAATGAGCCAACGTGAGGTTTGGAAATCCATCATGTAAACCATGGCTTCCAAAAGGGATGTGTGAACCCATTGACCTTGTCCCGATTTTTCTCTTTCAAGCAATGCAACCAAAATGCCTTGCGCAGCAAAAATACCTGCGCACAAATCTGCAATCGGAATGCCAACACGCATGGGGCCCTGATCAGACAAGCCCGTGACAGACATCAGACCTCCCATGCCTTGTGCAATTTGATCGAACCCAGGACGTGTGGCTAGTGGGCCCGTTTGACCAAAGCCTGAGATGCTGGCGTAAACCAAGCCTGGATTGCTGACTTTGAGGGTTTCATAGTCAATGCCTAAGCGAAACTTAACGTCGGGGCGAAAGTTTTCAACCACTACATCGGCCGTTGCAATGAGTTGCTTTAAGAGTTGAATGCCTTCAGGCTCTTTTAAATTTAAGGTGATGGAGCGTTTGTTCCGATGGGTGTATTGATAGTCTGAGCCTTCTTGCCCGCCCAAGGTGTCATCGCCTCGCATGTGTTCAGGCATTTGCACTTGGACCACATCGGCACCCCAATCTGCCAGTTGTCTGCAAGCCGTGGGGCCTGCCCTGACTTGTGTCAGGTCAATCACTTTGAATCTGGCCAGAGCGGCCGAAGCGGGTTGGTGTGACATTTGAGGATGATTTTGGGTTGATTTGAAATGATTATGCGCAGTGACGCTTGAGAAAAACTCTTAGAAGACCTTCAATAATCCACACGGATATTGATATGGGCCTTGAGACCTTTATGAAATTATGTATAAATTGACGCGTTAGCCCATCCCCATAAACCATGACTGGACAAATCAATCGCTTCATTTTGATCGATTGAATGGAATGGGCCCTGCGGGCATGATCAACCCCTGTTAAGCGCTTGTTTTGATTTCTTTGGCCGATATCTGATATTTGAAATCATCTGGCGCGTACGAATCAAAACGGCCTTCATTGTTTTCTCCAATGGGATACATAAAGAAGCCCAGGCGCTCACCTTTGCTTTGCGGCAAGGTTAAATCGTGTGCGGTGTTGTAGGCCATCCAATTGCCTTCCCATCCGCCAAACAAAGTGGTGTAAACAGGCTTCACAACAGGGTGATCTGTTGATTTAAGCCACTCCGATGTCTCTAAACGCATGACTTTGGCCACATCAGCGGGGTCCATGGCCATCCAGCCTTGACCTTTGACATAGGCTTCCGCGCGGCAGTGTTGTGCGCCTTTCAAACTTGCGGGGTTTCCAGAAAGTTCTTTATAGCCAAATGCAGAAGGCACCAAGCGCAGGCCATAGACATCACGTGCAGGGATGCCAACAGAGCGGCACAAGCCGACAAAGAGGGCGTTGATGTCTGCGCACTTACCACCTAAATTACCAGTTTCCAGCATGGTCTTGATGTCACCTTCGCCGCAGCCTTTCACTTTGGGCTCGCGCCAAGCGTTGGCCACCACCCAGTTATAAATGGCCCGCACTTTTTCTAAATCTGTTTGTGCGCCTTGGATGGCTTTTTGTGCAGTTGTTTTCACAATGCCATCGGTTGGTAAGAGGTGAGTGGCTCGTGTGAAGTATTTGAGAGTGGCGCTATCTTCTGCAGGTGCAGCAGTTTGAGTTGATGAGAGCGGGGCCCGATTTTGGGTTTGTACTCTGCTGCTTATTTCGACATAAGGATTTTCAATGTTGGCTGAAAACTCTGCATATAAAAATTGAACACCTTGCAAGCCATCGCTGCGAATTCGCGTGGCTCCGTTGCTGGTGAAAGAACTGGCCTCAGATTTTTGCCATGCTGAATTAACGCTTGGCACCGGTAGCCAAACGCGCGTAATGCCGTTGACCCTTGGGATGTCAACACGAGTGGTTACTTCAAAGGTTCGCCATTCCCCAGGTATGGGGTTGAAGGTGCGAGCCGAAGTCGGGCTTGAGGGTGTGGTTTGAGCGGATGCTGAGTGCCAAGGCGCTAATGAAAGCGCGCTCATAGATGCAGCACTCTGAAGGAGGGCGCGACGAGCGGGGGTCATATAGAGATCTCCGATATAAGGGTGAAACCTGTCGGCACATAAGAGGTTTCTAGCAATTTCAGCAAGCTGCGAAAATTGCCGACTGACCAATGTCTCGAAGGCAGGTTATTGAACAGCAGAAGTGCCGCGCAACTGACTCATTATCGCAGGGAGTAGAGCCAAGCTTGGGCCTCTGCTGCTGTCCAATCAACTTCACCCACAATTCGCCACTTAATTTGGCCAGTCGAATCAATCAGCAGGGTGGTTGGAAAGACTGTGACCCCAAATTTTTGAGCGATCTCGCCTTGAGGGTCTGAAACCAGGGGAAGGGTGATTTGATTGTTTTGCATGAAGCGAAAGGCTCGACTGGGGGGCTCTTTCACATTGATGGTTGTGACCGTCACTTTGTTGGGGTCTTGTAGGTCTGAAAAAACTTGGAGAGTGGGTAGTTCTTCCTTGCAGGGGGCGCACCATGTGGCCCAGAAGTTGACAACAACTTTTTTGCCTCGCAGAGTTTCAACAGAGTAGACCTTACCCATGGTGTCTTTAAACGACCAATTTTCATTGGCTTTACGAGACCAAGGTGTTTTTTCAAATTGTGCGAAAGCTGTGCTTGCTTGAAGCCCTATGGCTAACAGAGCAAATAAACATTTTTGAAAGCGCATGGCAAACAATGGACTAGGCAGTCACTAGCAATTGGGCAATGGCTCTTAGACATTCAGGTGACCTGTTGTCTGCATGAAGCACTTTGGCACTTTCGATGTTTGCAAAATTCCGTTTCATGGAGGCAAAGTAAGTGGGGTCGTAATGCAAAGTAAGCAGCTCTTTCACCACGTCCTCAGTGTGTCCGTTCATAATTTGGGTTTGCCATTGTTCAACCACTTGTTTGCCTCGGAGGGCAATCAGCGCGTTGAGGCGATCGCAGAACAATGCGGGGTCTTTGACAAAAAAATCATAATCTTCCAGCAGAAGTTTGACTCGCTCATCATCTGAAAGCTCTAGCCTGTAGCACTTGCCTGATCTCACAGCCTCGATCAGAGCTTCTGGAACGGCAAGGTTGCCAACTTTGCGGCTTTCCGATTCCACAAAAACAGGACGCGCTGGATCCAAGTTTCGCAGCGTATTCCAAATGAGAGTGTCAAAGCTCTTTTGGCTGGGTTGAGGCTCTCCAGGAATAATGCCCAGCACAGAACTTCTGTGGTTGGCCAATCCTTCTAGGTCCAATACTTGTGCGCCTTGCGCCGCCAATTGATGTAGCAAACGTGTTTTACCAGAACCAGTAGGGCCACAAATCACATGCCATGATAATTTTTCTGCCAAGGGTGGAATGGCGGAAACAAGCTCGCTTCTGAATGCCTTGTAGCCACCTTCAATGATGCTTACCTTAAAACCAATTTGTCCCAAAATGAGCGCCAAGGATTCACTGCGTTTGCCCCCGCGCCAGCAGTAAATCAAGGGTTGCCAATCTTTTGTCAAAGCAATCACATTTTTTTCAATGTGTCTTGAGATGTTGGCTGCTACCAATGCCGCGCCCTTTTTCTTCGCCTCGAAGGAGCCGACTTGCTTGTACAAGGTGCCAATGACAATGCGTTCTTCATTGTCTAAAGAAGGCCAGTTCACCGCTCCTGGCAGATGGTCTAAGGCAAACTCATTTTCAGAGCGTGCGTCGATGATGGTACTGTATCCGCCGGGCGAGCCTAGGGGCAAAGTCATTCGGGCCATGGCGGCTTGAGCGCTAACAGGATTGACGCTCACGAGGGGACTCTCTGACTGACCTTCAGTCCATGGGATTGCTGAGTTTCAATGTGACCCACCACAGCAGCGCGCTTAAATCCATGTCGTTCAAAAAGAGCCAGTACCCCACTGACAGATTCTGGTGTGCATGAAACCAAAAGGCCACCGCTAGTTTGCGGATCGGTTAGAAGGCTTTGATTCACTGGAGAAAAACCATCAGGCAAGTTAACCTCGCTGCCATAGCCTAGCCAGTTGCGTGCTGATGCACCTGTGATGCAACCTTGATCAGCCAGTTCTTTCACGCCAGGCAGGAGTGGCACTTGAGTCCAATCTAGATGAACAGTGCAATTGGCACCTCGCGCCATTTCAAGTAGGTGACCTGCTAAACCAAACCCCGTAATGTCTGTGAGTGCATGAACGCCTTCAAGTTTGGCTAAATCGGGACCTGCCGTGTTGAGTTGTGTGGCGTTGGCAATCATGGCTTTGTAGCTTTCATCTGGCAGCACTTCTTTTTTAAGAGCAGCTGAAAAAATACCAACACCAATGGGTTTGCCCAATACTAAAACGTCCCCCACCTTAGCGCCCGAATTGCGTTTGATGTGGTCGGGGTGAGCCAAGCCAATTGCCACCAGGCCGTAGATGGGCTCAACCGAGTCAATGGTGTGACCACCTGCAATGGGAATACCCGCCTCTCGGCAAATGCTTTGTCCGCCATCTAATATTTTGCCAATGACACTGAGGGGCAATACATTCACCGGCATACCCACTAGAGCCAATGCCATGATGGGGTGTGCGCCCATCGCATACACATCTGAGATGGCGTTTGTTGCGGCAATGCGCCCAAATTCGAAAGGATCATCGACGATTGGCATGAAGAAGTCTGTGGTTGCCACCAGCGCCATGGTGTCGTTTAGCTTGTAAACCGCAGCATCATCTGAAGTTTCAATGCCCACCAGTAATTCAGGGGGCAGAGGCATGGCGGTGGTCGAGCGAAGTATTTCACTCAGAACGCCTGGTGCTATTTTGCAACCGCAGCCACCACCGTGTGAAAGGCTGGTGAGTCTTGGGCCAAGCGTATGTTTGTCATTCATATGGATTTCTTTAATTTCATTGATTATGGCAAACCCGACTTGGAGAGAATCGTTTTTGTTGAAACAATGAAGACTTGTCCTTGAGCAGGACCCCCTTGGACTCCTATGTACGAAAGTTTCACATGACTAATCGATTACACACGGCTTGCAAAACGGCTTTTGTTTTGATGTTATCCGTAGCGGCCAGTTGGAGCGTCGCCCAAGATAAATTTCCCTCGCATCAAGTGACCTTGGTGGTGCCGCAAGCTGCTGGTGGCGCTAACGATGCCATTGCTCGCGTCGTCGCGCAGAAGCTTTCTGAGCAATGGGGACAGTCTGTGATTGTTGAGAACCGTCCGGGAGCAGGTGGCAATGTGGGCACAGCCTATGCAGCCAAGGCCAAAAACGACGGCTACACCTTATTGGTCAATGCCGACAGTGCGCAAGTGATTAATCCTTTTCTTTATGCCAAAACAGGCTTCGATTCTGTGAAGGATTTTGATCCTGTGGCGCCTTTGGCCAAGGCAGGTTATGTTTTGGTTGCAAATCCCAGCCTACCCGCCAACACGGTGGCTGAATTGATCACACTTGCTAAATCAAAACCAGGGGCATTGGCAATTGCTTCAGCTGGCAATGGCACCTTGAACCATTTGATTGGAGAAATGCTGCAAAAAGCAACCGACATTCAGCTTCAACACATTCCCTACAAGGCTGCCGCTGCCGCTGCCACGGACGTTGTGGGTGGGCAGGTGCCTCTTTCAGTTCAGAGCATGCCTTCTTCGATTGCCTTCATTCGCGCAGGCAAGTTAAAGGTTTTGGGTGTGGTCAACGAAAAGAGGCTGGCCGCATTGCCCGATTCACCCACCATTGGCGAAACCGTGCCTGGTTTTGGTGCCACACCTTGGTATGGCATGTTTGCGCCTGCAGGGACACCTAAAAATATCGTTTTACAGATTCAAAACGATGTCGCCAGAGCGCTAGATACAAAGGACGTACAAGATCGACTTGCTACGCTGGGTTGTGAGCCCTTTAAGGGGACAGGTGATCAATTGGCTCAACTTGTGAAGAGCGATTTGGTTCGCTGGGCCAAGATTGTGAAAGACTCTGGCGCCAAATTAGATTGAACGCAAAAGGGCTTTCTTAGTTTGAGGTGCCAAAGCATTGCTTAGATGCCGCCGCTTGGGTGTGTTGGGTCTATCCAAAGCACTTCTTCAGGCTTTTCAATGGGCTCGATGTCTAAGTTGACTGAGACAGCCTGCCCGTCGCTGCGGCAAAGAACACATTCCAGAACTTCCGTGGGACTGGCGTTGATTTCTTGGTGGGGCACAAAGGGTGGCACGTAAATGAAGTCCCCAGGGCCCGCTTCAGCAGTAAATTCCAGATGATCACCCCATCGCATGCGAGCACGTCCTTTGATGACGTAAATAACGCTTTCTAGGGGACCATGGTGGTGGGCGCCTGTTTTGGCGTTGGCGTGAATGGTGACGGTGCCAGCCCATAGTTTTTCAGCACCCACACGTGCAAAGTTGATGGCCGCTTTGCGGTCCATGCCTTGGGTGGATGGCACATTGCCGTCCAATTGATCCCCTTTGACGACCCTGACACCTTCGTGTTTCCATTTTTCGGGCTTTTTGTCATCCAAATGATCGTGAGTTGTGCTTGGCATAATTAAACTACTGGTTGTTCAACTTAATGTTTGCCAACTATAGGTTGTAAAACAATAAGTTTGTCATTAAAATCAACTTAACCATCTCATTTTGCTTCAGAACCTCCGTGTTTGTACAGTTCTAAAAAGCATTTTCAAAAATTGAGTTAGTCTGCATCTTTCCTAAATTAGAAAAATAGAGATGACAAGACAGTCTGCCCTCAATCGTGCGCAAGTCGTTTTCGACAGTGGCGCCTTTAAAGAAACCTTGAATCGCCGAATTCAAAGACCTACTGAGAGTCAAAACCCAGCGCGGGCAGCAGAACTATTGGCCTACTTAAAAGAGGATTTGCAACCCACATTTGAAGCCATGGGCTTTCATTGCAGGCTTCTGGAGCACCCAAAAGCCAAAGCACCGTTTTTATTTGCGCAAAGAATTGAATCACCAGAGTTGCCAACTGTTTTAGGTTACGGCCATGGCGATGTGATTCGGGGACTGGAAAGCGAATGGCGCGAAGGCGTTTTGCCATGGGCCGTGACGGAATTGGAGGGCCGCTGGTATGGACGAGGCATTGCCGACAACAAAGGGCAGCACTCGGTCAATATTCAAGCCTTGGCATGTGTGTTGGCGGAGCGCGGCAAACTTGGATTTAACGCTAAGTACATCATTGAAATGGGAGAAGAGACCGGTTCTCCTGGTCTCAAAGACGTCTGCACGGAACACGCCGAATTAATGAAAGCCGATTTGTTGGTAGCATCCGATGGCCCGCGGCTCAGGGCTGATCGTCCCACCCTCTTTTTAGGCTCAAGAGGATGTATCAATTTTGAACTGAGTATTGAGTCGAGATCTGGTGCACACCATTCTGGGAACTGGGGGGGGCTCATCTCCAACCCAGGGATTCAATTGGCGCACGCCATTGCCAGTTTGGTGACCGACCATGGTGAAATCAAAGTGCCTGAATGGAAGCCCAAGTCTTTGCCAGATGCAGTCAGGCGTGTCTTGGCCGATTGCGAAGTAGACGGTGGTGTCAATGGCCCACAAATTGACCCCGCTTGGGGTCAACCTGGTTTAAGCCCCGCAGAGCGCGTGTTTGGCTGGTGCTCATTTGAAGTCTTGGCCTTTAAAACGGGCAACCCAGATAACCCCGTGAATGCCATTCCACCTAGAGCCAAGGCCACCTGCCAATTGCGCTTTGTGGTGGGCATCGACAGCGATGATATTTTGGGAGCACTGAGAAGACATCTGGACAGCCATGGGTTTGGTTATGTGCAAGTGACAGCAGCGCGAGATGAAATATTCAAAGCCACTCGAATTGATCCCGACGATGCTTGGGTAGCTTGGGCGGCACAGTCATTGAAAGAAACCACCCAAAAATCGCCGGCCATATTGCCAAACCTTGGTGGCTCATTGCCCAATGACATCTTCACCGATGTATTGGGTCTGAAAACAATTTGGGTGCCACACTCCTACCCTGGCTGTTCACAGCATGCACCCAACGAGCACCTACCACCCGAACTGCTGCGCGAAGCATTGCAGGTGATGACAGGTTTGTATTGGGACATGGGTGACGGCCGCACGCCGCATACTCACAAGACTGTTCAGTGATGAATTTAAGAGAAAGTTTTTGACATGAATGCTCGTTACGACTGCTTTTGCAAACTCACCGATTTGTTGGGCGCTCAGGTTTCTCTGAGCGAAGCTAGGCAACATCTGCACAAATTTCCGGAACTCTCTTTCCAAGAAAAATCGACGGCGCAGTGGGTGGCCGACAAGCTGCAGGCTTGGGGTTTTCAAGTCACGCGAAATGTGGGAGGGCACGGATTGGTGGCTACGCTTCAAAATGGTGAAGGTAAAGGCATTGCATTGCGGGCCGACATGGACGCTTTGCCCATTCAAGAGGAAACACAAAAACCTTATGCCAGTCAGCACTCAGGCACCATGCACGCCTGCGGCCACGACGGTCATACCGCCATGCTGTTGGGCGCGGCGCAACAATTGGCTAAAACCAAAAACTTCAAGGGCACAGTGCATTTGGTGTTTCAGCCTGCCGAAGAGGCCGGAAAAGACAGTGGTGCCCAGCAGATGATTGCCGATGGCTTGTTTGAACGATTTCCATGCGATGCCATTTTTGGCCTTCACAATCATCCGGGCGTCGATGTGGGAACGTTTATGTTTGGGGCTGGCGCTTTCATGTCGGCTTCAGACACTTGTTATATCAAAGTGATTGGCAAGGGTGGCCATGCCGCGCGCCCGCATCAAACCATCGATCCAGTGGTAATCATGGGCAGTTTGATCATGGCCTTGCAAACGGTGGTGTCTCGCAACATTGATCCATTGCAAACTTCCGTGGTCACCATTGGTACCGCCCATGCGGGCAGTGTGTCCAATGTGATTCCTGACTCTGCAACATTGTCTTTGAGCATTCGTTCTTTCAGCCCAGAAGTTCGTGCGCTTTTAGAGCAACGAATTACAGATTTGGTCAAGTCGCAGGTGGCCTCCTTTGGCGGAAAAGTCGAAATTATTTACGAGCGAGGCTATCCGGTGGTGATCAATGCGACGGCAGAAACTGAGTTTGCGCGTCAAGTGGCTGTTGAGCTGGTGGGTGAGGACAAGGTTGTCTTCCCCTTTGGCCCTGTCACGGGCAGTGAAGATTTCGCCTATTATCTGCAGCACAAACCAGGCTGTTTTTTAAGGCTAGGCAATGGCACAGACAGTGCGCTTTTGCACAATCCCAAATACGATTTCAACGATCAAAACTTGTCTTATGGCGCTGCCTATTGGACTCGATTGGTTGAGCGTTTTTTAGAAATAAACTGATTTTTCAATCTCATTTTTTGGAGTATTTATGAACATTTCCATGTACCAAGCCAGTGTGCCTCGACTGATCAATGGCTTGACCAATCTGTCACACCTCTTAGGCAAAGCGCAAGCACATGCCGAAGCTAAAAAGATCGACCCTGTGGTGTTTACCAATATGCGTCTTTATCCAGACATGCTTCCCTTAAGTCGCCAAGTTCAAATTGCTTGCGACGTGTCAAAGGGCTTTGTTGCGCGTTTGGTGGGCGTAGAAATTCCAACGCACGAGGATACTGAGAAAGACCTCAAAGACTTGCAGGCCCGCATTGCCAAAACCATTGCCTTTATAGAGACCTTTACGCCAGCCCAAATTGATGGCACTGAAGACAAAGACATTGTGGTAAAGCGTGGCGACAAAGAAACGCACTACAAGGGTATGCAGTTTTTGTTAGGGCACTGCTTGCCTAATTTGTATTTCCACACCACCACCACTTACAGCATGCTGCGGTCTGGTGGCGTTGAAATTGGCAAGTCCGATTACCTCGGCAAAATCTAACGCTGGTGTTCAGTCTTAAGAATCTGGTTTAGTCATCCAAGCCGGATGTGCCGATGCGGTGCGCCAAAGGTTTCGGCCCCGCAATTCGGTACATCACTTGGCCTGGCCACGACAAATAGCCGTCAAATCGGCGAGAAAATAAAACGCCGTCTGTTTGGCTTTTGTAGGTGGTTCGCGCTTTGGGACCATTTGGGTTGGCGGGGTCAATCACATCGCAGATGGGTTGTCCCTTTTTCACTTTGGCGCCAGGCTTCACGTGGAATACCAAGAAACCAGTGCCGACGCTGTAGCCCACGTCCATGCCGCTGATAGGCGCTGCCGCCGTTTTCATTTTCTTCAAAGGTGCTGCCTTGCCGCCCACCACGCCCTGGCGCACCAGCCAGCGGTAGAGGTTTTGGGCATCTGAAGAACCCAGTGCATCGCTGACATCGTGTTGACTGCGCATTTCCAGCGTGACAGACATGCAGCCCTGAGGAATGCTGGCATGGGGAAATTTGTTTTGCAAACGCGCCCACAATGCGCTGTTAACGCCAGAAAAGGTGAGGGTGCTGGGAAAGGGATCGTTGAACATGGTGGCCTCAACACCTAAATCTGCGGCCAATGCCTGAACAGCGCCAAGGTTTCCAAGCGGTCCTTTGGTGCCTTTTATCCAATCGTTGTGGGCTGTAAAGAGGTGCAGAGCCGCATAAATGTCGCAATGCAAATCGAGTACATAGTCTGCATCGGTGCTGAGTTTTTGCATTTCGACACGCAGGGTTTGAAGTTCATTGGCGGGTTTCATCGCATTTAAGGCTTCAAGCGCAGCCTTTCGGATTATTTTGACATTGGCTTCAGGGTTGCTTCCAATCTTCTTCCAAACCTTTTCTGCCACCGGCTCAGACAGGTCAATCCAATTGCGATTGAAGTTCTCGTAACTTAAATGGTTGTATCGACCGGCATGAGAATTACCAACAAGCTGAGACTGGCCAATGGGGTTGACTGTTGGCACCAAAATGATCTCGCCTTTGATCAAGCCTTTTTTGTCGGCTTCGGCCAACATGGGCATCAAATAGTGAAGGGCCATGGTTCCTGGCATTTCATTGGCATGAATCGCGGCTTGCATGTAAACCTTGGGGCGTGCACCAGATTTGCCAAAGCTGAGCACAGAAACAGTGCGGCTGGTACCGGGGGTCATGCAAGGGAGGTGAACGATTCGTTTTTTGATGGCCATGAATCAACCTTTTTAAAGCTTTTGTCGAAGAAATTAGTTTATGCGCATTCCGTCTAAAGCAAAACCCTAATATTTTATTTATAGATTAGAGTTAGTGTGTAGATGTTTTTATAACTGTCCTTTTAAATTTCAGGAGAGCATGATGAACGAAAGTGAAATACGCGGTCTGATCGACCAAGTTCGCGACAACGGCATCAGCCGTAAACAGTTCATTCGGCACATGATTGGCGCTGGATTGACGGTGCCCATGGCGGCTCAGATGCTGCTCACCTCAGGCTTGGCTCAAGCCCAAACGGCCTCTACTTACAAGCCCACCAAGCGTGGCGGCGGCGGCGCTCTCAAATTGCTCTGGTGGCAAGGGGCTACTTTGCTTCAGCCCCACTTCTCAAGTGGTACCAAAGACCAAGAAGGCTCACGCATTTTCTATGAGCCATTGGGTGCATGGGATAAAGATGGCAACTTGATACCGATATTGGCTGCGGAAGTGCCAACTTTGGCCAATGGCGGCGTGTCCAAAGATGGAAAATCCATTACTTGGAAGCTTAAAAGAAACGTTCAATGGCATGACGGTGTGGCATTCACGGCCGACGACGTTGTTTTCACGGCCGCTTATGCTGCCGACCCTGCCACTTCTGCTTACAGCCTTGGCTCATACAAAGACGTGAAGGTCACAAAGGTTGACAGCCACACCGTTAGAGTTGAGTACCAAAAGCCTTCCCCATTTTGGGCAGATCCCTTTGTGAGTGCCCTTGGCATGATCATTCCTAAACACGTTTTTGAGGCTTACAAAGGGGCTACATCTCGGGATGCGCCCGCCAACCTCAAGCCCGTTGGCACGGGCCCTTATAAGTTTGTTGATTTCAAACCGGGTGACATGTTGCGTGGTGTGATCAATACCAATTACCATGAAGCCAATCGGCCTTACTTTGACACCATCGAAATGAAGGGCGGCGGCGATGCTGTTTCTGCTGCACGTGCTGTATTGCAAACCGGTGAATATGATTACGCTTGGAATTTGCAAGTCGAAGACGAGCTTCTCATTCGATTAGAGCAAGGTGGTAAAGGCAAAACAAGCATTGTCCCAGGCGGCAACATTGAATTCATTCAACTGAACATGGCCGATCCTTGGACCGAAACAGACGGCGAGCGTTCGCATCCCAAATCCAAGCATCCCATCTTGTCGGAATTTGCGGTTCGGCAAGCCATCAGTTTGGTGGTCGATCGCGACAGTGTGCAAAAGTTCATCTACGGCCGTACCGGTATTGCAACGGCCAACTTCTTGAACAACCCACAGCGCTTTGTATCCAAAAATACAAAATTTGAGTTCAACCCCGATAAGGCGGCCCAAGTGTTGGAGGCGGCGGGTTGGAAAAAAGGCGCAGATGGGATCCGTGAAAAAGGGGGTAAAAAACTCAAGTTGGTTTTTCAAACCTCCATCAATGGACCTCGCCAGAAAACACAGCAGATTATCAAACAAGCCGCTCAAAAGGCTGGCATTGACATGGAATTGAAAGCGGTGCCAGCTTCGGTCTACTTCTCGTCCGATCCTGCCAACCCTGACACTTACACCAAACTGTTTGTAGACATGCAAATGTTTACCACCACCATGCCTCAGCCAGACCCTGAGGTGTTCATGAATCAATACTTGAGCACTGAGTTTGCTACCAAAGCCAATAAATGGCTGGGCCGAAATTCCACTCGCTACAGCAACCCTGAATACGACAAAGCCTATTTGGCAGCCCAATCCGAGATGGACCCTGTTAAGCGTGCTGCCCTGTTTGTGAAGATGAACGATATGCCCATCAACGACATTGCCATCATTCCTGTGGTTTATCGTCCGCGCACATCGGCTGCAGTTCATAATTTGGTCGCGCCTTTGTCGGGCTGGGACAATGATTTGTGGCTATTGAAAGATTGGTACAAGACCACTTAATCAAGTTCTATGTTTCGATATGTGATTCGGCGATTGATGATCGCCGTGCCCAGTCTTTTGGGCATTAGTTTGGTATTGTTTTCTGTTTTGGCATTGGCGCCGGGAGATCCTTTTTCCGAGTTGGTTTCCAACCCCAACATTCCTGCCGAAGTGGCCATGGCCTTAAGGCTGAAGTTTGGTTTGGATGACCCTCTCATGGTTCGCTACTGGAATTGGCTCACGGCCATGATCCGGGGCGACTGGGGTTATTCTTTCATCAGCCGCATCAATGTAGAAACACTCATCATGCAGCGCATGCCTGTTACCTTGTTGGTGATTGGATCCTCACAGTTGTTGGCACTTTGCATTGCTATTCCCGTGGGCGTCTATGCGGCCACTAGGCCATACTCGCTGTTTGACCAAATTGCCAGTACGCTGGCGTTCATTGGCTTCTCGTTGCCAACCTTCTTTACGGGTATTTTGCTCATTTTGTTTTTCAGCATTCACCTTGACTGGTTGCCATTTGTTTACAGAGCAGATATTCCTGAAACAGGCTGGCGCTTTTTCTGGGAGCACTTTAAGCAAATGATCATGCCCGTCACGGTGTTGGGCTTGTTTCAAGCAGGCGCGTGGACACGTTATGTGCGCTCTGCCGTGCTGGACGTCATTCGTTTGGACTATGTCACCACGGCACGCTCAAAAGGCTTGTCTGAAAAAGTGGTCATCACGAAGCATGTTTTGCGCAATGCACTCATTCCAGTTGTGACATTGGTCGCACTTCAAATGCCGGCTATTTTTGGCGGAGCCATTGTCACTGAGCAAATTTTCCGTGTTCCCGGAATTGGTTCCCTCATCATCAGTTCCATGCTGGCCAACGACACCCCAGTGGTCATGGCTGTGACTTTTGTGTTCTCCATGCTGGTGATTGCATGTAATCTTTTAGCAGATATTTTGTATGGCTGGCTCGACCCTCGTATCTCCTTCAACTGACAACAAGGCCTTGGCGGCCAAGTCTTCAGTACAGTCGCCAGGCCAAGAGTCATGGCGCCGATTTAAACGCCACAAACTGGCAGTTGTTTGCACGTTTGTTTTAAGCATCATTGTGTTGGCTGTTTTGCTGGGTCCATGGCTATGGCGCGTTCCAATCAATGAAATTGATTTTGCCGCTCGCATGCAAGGACCCTCTTGGGCCCATCCCTTGGGCACCGATGATTTGGGTCAAGACTTATTGGCCCGCGTACTTTACGGAGGCCGTATATCCTTGGCTGTGGGATTGGTCGCCATGCTGATTGCCATTAGCGTTGGGGTGGTTGTCGGCGCAGTGGCCGGTATGTCCAGGGGCCCTGTTGATGTCTTTTTGATGTGGATCACTGACTTGTTTTTGTCATTGCCACAATTGCCTTTGTTGCTTTTGATTTTTTATTTGTTCAATGACAAATTGAAAAAAATAGTGGGGCCCGAGGCGGGTGTTTTTATTTTGGTCGTGGCTGTGATCGGCGGTTTGCGTTGGATGCCTGTGGCTCGCTTGGTCAGGGCGCAATTTCTCACATTGCGTGAAAAAGAGTTTGTTGAAGCGGCGCGCGCTTTAGGTGCCAGTCCTTGGCGACAAGTCACTGTGCATATCTTGCCCAATGCCATGGGCCCCGTCATTGTGGCGGCCACCATTGATGTGGCTGCAGCCATCATTGCCGAGTCCACGTTGTCATTTTTAGGACTTGGATTTCCGCCTGACATACCCACTTGGGGGCGTATTTTGTTTGACGCTAAAGACCACATGGATGTAGCGGTTCACTGGGCTTTATTTCCTGGGGCTTTGATTTTCATCACGGTGCTCACCATCAACTACATTGGCGACGGTTTGCGGGATGCTTACGATCCACGCCGTGTGCTTTAAAGGCGCTCAGGATGTCTAACCCTTTGTTAAGAGTTGAAGACCTGCAGGTTCACTTCGATACCGATGATGGTGTGTTGCACGCTGTCGATGGCGTCAATTTTCACATTGATCGCAGCGAAACCTTGGGCGTAGTGGGTGAGTCTGGCTGTGGCAAAAGTGTCACTGCCATGACCATCATGAAACTTTTGGCCATGCCCCCTGGACGCATTGCCAAGGGTCAGATTTGGTTTGAGGGCACAGACTTGGTGCAAGCAGATGCGCAGACCATGCGAAATCTGCGCGCCAAAGAAATTGCCATGATTTTTCAAGAACCTATGACATCTCTCAACCCAGTGATGAGTGTGGGCGAGCAAATTGCAGAATCGTTGCGCTTGCATGAAGGCCTGTCGCCCAAGCAAGCCATGGAGAAAGCCGCTGAAATGCTGGGCTTGGTGAACATCCCTAAGCCAGCACAACGGATCAATGACTACCCCCATCAGTTCTCTGGCGGTATGCGTCAGAGGGTGATGATTGCCATGGCCTTGGCGTGCAAACCCAAACTGCTCATTGCAGACGAACCCACCACAGCTTTGGATGTGACCATTCAAGCTCAAATTTTGGATCTGCTCAATGATTTGAAATCGCAAATGGGCATGTCCATCATGCTCATCACGCACGCCATGGGTGTGGTGGCTGAAACTGCACAACGCGTGGTGGTGATGTATGCAGGTCGAGTGGTCGAGGAGGCTGCCGTGGAAAATTTATTCGCTTCACCTGCGCACCCCTATACACAGGGCCTGATTCGATCTATTCCAAGAATTGACTTTGACAGTGAGAATAAACAGCGACTAGAGGCCATTCCCGGTACGGTGCCTAAGTTAATCAATCCACCTAAAGGCTGCCGATTTGCGCCTCGTTGTCAGCATGCCGCCGATCGATGTACTCAAGAAATGCCTGAGTTGCGTGAAATTTCTGCCGGTCACAAAGTGGCTTGCCACTTCTCAATATAAATCTAATGCCAGCTAAGAAACCCCTCTCACCAAGCCAGACTCCCTTGCTGGAAGTTAAGGGCCTCACCAAATATTTCCCCATCAAGGGTGGTATTTTTAGTCGCGAAGTAAATCGCGTTCATGCCGTCGATGGTGTGAGTTTCCACATCAATGCAGGTGAAACATTGGGCATGGTGGGTGAATCGGGTTGCGGTAAATCAACCACGGGCCGCTGTATTCTGAGGTTGATAGAACCCAGTTCGGGGCAAGTTGATTTCAATGGACAAAACGTGACCACCATGGGTCACGATGCGTTGCGTGAAGTTCGCCGTGACATGCAGATTATTTTCCAAGACCCATTTGCTTCCCTCAACCCGCGCATGACGGTGGAGGCCATCATTGGTGAAGCGCTCACCATTCACAAACTCGCTTCTTCAGCCGAAGCTTATCGGACTCGAATTGTCTCGCTTCTTGAAACCGTAGGGCTCAATGCCGATCACTTGAGGCGTTTTCCTCATGAATTTTCAGGGGGGCAACGTCAGCGCATTGGCATCGCTCGTGCTTTAGCGGTATCGCCCAAACTGATTGTGTGCGACGAACCCGTGTCAGCTCTTGATGTGTCTATTCAAGCGCAAGTCATTAATTTGCTAGAAGATTTGCAAGTCAAAATGGGCTTAACTTATTTGTTCATCGCCCATGATCTGTCGGTGGTTGAGCACATCAGCAACCGTGTGGCGGTGATGTATCTGGGGCGAGTAGTCGAAATTGCATCTTCACGTGACCTGTACACCAACCCTAAGCATCCGTATACTGAGGCACTTCTTTCTGCTGTCCCTATTCCAGATCCTACAGCCAAGAAAAAGCGAATTGTCTTAACAGGTGACGTTCCCAGCCCCGTCAATCGTCCCAGTGGTTGCCATTTCCATCCGCGCTGCCCGAAAGCAACAGAGCGTTGCAAAGTTGAAGAGCCTCAATTGAAGACGGTGAGTTTGCTTCACCAAGCTGCTTGCCATTTAAACGATTAACCCCAGATGCTGCACTCTGTGCATCAATCTCACAAGGAGACGATAAATGTTGAATTGGATTGATCAGCGAGTACCGGTTCGCTACATTGCTTTTTTTGCCATTGTGGCGCTTTGGGTTCTGTCGGCCCTTCAATTGGTAGTGGGGCAGGTCAGCTTTTTATGGGTGCTGCTTTTAACCGGATTGGTGGTGGTGGGTGTGCATGATTTGCAGCAATCCACACATGCCATTTTGCGTAACTACCCCATCATTGGCCACGTTCGTTTTTTATTGGAGTTCATTCGACCCGAATTGAGGCAATACTTCATTGAAGGCGACGGTGAGGCGGTACCATTTTCCAGATCGCAACGGTCTCTTGTTTATGCACGGGCCAAGGGTGAATCTGATAAGCGTCCTTTTGGCACCCAACTGAACGTGCGCGAAGTTGGCTATGAGTGGTTAACGCACTCTATCAGTCCCTCCGTCATTGCATCGCACGACTTTCGAGTTCACGTGGGTGGTGCTCAATGTCAACAACCTTACGAAATCAGTTTGTTCAATGTATCCGCCATGAGCTTTGGTGCTTTAAGTGCCAATGCCATCATGGCCTTGAATTTGGGTGCAAAGAAGGGCGGTTTTATCCACGATACGGGCGAGGGTTCTATCTCACGCTATCACCGTGAACACGGCGGTGATCTCATCTGGGAGATCGGTTCAGGTTATTTTGGATGCCGAAACGACGATGGCACTTTCAATGCCGATCGATTTAAGCTAAATGCACTCTCACCTCAAGTCAAAATGATCGAGATCAAATTGAGTCAAGGTGCAAAACCAGGTCATGGCGGCGTCTTACCAGGACCCAAGGTCACGCCTGAAATTGCAGAAGCCCGAGGGGTTCCTGTGGGCGTAGATTGCGTTTCTCCTGCTGCACACAGCAGCTTTTCGACACCCACGGAACTGCTTCAATTTGTTCAAACACTTCGTGAGTTGAGCGAGGGCAAGCCCGTTGGCTTTAAATTGTGCATTGGCCATCCTTGGGAATGGTTTGGCATTGCCAAAGCCATGCAAACAACAGGTATCCTCCCCGACTTTATTGTGGTGGATGGATCTGAGGGCGGAACGGGCGCCGCACCAGTCGAATTTACCGACCACATGGGCATGCCGATGCTGGAAGGCTTAAGGTTGGTTCACAACACGCTGGTGGGCTTGAACTTGCGTGATCACATTCGCTTGGGTGCCAGTGGCAAGATCATCAGTGGTTTTGACGTCATGAGGACCTTAGCGTTGGGCGCCGATTGGTGCAACAGTGCCCGAGGCTTTATGTTTGCTTTGGGCTGTATTCAGGCTCAAACATGCCACACGGGAAATTGCCCCACTGGCGTAACCACGCAAGATCCAAAACGACAAATAGCCTTGGTTGTCCCCAGTAAGGCTGATCGCGTGAGAAATTTTCACCGTCAAACACTAGAGTCTGTTCAAGAGATGCTTCAGGCCACTGGTTTGTCCAAACCAGCGGATTTGAATTTGCAGCACATCATGCGGCGCGTGAGTGAACATGAGATTCAGAACTTGTCCGATTTGATGCCCAGTTTGTCAAAGGGAGAACTTTTGGAAGACAAGCCACTTGAAGGCTTTTTTGCCAAATACTGGCACGCAGCCAGCCCGGATCACTTTCAATTGCCATCATTTCACTTTTAAATCTGGCCATTGCCACCACGGATGACGATCACTGTCGCGATATTCGCTTGCCAGACAGGAACGTGTTGATCAATATGGGTTCGTAACAAATCATGTCGAAGCCCTGGCGTTATGTTGAAGGTTCATGGAGGTGTACTATCTATTTATTATGCTGAAAATGTTTTATGCTTTATAAATTCAAATCAAAAGTCACTGGCGATCTGATCATGTTGGAGCCCGATGCCAAGCGACTGCTCAAAATCATGGGCCGCGAAAATCAGGTAAAGGGTATCTTCTTGGTTGAGCAAATTCCAGCAGCCATCGAAGCGCTTCAAATTGCGGTGGCGCAAGAAGAGCAAGGTCGAGTTGAGACCAAGCAAGTTTCTCTTAGGCAACGCAGTTTGCCCATCCTCAAAATGCTGGGATTGTGCCTAGAGAAATCTGCTGATGTGGTCTGGGGCGTTTAAAGTTTCAAGTTATAAAAGCGAACAGCTCAGTTTTATTTGCTAAAGCCGGGGCCAGTCAACTTAAAGCCAGCTTGAATGTTGCGCTTGGCAAACCAGCCTTGGTTCATCTCCAACACAAAACGGACTGGTTTTTTGGAGCAATGTGAGTCATCGTTTTGGGGCTTCATATCAGCCAAGTTCACGATGGTGCCGTCATCTGATACAAAGGCCGCCGTCAAGGGTAGGAGCGTATTGCGCATCCAGAAGCACTGAACAGCAGGTTGTTCAAATACAAACAGCATGCCTTCGTTCTGGGGCATTTCTTTGCGCCACATGAGCCCGATTTGACGCTGCTCATAATCTTGCGCCACCTGCACTTGAATGAGGTGCATTCCAGCATTCAAAGTGGTTCTGGACAGTTGTGTTTGGGGCGCGCCTTGAGCAAAAGCAGACAATGTGAAGATTGTTGCTGTGATGGCTACAAAGCATCGAGAGAAATGAATTTTAATCAAGCGAATAAGGGTCGTGAAAGGGGCGTTCATGTCATCGGGCATCTTAGGGAGTGTAGGGCGGTACTTGACCGGATTGTGACTGATTTTCTAGATAGAATGATTCCACGGAGAGTCTGTCAATGTACCAACACATTCAAGTTCCATCGCAGGGCACCAAAATAGCGGTTAATGCCGATCATTCATTGAAGGTGCCCCTTGACCCCATCATTCCTTTCATAGAGGGTGACGGTACGGGCGTAGACATTACCCCCGTCATGATCAAGGTGGTAAATGCAGCGGTCAACAAGGCTTACAAAGGCCTTCGCACCATTCACTGGATGGAGGTCTATGCAGGCGAAAAAGCGGCAAAGCTTTACGGCGCGGATCAGTACTTGCCAGCCGAAACTTTGGCCGCCCTGAAAGAATATGTTGTCTCTATCAAAGGGCCCTTGAACGCCCCTTCTTCTGGCAATATCCGATCGCTCAATGTGGCATTGCGGCAAGAACTCGATTTGTATGTCTGTCTCAGGCCCTTGCGATATTTCAAAGGGGTACCATCACCCGTTCGGGAGCCTGAAAAAACCAACATTACCTTGTTTCGTGAAAATTCAGAAGATATTTACGCAGGCATTGAATATGCAGCCAACACTGCAGAAAGCCAAAAGCTCATTGCTTTTTTAACCCAAGAGTTGGGCGCGAAAAGCATTCGTTTCCCTGCTACTTCTGGCATTGGTATCAAGCCCGTGTCGAGTGAAGGTACCAAGCGCTTGGTTCGCAAAGCCATTCAGTACGCCATTGACCACGACAAGCCAAGTGTCACCATCGTCCACAAGGGCAATATCATGAAGTACACCGAGGGCGCTTTTCGAGATTGGGCTTACGAATTAGCTCAAGAAGAATTTGCAGCCAAGATCATTGACGATGGACCATGGTGTCAAATTAAAAATACCAAGACGGGCAAAAATATCACGGTCAAAGACATTGCGATGGATGCATTTTTGCAGCAAATTCTCATGCGCCCCCAAGAATTCTCTGTGGTGGCCACTTTGAATTTAAATGGCGACTACATCTCAGACGCAGTTTCTGCGCAAGTGGGCGGTATTGGCATTGCGCCTGGTGCCAATATGTCAGACAGCGTGGCATGCTTTGAAGCCACCGTGGGCGCTTTGTCTAAGTTTGCTGGCAAAGACTATGTCAATCCAGGCTCAGAAATTTTGTCTGCCGAAATGATGCTCCGGTACATGGGTTGGACCGAGGCCGCCGACATCATCCTTCAAGCCATGGAAGAGGCCATTCAAAGCAAGCGCGTGACGCACGACTTTGCCAAACTCATGGATGGCGCTTCTCAAGTGAGTTGTTCAGGATTTGGCCAAGTATTGATTGATTTCATGTAATGGCTCCACGCCATTTCAACGTAAATACCTAGCATGTACGAAGAGAACCAAAGCTTCGTACCCGAATCTTTCATGGCCTTGTATGTCAAGAAGGGTCAATACAAGCCCAGCTTGCCACGTGCTGAACTGACTCAACGCTACGAATGGTGTGAAGACATGGCCAACATGCTGGTTGACACTGCTAGCACACAGCAATTTCAGTTGGGTATTACCGAAGAAGATGTATTAGAACGATGCTGGCGTGGCCTGATGGTTGAGCCCACTTCCATCTCGTCAGTCGAATCTTTCTGGGTGGTGTGCCGATTGGCTGAATTGTTGTCATGGCCTATTCCGCAAGCCCAGTGGACGCTGGCTTCTGATGCTTAAATTAATACTTCACGCACCTTATTGACGTTCTTGATGCCAAAAAGCCAAGCTTTCACCTAGATGCCATATTTGGTTTCAAAGGGTGTAATGATCAATGCATCCAATAATTGCCAGCGAGCATGATGGCAGCACCCAGAGTTGCGGCAGGGAAAAGCCACCAAGCCGGTACCAAACGCTCATCCTGACTTGGAACTTGTTTGGGGTGTTGTGTCTGCGCGCTAAGACCAGAGGGAGAATGGAATGATGTGGCAACCCGCGTCTTTTCCGGCATGGCGTCACTGGAGGTTGCCTCGGGTGCCAAGGAAATTTGAAATGCCTTGAAAAAGTCATCCGCCATTTTCTTGGCCACGCTGTCAATGAGTCTGGATCCTACTTGCGCCAGTTTGCCGCCAATTTGCGCTTTGGCTTCATAACTCAACTCGGTGCATTTCGCAGATTCTTTGAGTGTCACAGTAGCGGTACCCTTGCCAAATCCTACAGCGCCCCCTTGCCCTTCAAATTGCATGACGCAAAATTCTGGCTCTCTGGCTTCTGCCAATTTGAGTGAGCCCTGAAAACGTGCCTTCAAGGGGCCAATGGCCGTTTTAATGACCACTCGAAATTCATCGGGTGTGACACGTTCCACAGATTCACATCCTGGCAGACATTGCTTTAAAACTACTGGATCGTTCAAGGCTTCCCAAACCTTTTGGCGTGATGCCGAAATGAGTTGCTGCCCTAATATTTCCATGATGCTGTTGCTTTCTTCTTTACTGTCTAAGAGTCTTATTTTTAGACTGTTAATTTAAAGATTGGAAAAATCAATGCGCTTTTTTCTTCATTGCGGCCGAAGTGTTGACCATGGCGTGCAAACTTCGTGCGTAGTCAATGGCGCCTTGCTCGTCCATGCGAGGCGCCACGCGCAAGTATTCTTTCAAGCCCAAAATAGCTGGGCGAGGGCGGCTTAAAAGTGTGTCGCAAAACCTCGTCACTTCCGAATTCAATTGAGCTTGTGGCACCACATTGCTGATGATGCCGTAAGACATAGCTTGGGACGCACTGATAAAGTCGGCGGAGTAAGCCATGTACAAAATAGCATTGCGGTTCATACGGTCGTAAATGGCCGACATGACCATGGTCGGCATCACGTTGTGTGCAATTTCAGGAATATTGAAGGAGGCTGAGTCGCTGGCAAATGACACGTCGCACAAAGAGGCAATGGCGGTTCCAAAACCCATGCACTTGCCTTCAATTACACCAATGACCGGTACCAAGCTGCTGCGCAAGGCTTTGTAGCTGTTAAAAATAGAGTCGTATTCGGGGCGCCTTGAATAGGCTTCGGGTGATGGTGGAAAATCTGCATCGCGAACCCTGCCCGTGCAAAAATCAGGGCCTACACTACTTAACACCACGCAATCCGAAGTTTCATGGGCTTTCATCACAGCTTCAGACAAAGCAGCAGCCATGCTGTCTGAAACGCCATTGCCTTCAGCACGATTGAATTGAATTCGCAGAATGCGGCCGTCTTGTTTAATTTTTATTTCATCGCTCATACTTGGCTCCATGTCGAGTTTTGAAAAAAGTGCCGCATTAACGCAGCGTTAAATAAAATAGCATGGTCGATATTGGGTAGGTGTCCTGCATTGGCAATAACTTCCAACCGTGAATCCTTGATTTTTGACTGCATCAATTGCATGGCTTGAGGCAATGGCCCATCATTGGCGCCCACCACCAGTGTTGTTGGGACATTGATTTGATGGATCTGGTCTAAATAATTCAGCCCCTGAATGGCGCGAGCGCAACTGACAAATCCTGAAACTTGCGTTTGTCCAATGGTGTCTCTAAATTCTTTGCCAATGGTGGGATGTGCTTCTATAAAGGGTACGCCAAACCAACGCTCAGAAGTGGACACTGCCAAGGCTTGACAGCCCTGTGTTTCAGCGGCGATGATGCGCTCGTTCCAAATATCACCCATCGGTATTGGCATATCTGCCCTGGAATCGCAAAGAACCAAACTGAGCAATCGATGGCTGTGCTGAAAGCCCAAGCCGGCACCGCTCATGCCGCCCAAAGACAAGCCGACATAGTGGGCTTTCGAAATATTCAAACTATCCAAAACAGCTACGCTGTCTGCCACTAAATCGTCCATGGTGCATGTTTTCGAATTGCATTCTGACTGACCGTGGCCGCGTGTATCGGCACAAACTACACGCCATCCAGTGGCTGCCAGCAATTTCGATTGCTCGCGCCACATCATGCTGGACGACAAAATGGAATGCGCCATCAAAATAACGGGGCCATCGCTGGGCCCTTCTGTATGGACCGCAATTTTTCCTGCAGAACCTTGAACCTTGAGGGTCATCGTTGGCTGTGTCATGTCATTGAGCTCCTGAGTTACCGTGTTTTTGAACTTGGCGGGCTTCATTCAAAGCGCACCAAATGGCTTGAGGTGTCATTGGCAAGAAATCAATCTTTGCGCCAGCCGTTAACAACGCGTCATTGACTGCACTGGCAATGGCCGCAGGGCTGCCTAAATAACCCGCTTCGCCAGAACCTTTTTGGCCAAATTCGGTAAGAGGTGAGGGCGTGCAATGATCCACAATGGTAATGGCTGGTACTTCAGCAGAGGATGGCAACAAGTAATCCATGAAAGTGCCAGAGAGGAGTTGTCCTTCGGGTGAAAAGGCAAATTTTTCCATGAGTGCAGCGCCAAGGCCATGCGCAATACCACCGTAGGTCATGCCGTGAACCACATCAGGACTGATCATGACGCCGCAATCATGGCCACACACATATTTTCGAACGGTCACTTTGCAGGTGCCAGGATCAATGCTGACCAACACAACGTGTGATTCAAAAGAATGGCATGGGTACATTTGAACCCGGCCATCTTCTGTAGGCAACATGCCACCGGTGGGAACTTCCCAAACAAATTTTTCTTGAAGCCCAGGTTCCATGCCTTCTGGTAATTTATGAAAATGACGATGCGCTATTTCTACCAATGCATCCCATGACAATTTGAGAGATGGATTGTTTTTGGCCTGAACATGTCCGCCTTCATAGGTCAAATCGTGAACGTCAACGTTCAGGTTGTGTGATGCAATTTTCAAAAGCTTTTGTTTGATTTTTTTCGCTGCACCAGCCGCCGCACCGCCCAACATAATGGCCATTCGACTCCCCACAGGGCTGTTGGAGGGCAGCGCATTGAGTGAGTCAGCATGCAACACGCGAATACTGTCGGGTTCCCGATGGAGTACTTCGCCCACCACGGTGGAGACCAGGGTCTCGTGGGCTTGGCCTGAAGACGAAGTGCCCATGAGCGCTGTGATGGCGCCAGACAAATCGACCCGGACCAAGCAAGAGTCCATCCAAGTGGTGGTTTCGTTTTTGGGATTGAACAAAGGCTCAAAGGAAGAGTTGCCGCCGGACGGTTCAAGGCAAGTCGATATACCGATGCCTGCCAGTTGACCTTCAGCCCTCAACTGATCACGTTCCTTTAACAAGTCATCGTAAGCAGCGGTGTTGAGAGTCTTCGTCATCACGGTGTCGTAGTCACCCGAGTCGTAGCTGGTTCCGCTTGGAATAAGGTAGGGGAATTCGTCCTTGCCGATCAGGTTGATTCTGCGCAAAGCGATTCGGTCGAGTTTCAAAAATCTGGCAACTTTGTCGATGCCAGTTTCAATGGCATAGTTGGTAGGTGCTTGGCCAAAACCTCGCACAGCTTCTTGCGGTGTTTTGTTGGTCATCACCGCTACAGCTTCGTACTCAACGCTTTGAATTCGATAAGGGCCCACAATGGCACCCACGGGTTTGCCTAATTGAAGCGGAGACCGGCCGGAGTAGGCGCCAATGTCATCGACAGCACGCATGCGCATGGTTTTAAGAACGCCATTTTTTTGAAACCCCAAAGTGACATCAAACACACGATCGGGGCCTTGCATATCGCCACCGCGCATGTTTTCTAATCGGTCTTCAATGAGCCGTACGGGGCGGCCTAGTTTTTTAGACAAATAGCCTACCAACACCGAGTGTTTTAATCCACGCTTCACGCCATAGCTGCCACCTACGTCCACATCGAAGTGCACACGCACCGCATTGCCGGGCAGACGCAAAGCTTTGGCAACTTGGTCAGGAAATTTAGGCATCTGGATGGAAGCCCAAACATCTAAGATGCCTGTTGAGTCATTCCATTGGCATGCCACGGCAAAGGTTTCAATGGGAACGGTGGCATTTCTGGCCCAACTGACGCGGTAGCTGAGTTGATGGTCGCAGTGGGCGAAGTCATCTTCAACAGGGCCCCATACAAATTTGCGCTGGAAAATCACATTGGTGCCGTGAGCGGGATGAACCAGCGTTGCCGTAGGTTGGAGCGCTTCCTGCGGATCTACCACAGCGGTGAGTTGTTCGTAGTCGATAACGACACATTCAGCAGCATCCTCTGCCAAGGCTCTACTGTCTGCCACCACGGCGGCCACCCATTCACCCGCATATCGAGTGACATCAAATGCCAAGGGATAGCGCGTGACTTGAGGGGCGTCCACACCTGGCATCATGGCATCAACTTGTTGTCGAAGTTCCTCACCCGTTAGGACGGCATGCACACCAGGCATTGCCAAGGCTTCACCAGCGTCAATCGATTTGATTTTGGCACTGGCATAAGGTGCAGCCACTAAGGCAACATGCAGCATGCCTGGTAATTGAATGTCGGCCGCGAATCGGCCATTGCCAACGACAAATCTTTGGTGCTCAACCGCTCTGCGGTGTTTCCCAATGAAACGAAACGGGGCTTGGCTCATGCTATTTGCTTTCAGATTTTGTGGCATGCATCACTGCATCCACAATCTGTTGGTAGCCTGTGCATCGGCAGATGTTGCTGCTGATGGCATCTCGCACTTGCGCTTCGGTGGGATGGGGGGTTTCGGCAACCAAGGCATGACAGGCTATCAGCATTCCGGGTGTGCAATAACCGCATTGAAGCGCATGTTTTTCGCAAAATGCATCTTGAATTTTGGTCATGACGCCACGCTCTGGTGCCAACCCCTCCACAGTGGTGACACTCATTTCATTTGCTTGCACAGCAAACATACAACAAGACCTGATGGGTTCATCATTCAACATGACGGTACAGGCACCGCAAACCCCATGCTCGCAACCGACGTGTGTACCGGTCAGGCCCAGATCGTCACGCAGAAAGTCAACCAAGCTGGTTCGAGGCTCAACCCAACGTTGTTGCGTCATACCATTAACTTGGATTTGAATCGATTTTTTGAGAATGATGTGAGTGCCGGTCATATTGATCATTCTTTAAGCATGAGGCGCGCTGCAAGCTTGTGCATAGGCACTCTCCAAAGCGCGGCCCAGTAAAATTCCAGCCAAATATTTTCTGTAAGCTGCTGAGGCATGCATGTCGCTGCCAGGTTGGCATTCATTGGCAGCCTGATGTGCCACCTCCTTGGCCATTTCGGATGAGAGTTTTTGCCCAGTGAGTTGGCTTGCCAATTCTGGGAATGTAAGAGGCTTTCCGTCAACACCTCCCATGCCAAAGGAAATGCGAGAAATAGTGCCCTGTGGATTGACCTGAATTTGGCAGGCGGCTGAGGCCATTGCAAAATCCCCTTTTCGGATGGCCGTCTCTTCAAATTCCGATCCAATTTGTGAGCCTTCCCAGACGGGCCAAGCAATGTCCGTCAATACTTCGGTGTCCGAGACGGCGGTGAACATGGGACCTAGGAAAAACTCAGAGGCCTTGAGTTTTCGTGTGCCGTCAGTTTGAGATTGAAGCGTGAACTCTGCATTCAATACCAAAGCGGCCAAGGCCAATTCGGCGGAAGGGTCTGCGTGCACCAAACTGCCTCCCACCGTTCCTCGATTGCGTGTTTGCTCGTGTCCTACCCACTTAATGCCTTTCTGCACCAGCGGCAGGTGAGACTGAAGTTGCGGATGAAATTCCAAATCGCGTTGTCTCACGCCCGCCCCCAACTTGACAGCCGATGGTGTGACTTCAATGTTCTTCAGGTTGTCAAGTTGGTTGATATCGATCAGCCATGTGGGACGAGCCAAGCGCATGGCCATCATGGGAACCAGGCTCTGTCCGCCTGCAATCAATTTGGCATCGCCGCCATGTTGACCCAGTTGTTCGAGTGCATGCGCTAGGCTTTCAGCTTTGACGTAATCAAAGGGTGCAGCTTTCATGCGATCGAACCTTCACTCATAGATTTGTTTTTTCTCACACAGGACTCTTTTGGTGTCTAGGCAATTTTTGTCCAAAATGAGGACCATCACGTTCAGTTTATTTGACTAACATAGACTAAATCTCACATCTCAGCAAGAAATCTAAAGCCTATGTAAGATAGCGGTATGAGAAAACTTCCACCCCTGAATGCCGTTCGCGCTTTTGAGGCTGCAGCGCGGCATGTCAGCTTTACCAAAGCCGCCAAAGAACTTTTTGTCACACACGGCGCCGTCAGTAAACAGGTGGCCACCCTAGAGACTTGGCTGGGCACAACGCTCTTCAATCGTGCCAAATCGCAGCTCAGTTTGACTGACGCAGGACGCACTTTCTTAGCTGCTGTCACGCCAGCCCTAGACCGCATCGCAGTGACATCCATGCAACTGTTAGAACAAACAGAGCCCACGGCGCTTCGGATCAGTGCGCCGCCAACCTTCACCATGCGTTGGCTCATCCCGCGTATTTCGGCTTTTCAAAGAAGGCGCGGCGGTGTAGAAGTGAAATTAACGACGTCGACAGCCACCGTTAACTTTGAAGATCGACTTTATGACGTTGCCATTCGGGGAGCGCATCAACCTATTCCGGGCATGTTTTCCGTTCCCTTCATGACAGAAACCATCGTGCCAGTTTGCCATCCCGACTTGCTTGAGCTGGGGCGATTAAATGAACCGAGCGATTTAACCGAACACACCTTGATCAGCTATGACACCGAGCCGATGGCCTGGTCAGAATGGCTGCCCATGGCTGGGCAATCTGATTTGCGCGTTTCTCATACCCTTCAATTTGAGCAAATGTACTTTGCGCTGCAAGCGGCCGCAGAAGGCTTGGGTGTTGTTCTGGTGCCGCTTTTCTTGGTTGCGGACGATATCATTGCCGGTCGAATGTGCGCTCCGTTTGGTCTACAAGCGGCACGTCAACGCCGTTATTACGTCAATGCGCCCCCCAGTTCACAAGAAAGTCCCGTGATAGAGGGTTTCTGTGAATGGCTGGTCAATGAAGGTCGAGATACCGAGCAATCCATTGACCAATTGTCTTCAGCAATGGGCTGGGCTTCGTCCGTGCCAGCTTGAGTGTGAGTATTTCTCGACTTCACCCATTGTCTCGCTGGCAATTCATGGAATTCATTGACGAAGCCGATAGCCAAGACCTGTTTGAGCTATGCAAGCACATGACACAATGTGCTTCATAGCCTGTTCTTTTTGTTGAGCAGCATTTGAGAATCCAAGCATCATGCAGCAAGATATTTTGATTAACTGGTCTCCTCAGGAAACCCGAGTTGCCGTGGTAGAACTCGGTGCTGTGCAAGAACTTCATGTGGAGAGATCTCTTGAGCGCGGGCTGGTCGGCAATATTTACCTTGGTAAAGTGGCCCGAGTTTTGCCAGGAATGCAGTCAGCCTTCATTGACATCGGACTTGAGCGGGCTGCCTTTTTGCATGTGGCCGATGTTTGGCAGCGTCAACCTGATGGCGACCCGCCGCAAGTGGCCAGAAGCACCCAGCCCTTGGTGCCCATTGAAAAACAAGTTTTTGAGGGTCAGGCCCTCATGGTTCAAGTGGTGAAAGATCCAATTGGCACCAAAGGGGCAAGGCTTTCCACTCAAATTAGCATCGCTGGTCGCCATTTGGTATTTTTGCCGCAAGACGATCACATCGGTGTTTCTCAAAAAATTCCCTCGGAGCAAAGAGATGCCCTGCGCCAGCGTTTGCAAAACTTGGTCGGTGATCAAGGAGGTGGTTTTATTTTACGAACCAATGCCGAGGATTCAAGCGATGTTGAGTTAGACGAAGACATTGCCTATTTGCGTAAAACCTGGGCCCGCATCAAAGATTCATCTACTCGCTTGCCTGCTCAATCTTTATTGCACCAAGACCTTAGCCTACTGCAACGTGTCCTTCGAGACCTTGTGGGTGAGGCGACACAAACCATTCGCATTGATTCCAAAGAGCAGTTTGAACTTTTGGTGGCATTCGCCAAAGAATTTATGCCAGCTTCTGCGGCTCGATTGCAGTTGTACAAAGGCGAGCGTCCCATCTTTGATTTATATGCCATTGACGAAGAGGTGGCCAAGGCCCTTGGGCGTCGTGTTGAATTGAAATCTGGGGGCTATCTCATCATTGATCAAACGGAAGCCTTGACCACTGTGGATGTGAACACAGGCGGCTATGTGGGAGCACGTAATTTTGATGACACCATTTTTAAAACCAATTTAGAAGCGGCACATGCCATTGCGCGCCAACTTCGTCTTAGAAATTTAGGTGGCATTATCATTGTTGACTTTATTGACATGGCGCGCGAAGAACACCAAACTGCTGTGTTGGATGAGTTTAAAAAACAACTGGCCAGAGACCGTGTGAAAACAATGGCGGGTGGTTTTTCACAGTTGGGACTTCTTGAAATGACGCGAAAACGCACTCGCGAATCTTTGTCGCACATGCTTTGCGAAACTTGCCCCAGTTGTGAAGGCAAAGGCAGTGTGAAAACCAATCGCACCGTGGTTTATGACATTCTTCGTGAAATATTGCGCGAAGCCAGGCAGTTCAACCCGCGTGAGTTCAGAGTGGTGGCTTCTCCATCTGTCATTGAACTCTTGTTAGACGAGGAAAGTCAGCATTTGGCCGCTTTGTCAGACTTTATTGCCAAGCCAGTTTCACTGCAAAGTGAGTCAGCCATGGGGCAAGAGCAATACGATATTGTGTTGCTCTAATATAAAAGCGTTTAAGAGGCTGTTTCTGTTTTGGAATGGAGCCTGGCATAGGCGCCACCCGCATGAAGTAGATCAGTGTGGCGTCCTTGCTCCACAATTTCACCCTGTTCCATGACCACCACGCGATCTGCGTGTTCAATGGTCGACAGTCTGTGCGCAATGATCAAGGTGGTTCTGCCTTTCATAAGCGTTTGCAAGGCTTCCTGAACCAGTCTTTCTGATTCATTGTCGAGCGCAGACGTCGCTTCATCCAAAATTAGAATAGGCGCATTTTTGTAAAGTGCTCTGGCAATGGCCATGCGTTGGCGTTGTCCGCCCGAAAGTTGTGTTGCGTTATGACCCAAAACCGTGTCAATGCCTTGCGGAAGTCGTGCAATGTGGTCTGATAAATTGGCAGCGTCTAAGCACTCATTCACCTTGACTCTGTCTAGCGTTTGGCCCAGTGCAATGTTGGCGGCCACGGTATCGTTCAGCATGACCACATCTTGGCTTACCACTGCAAACTGTTTGCGCAATTGTTGAAGCGGCCATTTTTCAATGGCCGTTCCAAGCAGCGCAATTTGACCTGAATTGGGTAAGACAAAACGCGGTAGCAAATTGATCAAGCTTGTTTTGCCTGAGCCTGAGGGTCCTACAAAGGCGACCGTTTCGCCTGATTCAATTGACAAGCTTAAATTTTTTAATGCGGGTGGTGCGTCATTCGCATACTGTACAAATACATGGGTCAATTCAATGCTGTAAGTTGTGTGGCCAGAGGGTGAAGATTGAATCTCCACATGGGATTGACCTTCCGCCTCAACTTGAACCTCTTCTAACAATCGAAGGCCCCTTTCTAAAGCCGCCAAGCCGCGGGTGACGGGTGTTGCAATGTCGGCCAAGCGCTTGATGGGTGAAACCAACATGAGCATGGCCGTGATGAAAGCCACAAAACCACCTACGGTTGCACCTTGAAGTCCAGTGCGACTTTGCACAAGTGCCACCACCAAAACGGTAGACAAGGCAATAGCAGCCATGAGTTGCGTTAAGGGGGACATGGCAGCCGAGGCGATGGTTGATTTCAAGGCCAAGCTTCTGAGGCGTTGACTCAATTCTTTAAAACGGCTCAGTTGACTAGCCTGAGCGCCATGCAGACGAACAATGCGGTGCGCCAAGACGTTTTCTTCCACCACATAGGCCAAGTTGTCTGTCGCTGTTTGGCTGTCCCGCGTCAAGGCATAGAGGCGCGTGGACAATTTTTTCATGATCCACGCTGAACCGGGCACCACAATGAAAACCAACAACGTGAGCTTCCAATTGAGAAACATCAAGTAAGCAATGAGTGCCAAGAGGGTGAACCCATCCCGAGACAATCCCAACAGGGCGGAGATCAATTGTGTGGCGCCCGTTTGAACCTCGTAGACCAATGTGTTTGACAGGGCACTGGCGGTTTGTTTGCTGAAAATAGACATTTCAGCTTGAATGAGTCTTTGAAAAAGCGCATCGCGCAAAGCCTGCATGCCATCGTTTGCAATTCGAGCTAGGGCGTATTGGGAGACAAAAAAAGCAGCCCCTCGTATCAGAAAAATACCAATTACAGCTGTAGGGACCCACCAAAGGGGGAGCGAGTTTTCTGCGAAACCCTCGTCCAACAGGGGTTTAAACAAAGCTGGAATGAGGGGCTCCGTGCTGGCGGCAACCAGAGTGGCGACCAAAGCCAACACCCAAACAGCCCGCTGTTTGCCGAAATAAGGCCAAAGTCGGAGCATCCTTTTAAGGAAGGGCAAGTCCTTATGGGGGCTGTCGGTGGCTGTTTGTGTCATTATTTGATTTTACTGCGTGTCACAATGCTAAATTAGCAGAGTATTGGCAGACATTCCTTACGACGATGAACACATTTTTGTTGCAATTTTTACCGTTCAAGAGACCACTGGGCTTCTTGACCCTGTTGTACTTGATTTTCACCGGCTCAGCACTGGCTCAGTTTAAGGTGGATGTATCGGGCGTGGGTCTCACCCAAGTGCCCATCGCCATTGCCACTTTCAAAGGTGAAGAAACTGCGCCCCAAAAAACTTCGGCCATTTTGTTGGCAGATTTAGAACGCAGTGGTCAATTTCGTTCGGTGCCTTCAACTGGCATGCCCATGGATGAACTCAGTCGCCCCGATTTGCCTGCGTTGCGACAAAAAAGTGCTGACGCTTTGGTGGCAGGTAGCGCGACACGTTTGGCCGATGGCCGCTATGAAATCCGCGCTAGGCTGTGGGACGTGGTGTCTGGGCAAGAAAGAGGCGACTACCGCGAAACTGTGGCGGTTGCTGATTTGCGTCTGTCCGCGCACCGTCTAGCCGACTGGGTTTATGAAAAACTAACCGGTGACAAGGGTGTGTTCGCCACAAGAATTGCCTACATTACCAAAACCACTGGTAAATACAGCCTTTGGATTGCAGATTCTGACGGTGAAAATTCACAGGCTGCGCTTTCAAGTTCAGAGCCCATCATTTCACCATCCTGGTCACCCAAAGGAACACAACTGGCTTACGTTTCATTTGAATCGCGTAAACCGGTCATTTATGTTCATGAGCTGGCCACCGGCAAGCGCAAGGTCATGGCCAATTTCAAAGGGTCCAACAGTGCGCCCGCTTGGTCGCCAGACAGTCGCTATTTGTTGGCCACTCTGAGCCGTGATGGTGGCTCGCAGTTGTACCAAATAGATGTTGCATCGGGCGAGGCTAAGCGCTTGACGCAAAATTCCGGTATTGACACTGAACCTACATTTTCCTTGGACGGATCCAAGATTTACTTCGTATCTGACCGCGGCGGAAGCCCCCAAATTTACAGAATGGGTGCTACAGGCGGAGCTGCGGAAAGAGTCACCTTTGCTGGAAGTTACAATATCTCACCTTCACTAAGCCCAGATGGGCGGTGGTTGACTTTCATCAGTCGCGTTGGGGGGCAGTTCAAGGTTCAAGTTATGAATTTGAGCACCGGCCAGTCAAATGCCATCACTGAAACCGCAGCTGATGAGCGTCCTAGCTTCGCACCCAATAGCAAATTGATCGTCTATGCCACTGTGTTGCAAGGCCGAGAGGCTCTCATGACCACCACATTGGACGGCAAAATCAAAGCCAAACTGTCCGGACAAAGTGGCGATATTCGTGAGCCCGCCTGGGGCCCTTACAGATAATTAATTTAAATTGGAGTTTTACATGATCAAACGTCGACTTTGGATTCTGGCCCTCACAGCCGCTCTTGCAGCTTGTTCTTCAGGTGTGAAACTGAACGACGTGCCCGTTGAGGATAAAAATGCGTCTGCTGACGCTGCGGCCACCCCGCAAAGCAGTGTAGCCGCTGTTGTGAGTGGTAAGTCGGGCTCACAAGCAGAGGCCCCTGCTGGCCTCAACATGGTTTACTTTGACTACGACAGCTTTGCCTTGAAACCAGAAGCGCGCGCAGTGTTAGAACGCAACGCTGCCCATCTTCAGGCCAACAGGCAATTTAAAGTTCAACTGGAAGGCCATACCGATGAGCGGGGCGGTCGTGAGTACAACTTGGCCTTGGGCCAAAAACGTGCCGAAACTGTTCGCCGTGCGCTTGCCTTGTTGGGCGTGAGCGATGCCCAACTCGAAGCAGTGAGCTTTGGCAAAGAAAAGCCTGCGGCATCTGGTGCAGACGAAGCGGCGTTTGCTAAAAACCGTCGCGTTGAAATCAAATACTGATTAAATTCTCTTCATGCACTCGCGTCATTTTTTCCGCTTTATCAGGCTTACGCTAGTCATTGGTTTGGCCAGTGCCAGCTTGCTGTCTAATGCAGCCTTGTTTGAAGACGATGGCGCAAGAAGAGCCATTCTGGATTTACGTCAAAAACTTGACGCGACTCAGCAAATTTTGAAATCGCAGTCTGATCAAATTCTGAAATTGCAGACCGAAGAAAATGCCGTCTTGCGACGGTCGTTGCTTGATTTGCAAAATCAGATTGAGAGCCTGAAGTCAGAGCAATCTGGACTTCGTGGCACGATTGAACAGCTGTTGCGTGAACTCACCGACATTCAAATCAAGCAAAAAGATGTTTTGCAGGCAGTCGATTCGCGGCTGAGCAAATTTGAACCCATCAAAGTTGTGCTGGATGGTCTTGAGTTTCAAGTCGATCCTTCTGAGAAAAAAGAATACGAAGCCTCATTGGCAATTTTTAGAACGGGCGAATTTGCGGCTGCTCAAAACAGCCTCATTGCATTTTTGCGTAGGTACCCAACCAGTGGCTACGCATCTTCTGTTTTGTTTTGGTTAGGCAATGCCCAATATGCCACCAAAGATTACAAAGAGTCGATTGTTAACTTTCGCAAGCTTTTAAGCATTGCGCCAGATCACACGCGCGCTCCAGATGCAATGCTGGCCATATCTAATTGCTGGGTCGAACTCAAGGACATCAAGGCTGCTAAAAAAGCCATGGAAGATTTGGTCAAGCTTCACCCCAGCAGTGAAGCAGCGCAAACGGCAAAAGATCGCTTAACTCGTCTTCGCTGATACTCAATGACCCCAGATCAACTTGCCCAGTTGCATTGGATGGTTTTGGGCGCCACAGCGCTTGCCTCCATTTTTCTAGGTTCATTGCTACAGCGGACTCATTTTTGCACCATGGGTGCAGTGAGTGATGCTGTCATCATGGGCAGTTTTCACAGGTTACGCCAGTGGGCGCTGGCCTTGGTGGTGGCTACCATGGGTTTTGGCGTGATGACCTTTCTGAAACTCATTTCACCCCTGCAATCGGTATACGCCACGGGTTCTGTTCTTTGGCTGTCAGCCTCGCTGGGTGGCTTGCTTTTTGGCTGGGGAATGGTCTGGGCATCGGGTTGCAGCAGTAAACTTATCGTTAGAGCGGGCGCCGGCAATCTGAAATCGGGTATTTCTTTGTTGGTCATGGCGGTGGTGGCATTGATGGCCATTAAAGGGGCTTTGGCAATCCCCCGTGTCTACGCCTTAGATGCTGTGAAATGGGAACCAACTTTTGGCGTTTTCGCAAGCCAATGGTTGAGTGTCTTGGCAAAAGTTTCAATCCAAGAGGGCTCTTTGTTGGCCTCAATTTTGGCTGTATGTGCTTTGAGCGCATGGATCTTTAAAGACAAAGATTTCCTCACTCGCCACAACATCACCACAGGCTTGTCGGTCGGGTTGGTTATATGCGTCATGTGGTGGATTTCAGGCGTCTTAGGACATGGCCTTGAACACCCCGAAACCTTGGATGAATTTTTTCTAGACACCAGTAGTCGGAAAATGGAGGCGATGAGTTTGACGGCACCATTAGCCTTTGGACTCGATGCCTTGATGTACTTGAGTGACGGCACCAAACGATTCACGATAGGCATGGTGAGCGTTCTAGGCATCTTCATGGGCTCTTTGGCCAGTGCCAAACTGAACGGTACGTTCAAAGTCGAAAGCTTTTCTAACTTTTCAGACTTGTTCCGTCACGTCATCGGCGCTTGTTTCATGGGCGTGGGTGCCGTGTTGGCCATGGGCTGTACTTTTGGTCAAGGATTAAGTGGTTTATCGACTTTGAGCCTGATGAGTCTGATTGCCACCCTTTCAATTCTCATAGGCGCTTATCTTGCGCTGCAATATGACCTGCGGAAAGATGCTTGAGCACCATGCCTCATCAGTTACCGCTTCAGACAATTTATCTGTGACACAAGCGCCTGTTGCTGATCGTCGATTTGGTGGGATGGCCAGACTCTATGGCATGCAGGGCGCTGCGCAAATTGCGAATGCGCATGTGATGGTGGTTGGCATTGGAGGCGTAGGGTCTTGGGTGGCAGAAGCTTTGGCCAGAAGTGGCGTGGGTGAACTCACACTCGTTGATTTAGACCACATTGCAGAGTCCAACATCAACCGTCAAATTCATGCCTTGGAAAGTACATTGGGCCAAGCCAAAGTCTTGGCTATGAAAGATCGCATTGCCCAAATCAACCCTGAATGTATCGTTCACTTGGTCGATGATTTTGTGACTGAAGAAAACTGGCTCAATATCATAGATGATGCAAACGCGAATCAAGCTAGACGTCATGCCGTGAGTGCATTGGTCGATGCTTGCGATCAAGTGAAAGCCAAAGTGGCCATGGCCGATTGGACAATTAGACAAAAGATATTCTTTGTCACTTTAGGCGCTGCTGGCGGTAAACGTGAAGCACATTTGGTTGAACAAGCAGACCTTTCACAAGTGACCCACGACCCCTTGTTGTCCCAACTTCGATATCGTTTACGAAAAGAACGTGGTGCACCCAAGGAGGGTAAAAAGATGGGGGTGCGTTGTGTCTTTAGTCGAGAAAATGTGGCGCCTCCAGACCCTTCCTGCAATATCGAGGGTGATGGAAGTCTCAACTGTCATGGTTATGGTTCTGCTGTGACAGTCACGGCAACCTTTGGCTTGGTAGCCTCTTCATTGGTCGTAAATTTTCTTGCGACAGGCTTGGATAGGCCCAAAAAATGACGCTATAATTTAAGGCTTGAGTAAGTGGGTCGGTAGCTCAGTCGGTAGAGCAGCGGACTTTTAATCCGTTGGTCGCGAGTTCGAATCTCGCCCGACCCACCAAATACTCATACTTATCTATAAACCCCACAGTGCAGTCGCTTTGTGGGGTTTTTTCATGGATCATTCAAAACTGAAAAGCGTGTTTCATGCCACTTGCTGAAGTCTTTCTAGCTCTTCAGACCAGGCCAGCCATTGAGCTTCCAAAGACGCCAGGGCTGAGTTAACAGCATTGAGTTGTTTACCAGCCTCGACAATCTCGGAGGGCGGCAGGGGCGTTGCCAACCTATTTTCAAGTGCTAATTTATCGGCTTGAAGCTCCGACATTTTCTGGTCCGCTTGCTCAATCGATTTCTTCAAGGGTTTTTCCAAAGCTGACTTTTGCTGTCGGTGCAAGGCATCTTTTTTTTTCTGCTCTGCAGTTCGATTGGCGGTAGGGGTTTTTGCTTTGGTAGTTTGTGTGGCCACAGGTTTGAGCACCTGAATGGCTGCCGAGGCGACTGGTGCATTTGCCGCAACGTCATTGGCTTTGGCTTCTTCGCGCAGACGTTTTGACTCTTCAAGCAAATACTTTTGATAATCATCCAAGTCGCCATCAAAAGGCTTAATTTCACCCCGACCCACCAGCCAAAATTCATCGCAAACGGCACGCAGCAAGGCGCGATCGTGGCTGACCAGGATGACGGTACCCTCAAATTCATTCAAGGCCATGGACAAGGCTTCGCGGGTGGCCAAATCTAAGTGGTTGGTAGGCTCGTCAAGCAGCAAGAGGTTAGGGCGCTGCCAAACGATCATGGCCAAAACCAAGCGTGCTTTTTCACCACCGCTCATGGAGCCCACACTCTGCTTCACCATGTCGCCCGTGAAGTTAAAAGTGCCTAAGAAGTTTCGCAAGTCTTGTTCGCGAGAAGATTGACCTGGCGTGGCGCCTAACTCCTTCACCAACCGAATCATGTGCTCGAGGGGGTTGTCGTCAGGATGCAGAACGTCTAATTCTTGTTGCGCAAAGTAACCAATGTTCAGGCCTTTACCTTCGGTAAGTTCACCCGATAGCGCCTTGATACTGCGGGCAATGGTTTTGACCAGTGTTGATTTGCCTTGACCATTGGCGCCCAAAATGCCGATGCGTTGACCGGCCAACACCGACTTGTTCACATTTCGAACAATCACCTTTTCAGAGCCATCAACGGTGTAGCCGAGGTTGGCATTTGAAATGGCCAGCATGGGATTGGGCAAATTGACCGGCTCTTTGAATTCAAAGGTGAAATCGGCATCAGCTAAAACGGGTGCAATTTTTTCCATCCGTTCCAAGGCCTTGACGCGACTCTGCGCCTGTTTGGCTTTGCTAGCCTTGGCCTTGAAGCGGTCAATGAACTTTTGCAAGTGCGCAATTTTGTCTTGCTGCTTTGAAAAAGAGGCCTGTTGTAATTCAAGTTGCTGTGATCGCAAGGTTTCAAATGAGCTGTAATTTCCGCCATATCGGTTGAGTTTGGCGTGATCAATGTGCAATGTGACATCGGTGACGGCGTCTAGAAACTCGCGGTCGTGACTGATCACAATCATGGTTCCAATGTAGCGCTTGAGCCAAGCCTCTAGCCACACCAAGGCGTCCAGATCTAAGTGGTTGGTGGGTTCGTCCAGAATAAGCAAGTCAGAAGGGCACATGAGGGCCCTGGCCAATTGGAGTCGCATCCGCCATCCGCCAGAAAAGCTGTTCACGGGTTGGTCCAGTTCGCTTGACTTGAATCCCAAACCCAAAATCAGCGATTGAGCGCGTGGCACGGCATCATGCTCGCCCGCATCTGCCAAGTCCACATGGGCATGGGCCATGGCCATGCCGTCTTCTGAAAGCTCAGCGGCGTGAAGTACGTCACGCAATTCGGCCAAACGTGTATCTCCCCCGAGCACAAAATCGGTGGCACTCTCTTCTGTTTCTGGCATGTTTTGCGACACTTGCGCTAAGCGCCATTGCTTGGGCATTGAAAAGTCACCGCCATCTTCATGAAGGGTGCCATTGAAAAGCGCAAACAAGCTTGATTTTCCAGCACCGTTTCGTCCCACCAGCCCGACTTTTTCTCCAGGGTTGAGTGTGACGGAAGCTGCATCAAGCAAGACTTTGGCGCTTCGACGCAGCGTGACGTTTTTCAGTTGAATCATGTAAGGGGTTGAGCATCGGCCGCGCTGAAGCGGCGACCGAGGAAAATCAATTCTGCATTAGGTGAATTTTAAAAGAAGGAAAGGGCAAAAAGCCCAAGGACTTGAAGAGCGCCAAGCCACTGGTGTTTGATTCCCAAGTGCACAACACTGCAAGATCTGAAGTGTATCTGAACGGTGCGGTGACATGGCTCAGCTAAGATCTTTCATAAGCGCTTCACGCGTGACCAACAAAACTTGGTCTTCGCCGGCGCTGGTTTCGAGCCAAACAGCCTCAAGACGAGGGAATGCATTTTCAAAGTGCTCACGCTCATTGCCAATTTCTAAAATCAAAATGGCCTTCTTATTCATGCGTTGAGGCAAGTCTCTTAAAAGCTGTCGAACAAAGTCCATGCCATCGGCACCACCGGCCAATGCTATTACAGGTTCTGCTTTGTATTCGTCGGGTAGCGCTTGCATGCTCGACTCGCACACATAGGGGGGATTGCAAACAATGCAATCAAATTTGGCGTGAATGGCTTGCAAGCCATCGCTTTCTAGAAGTTGAATACGTTCCCCTAGATGGTGTTTTTCTACATTGATCTTGGCAACCTCTAGGGCCTCCAGTGAAATATCGGCACCTAAAACAAAGGTATCAGGGTAGGTCATGGCACACAAAACAGCCAAGCTGCCATTGCCTGTGCAAAGGTCTAAAAATTGATGGCTGCCTTCTGAAAGCCAGCCATCAAACGCGCCGTCCACGATCAACTCGGCAATAAAGCTGCGAGGCACGATGGTGCGCTCATCCACGTAAAAAGAAATTCCTTGCAGCCATGCTTCTTGAGTGAGATAGGCGGCAGGTTTGCGCGTTTGTATGCGCTTTCCAATCAAATCTTTGCAAGCTGATATTTGTTCTGCTGAAATATGGTGCAATTTGCACGAGAGGCCTAAATCAGTGATCTGATTTTGAATGACATGCAGATCTTCAGACAGGTCGAGATCCAAGGGGAGCTTCAGTTGCCACAAAATCAGCCAAGTAGCTTCATCGTGGGCATTCAACGTGCCATGTCCATAGGCAACTTGGGCTTGCTCAAGGTCATGAGCACCCGATTGGATGAGTTGAATCAAATTCATGAAGACGCAGCTAAATTAATTGGCAGGAGCTGATTCAGCGAAGGAGGCTTGATTTAATTTCAACAGCACCTGTTTGTAAATTTCTTTCAGCGGCTCAATGTCCTCTAGGGCCACGTGCTCATCTATTTTGTGGATGGTGGCATTGGGAGGGCCCAGTTCAATGACTTGGGGGCAGGTTTGTGCAATAAACCGTCCGTCGCTGGTGCCTCCTGTAGTGGACAACTCAGTTTGAAGGCCTGTCACTTGATGAATGGCACTTCTTACCGCTTCAACCAAGGTGCCTGGTGTGGTTAAAAATGGCAGGCCGCTCAGTGTCCATGCAATTTCAAACGTAAGCTCATGTTTGTTCAAAATGGCCGTGAGTCTTTGCTTCAATGAGTCGGCTGTAGATTCTGTGCAAAAACGGAAATTGAAGTCGATCACCATCTCGCCTGGAATGACATTGGTGGCGCCTGTGCCCGCTTGTACATTGCTAATTTGCCAGCTGGTAGGTGGAAAAAATTCGTTGCCTTCATCCCACAGGGTGGCGGCCAATTCTGCCAATGCCGGAGCAGCGCGGTGAACAGGGTTGTCGGCCAATTGGGGATAGGCAATATGGCCTTGTATGCCCTTCACAATCAGCTTGCCACTGAGGGAGCCGCGGCGGCCATTTTTGATCATGTCACCTGTTTTTTTAACAGATGTCGGTTCTCCGACGATGCAGAAGTCAGGGGTTTCGTTTCGTTGCTTGAGCAATTCGCAAATTCGAACCGTGCCATCCAAGGCAGGGCCTTCTTCGTCGCTGGTTAAAAGAAAAGCAATTCCGAGTGCAGGGTTCGGACACTCTTTTAAAAATTCTTGAGTGGCAACCACCATGGCGGCCAAGGAAGTTTTCATATCACTGGCCCCACGACCGAATAATTGACCGTCGCGATGGCTGGGCGTAAAAGGATCGCTGCTCCATTTTGACAAGGGACCTGTGGGTACCACGTCAACATGGCCAGCAAAGGCCAAAGTTTTTTGAGACGAACCGGGACGTTTTGCCCACAAATTTCGAACACGAAATGTTTCAGGCCCTAGGTCAATCATCTCGCAGTCAAATCCAAGCGGCTTTAGATGCGAAATGATGAGTGCTGTGCAGCCGCCATCCTCCGGCGTGATGGAGGGCAGGGCAATCAACTGCTCTGCCAGTCTTAAGGTGGTATTCATGTGGGACGACCTGCGCGAATGAAGCGAGCAATGCGCTCTGCGGCTTCAAGGCATTCTGCAGTTTCTGCAACCAAGGCCATGCGGACACGTCCTTGACCCGGATTTTTGCCATCGACGGTTCGGCCGATGTAACTGCCTGGTAAAACGGTGACGTTTTCAGTTGCGTAAAGTTCACGTGCAAAATCGGTGTCGCTTTTGTGCCATACGGCAGGCACGCCAGCCCACAGGTAAAAGCTGGCATCGGGTAGTTGAACATCCATGACTTTTGACAAGACCGGGGTAACTTGTGAAAATTTGGCGCGATAAAGATTGCGGTTTTCAATCACATGCGCTTCGTCGTTCCATGCAGCAATGCTAGCCGTTTGAACCACGCCACTCATGGCGCAGCCGTGGTAGGTGCGATACAGTAAAAAGTCTTTGATGATGTTGGCATCGCCCGCCACAAAACCACTTCGAAGTCCGGGAACGTTGCTTCTTTTGGACAGGCTGGTGAAGGCAATAAGTCGCTTGAAATCTTTGTGACCCAAGAGGCTTGCAGCCTCTAGGCCACCCAAGGGGGCTTCTTCGCGGAAATAGATTTCGCTGTAGCACTCATCAGAGGCAATCACAAAGCCATACTTTTCACTTAATTCAAACAGTTTTTGCCATTCATTCAAGGGCATGACCTTGCCGGTGGGATTTCCTGGGGAACACACAAAGACGAGTTGAGTTTTGGACCAAACTTCTGATGGAACGGCGTCCCAATCAGCAGAAAAGTCGTTTTCTGGGGCATTGGCCACATAAAAGGGCTCTGCACCGCCCAAAAGGGTGGCGCCCTCGTAGATTTGATAAAACGGGTTCGGACTGACCACTCTGGCACCAGGCTGGGTGGGATCGAGCACGGCTTGAGCCAATGAAAAAAGGGCCTCTCTTGAGCCGTTGACAGGCAAAATTTGAGAGGCAGCATTGATTTCAATCCCATAGCGGCGCATCAGCCATTGTGCGCAAGCTTCGCGCATGCGCAATTCACCTGCCGTGGCTGGGTAGCCAGAAAGTGCCGCATCGAGCGAGCCAATTAAGGCTTTTTTGATGAATTCTGGAGTGGCATGTTTGGGTTCGCCAATGCCTAAGCTAATGTGGGCGAGATGTGATGGAGGGGTGACGCCCGTAAATAACTGCCGGAGGCGTTCGAAGGGATAAGGCTGAAGGGTGGCCAATAGAGGATTCATCCTCCAATTATCCAAGATTGTGGCGGCCTTTTCTGTGTCAATTTCAGTTGTTTTACTTCCCTGAGAGGGGCCGCTGGTCGGTTAACATGGAGGCTTGCGGCACAAGGTGTGCCTTCTGCCCCAATTTCTGACCCAATTTCTGACTCTTGTGCGCCTCAATTCCATCAAATTATCTGGATTTAAATCCTTCGCAGAACCCACAAACTTCGTTCTACCTGGCCAGTTGGTAGGTGTTGTGGGCCCTAACGGTTGCGGCAAGTCCAACATCATGGATGCTTGCCGCTGGGTACTGGGTGAATCGAAGGCATCTGAATTGCGTGGTGAATCCATGCAAGACGTTATTTTTAATGGCACCAACACACGCAAACCGGCCAGTCGCGCCAGCGTTGAATTGGTTTTTGACAACGCCGATCACCGTGCCGGTGGTCAGTGGGGGCAGTTTGCCGAAATTGCAGTCAAACGTGTTTTAACGCGCGATGGCAACAGCAGTTATTACATCAACAATCAACCCGTTCGCAGGCGCGATGTACAAGACGTGTTTTTGGGGACTGGCTTGGGCCCACGTGCATACGCCATCATTGGTCAGGGCACCATCAGTCGAATCATTGAATCTCGCCCTGAAGAGTTGCGCTTATTTTTAGAAGAGGCTGCGGGCGTTTCAAAGTACAAAGAACGTCGGCGTGAAACTGAACATCGATTGTCAGACACTCGCGAAAATTTAACGCGTGTCGAAGACATCTTGCGGGAACTCAATGCCAATTTAGAAAAGCTTGAAAAACAAGCGGAGGTAGCCCAACGCTTTAATGATTTGAAAGCTGACAGTTCGCTCAAGCAGCAACAACTGTGGTTCTTCAAACGGTCTGATGCTGAATCTGATCAAGTCAAAATTAAAGCGGATGTAGACAAAGCTGTTATTGATCTAGAATCGCGAATTGCCGATTTAAGGCACGTCGAAGCCGACCTTGAAACCGTTCGCCAAGCGCACTATGCGGCCGGAGATCAAGTCAACCAAGCGCAAGGCCTGTTGTACGAAGCCACCGCTGAAGTGGGCCGCTTAGAGGCAGAAATTCGCTTTGTGGTGGAAGGTCGGCAGCGAGCTGAGCAGCGTTTGATTCAACTACAGTCGCAAACTGCTGATTGGTCTGACAGGCAAGCGCAAGCGCAAGCCGAATTGGCATCACTGGCCGATCAAGCGCTACAAGCCGAAGATCAAACCATGACCTTGGCTGCGCAATTAGAAGATCAGTCTCAAGCTTTGCCTGAATTGGAAGAATTCCTTCGCCAAGCACAAGCCAAATCCAATGAGCAACGCGGCAGTGTGGTCCAAGTTCAACAACAAATTCAAGTGTTAGCGGCAGACCAACGCAACATTGAAGATCAAACGCGTCAACTGACCCTGCGTCGCGAACGCTTGGTAGCCGATCGCAACGCGCTTGAAACGCCAGACGACCAGCGATTGGTCAGCTTGAAGGACCAGTTGGCGCAAGCCGATAGCGTGGCCAAGGAATCCAGTGCCAGATTGCAGGAACTAGAGGAGCAAACGCCCTTGCTAGACCAAGAGCGACGTGATCTGCAAAATACTGTCAATGATGAATCGGCCAAGTTAGCAGACTTGTCTGCCAAAATTGAAGCCCTTAAATCGCTTCAAGAAAAAGTCAAGACCGACGGTAAATTGAAGCCTTGGTTGAACAAGCACGGTCTTGAAAATCTTCAAGGTTTGTGGCGCAAAATTCACATGGAAACGGGTTGGGAAAATGCCATGGAGTCGGCGTTGCGCGAGCGCTTGTCTTCCTTGGAAGTCTCTCGCCTTGACATGGTCAAAGCCTTTGCTGCCGATTCTCCGCCAGCCAAGTTGTCTTTTTATACGCCGCCAAATGCCACGACCACGGCGGCGCGAAAAGGTTTGCCATCGGCATGTCGACCCTTGGCTGATTTACTTCGTTTATCAGATGCGGGGCTTTCTGCATTGCTCACCGACTGGCTTCAAGGTTATTTCACTGCACCTTCCTTGGAAGATGCCATGACTTGGCGCGATCAATTGCAAGGCAGTGAGTGCTTTGTCGTTCAAGCGGGTCATGCCATTGGCAAAAATAGTGTCAGTTTTTATGCCCCCGATTCTGAGCAAGCGGGATTGTTGGCCCGTGCCCAAGACATTGAAAATTTTGAAAAGCATTTGCGTGCACAAACACTGATTGCAGAAGAATCACGCACGGCTTCTGTTCGTTCAGAGGCTGCTTATTCCGAGGCGGCTCAACGCTTAATTTCAATACGCCAAGAAGCTTCTGAAGCGCAATCGAAAGCCCATGAATTGCAAGTTGAAACCTTGCGCCTCAGCCAATGGGCTGAGCAAACGCGTGCTCGAAGTGAGCAAATTACAGGCGACATGTCCGAGGTTGACTTAAGCTTGGAAGACTTGCAAGAGCGCCGCATCACGGCAGAAGGTCGTTTTGAAGAACTCGACATGCAATTGGCTGACAGTCAAGAACGTCATGCCCAACTGGATGAGCGCGTAATTGAAGCTGAGCGCAAATTGTCAGAATGTCGAGAGCAACAAAGAACCCTGGAACGTTTAGCGCAAGAAGCAACTTTCTCGCAGCGAAGTTTGGAAGCTCGCCGGTCGGAACTTCAGCGCGGCATTGAAACTGCCGGACAGCAAATTGAATCCATAGCGGCAGAGCAAGAGCGTGCTAAAGATGAACTTTCGCGTTTAACCGATGCGGCAGCGCAAGCAGGTTTGCAAAATGCGTTGGCCATGAAAATGGAGCGCGAGCAAGTCTTGGGTTCCAAGCGCAGCGAATACGACGACCTCACAGCTCGTTTGCGTGCTAGTGATGAGAGACGCATGGGTTTTGAGCGCGAACTCGACCCTTTGCGTCAGCGCATCACTGAATTGCAATTGAAAGAACAAGCCTCCCGTTTGGGGCTTGAGCAATACACTCAATTGTTGCAAGACGCTGAAGCCGATTTGGAGGCGTTGGCCAAGTCAATTGAAGATGGCAATGTTCGACTGACCGGATTGCAATCTGAAATTGATCGATTAAATCGAGAAATCGTGTCATTGGGCGCCGTCAATTTGGCCGCATTGGAAGAACTGACAACATCACGTGAACGCAAAATTTTCTTGGACGCTCAAACGGCCGACCTCACTGAAGCCATGAGCACTTTGGAAGACGCTATCAAGAAAATCGACGCTGAAACACGCGATTTGTTGGCAGGTACTTTCAAAATTGTCAACGAGCATTTTGGTCGTATGTTTCCAGAATTGTTTGGGGGTGGAAATGCTCGACTCGTCATGACAGGCGACGAAATTTTAGATTCTGGGGTTCAGGTCATGGCGCAACCACCTGGCAAAAAGAATCAGACCATTAATTTGTTGTCAGGTGGTGAAAAAGCGCTGACAGCCATTGCGCTGGTATTTGCCATTTTCCAACTCAATCCAGCGCCATTCTGTTTGCTTGACGAAGTTGACGCGCCACTGGACGACAGCAACACCGAGCGCTATACCAAGTTGGTCAAGAGCATGGGCAAAGAAACACAGTTCTTGTTCATCAGTCACAACAAGATTGCCATGGAAATGGCCGAACAGCTCATTGGCGTCACCATGCAAGAGCAGGGGGTTTCGCGAATTGTGGCTGTTGACATGGAAGCTGCTGTCACCATGGCCGATCTGACTTAAATAAACTGCACCCACAACCATGAGTTCTTTGCAAAACAGTTTGGCTTTCGTTGGTGTTTTGACACTGGTGGGTGTTGTTTTGTACAACATTTGGACAGCCAGACAAAACTCCCCACGTCAGGCAGACCCTGAGCAGCCAGATCAAAGCGTCGATCCGGTTTTGGACAACCCAGATACCGTCCGCGCAGGATTTCAAGACCCTACTTTTTCTGTCGATGATCTTGATATTTTGCCTGTGCCCGAGAAAAAGCCGCCACTCGATGTACTCATTGATGTGATTGCCAATATCGAAGTCGATGCCCAAGTATCCGGGGACGCCGCATTGGCTGCGTTGCCAGCCACACGCCGGGTAGGTTCCAAGCCCTTTGCGGTAGAAGGCTTGAACGACACAACGGGTGAATGGGAAACACCAGTTGCTGGTAGACGTTATCACGCCTTTCAGGCGGGCGTTCAATTGGCCAATCGGGTGGGCCCTTTGAACGAAATTGAGTTTTCTGAATATGTGATCAAGGCACAAGCCTTCGCAGATGCCATCAATGGATCGCCTGAATTTCCAGACATGCTGGAGGAGGTGGCCCGCGCTCGCGAACTTGATCAATTTGCCAGCGCGCACGATGCGCAATTGAGCTTCACCATTTGCGCTACTTCAGCAGCTTGGAGTCCTGGCTATATTCACCAACATGCCGCACGTTGGGGTTTTGTGGCGGGCGTTATTCCGGGTCGCATGGTATTGGCGGCTGCCGTTCAAGGCTTGTCCCCCATTTTGTCCTTGTCTTTCGATACGCAGGCCGCCATGGCAGATGACCCCGCCCTTTCTGCTATTCGAGAATTTACTTTAAGTTTGGATGTGCCACAGGTTCCTCGCGAAGATCATGCCTTTGCTCGTTTGAGAGAAGCAGCTCGCATCTTGGGACACGAAATGGACGGTGTGATCACGGACGGTTCGAGTCATGCGCTGACGGACGTTGATTTAAATGCCATTGCGCTTGACCTTGAGCAACTTTACGACGCTTTGGATCAAAGAGAGTTATCGGCAGGATCGCCACAAGCCAGACGTCTATTTTCTTAAATTTGATGCTGAACTTAGACCTGTTTTCAGACTCAGATGAAGGCAAGGGTTCATCTTCCTCTGCCTTTGAGCAAGACACCCAAAAAGCAACACAAATTCGACAAGCATTGCACCGTTATGCACATGCCTATTACACGCTGGATGCACCAGAAGTCCCAGACGCTGAATATGACCGATTGTTTAGCGCACTTCAATTGCTTGAAGAAAAACACCCTGTTTTAAAAACGCCTGATTCACCCACGCAGCGAGTGGGGGGCGCTGTGCTTCCAGAATTTCAAACAGTTCGCCATCAAGTCCCCATGCTGAGCATTCGCACCGAGACTGACAATGAGTCCACTGGCGCCAGTGCATTTGATACACGCGTGCGCAAAGAGCTGGGTTTGGGTGAAGGTGAGCCCGAAGTTGACTATGTGGCTGAATTGAAGTTTGACGGCTTGGCCATGAGCCTTCGATATGAAAAGGGTGTGCTAGTTCAAGCAGCGACCCGTGGCGATGGAGAGTACGGAGAGGATGTGACAAACAACATTCGAACCATTGGCCAAATTCCTTTGCAATTGCCTTCTGACGTTCCCGAGGTCTTAGAAGTTCGAGGTGAAGTCTACATGCGCCGTGATGACTTCGAAGCCTTGAATGAAAGACAGCGCTTGAAAATTTCGAAAGGTGCCAAGGGTGAGAAAACATTTGTCAACCCGCGCAACGCGGCTGCCGGTGCCGTGCGTCAATTGGACTCCCATATTGCCGCACAAAGACCACTAAGCTTTTTCGCTTACGGCTTGGGTGAGGTGCTTGGTTGGTCTCAACAAATCACAGCATTCGCGCATCATTTTGAGTTGCTTCAGCAGTTAAAGGCCTGGGGATTTCCAGTTGCTATCCAAACACAATGTGTCAAAGGTTCTGCAGGCTTGATTCAATTTCATGGGCAAATTGCCAATGAGCGAGATGCCTTGCCCTATGACATCGATGGCGTGGTTTACAAAGTCGACCATTTGGCCCTCCAAGAAAGACTGGGATTTGTAACTCGAGAACCTCGTTGGGCAGTGGCACACAAATTTCCTGCGCAAGAAGAACTCACCACAGTTCAATCCATTGAGGTTCAAGTGGGCAGAACTGGCAAACTCACACCTGTGGCCAAGTTGGCCCCTGTCTTTGTAGGCGGCGTCACGGTTACCAATGCCACATTGCACAACGAAGATGAAGCCCGTCGCAAAGATGTCCGTGTGGGCGATACCGTCATTGTTCGGCGTGCAGGCGATGTCATTCCTGAAGTTGTGAGCGTTGTGATTGAAAAGCGCCTAGCTGGTGCGGGCATCTTTACCATGCCCCGCGTCTGCCCTGTATGCGGTAGTCCTGCAGTACGAGATGAGGACGAGGCCGACTACCGATGCAATGGGGGCTTGTTTTGCAATGCCCAACGCAAGCAAGCCTTTTTGCATTTTGCGCAAAGGCGTGCTGTGGAAGTGGATGGCTTGGGTGAAAAACTCATCGACCAATTGGTCGATGCAGGCGTAGTCAGTACCTTACCTGATTTGTACAAATTGGGATTGACTGCGTTGGTTCAGTTAGACCGCATGGCCGAAAAATCAGCCCTCAATATTTTGAAAGCTTTGGAAGCGTCGAAGGCGACCACCTTGCCTCGTTTTATTTATGGCTTGGGTATTCGGCATGTTGGCGAAGCGACGGCCAAAGAGTTTGCGCGTCATTTTGGAACGCTGGATGCTTTGATGCAAGCATCAGAAGAGCTCCTGCTTGAAGTGTCTGATGTGGGTCCAGTCGTTGCACAAAGTGTTCGAATATTTTTTGAACAACCGCATCACCAAGAAATTGTGGCGCAACTCAAAGCCTGTGGCGTGCATTGGGAAGAGGGGCCGCCAGCAGAGCGAGCACACCAACCATTAACTGGTAAAACGGTAGTTCTGACAGGGTCTTTGCCTAACCTGAGTCGCGATGAAGCCAAGGCCATGCTGGAAGCGGCAGGCGCCAAAGTAGCAGGCTCAGTCAGTCAAAAAACAAGTTATGTGGTGGCCGGTACCGAAGCCGGAAGCAAATTAGACAAAGCTACAGCCTTAGGGGTGCCAGTTCTCGACGAGGCTGGTCTATTGAAATTGGTACAAGGAAACAATCATGACGGTACGTGAAATTTTGAAGATGGGTGATGACCGCCTTTTAAGACAAGCCAAACCTGTTTTGAAATTCAATACTTCAGAACTTTTAGAAGGCATTGCCGATATGAAGGAAACCATGATTGCAGCCAGTGGCGCAGGATTGGCAGCGCCTCAAATTGGCTGGGACATTCAATTGGTTATTTTTGGTACAGGACAGGTTATTTCTCGGTATCCAGATGCTGCACCCATTCCCTATACTGTGCTCATTAATCCCGCCATTACAGCCCTTGGCACAGAAGAACAAAATGATTGGGAAGGCTGCTTGTCTGTGCCAGGCTTGCGTGCAGTGGTACCGCGTTGGCAGCATATTCGCTATACCGGGTTTGATGAATTTGGCAACACCATTGATCGAATAGCAGAAGGATTTCATGCCAAGGTGGTACAGCATGAATGCGATCACTTGGTAGGTATTTTGTACCCACATCGTGTGCGTGACTTTAGCAAGTTTGGCTTTAACTCGGTGTTGTTTCCAAACTTGGCGCCTGAATCCGACGACTAAAGACGGGCCAACCTCTACAGCTTCGTGAATGAGTTCGTCCTCTTTGGCAAAACAAAATAAATTTAAAGTTCGTAATCATTGACATGGCCCGTCATGGCTTTGGCAACCAAGGCAGGTGTTAAGCGATCGCTGAGGAGTTCGGCAAATTGGTAAACAAAATCTCTCAAATAAGCACCTCGTTTAAAGGCAACACGTGCCACATTTTTACCCAACAAGTCACCCAAAGGGCGTGCCACCAAGTCGCCTGCAAGATCGTCTTTGACCGCCATCTCGGCTACGATACCAACGCCGAGGCCTAAGCGCACGTAGGTCTTGATAACGTCGGAATCAATGGCTTCCAATGCAATTCGCGGTTGTAATTTTTTGCTGGCAAATGCGGCATCGATGCGGGTTCTTCCTGTGAATGAGGGGTGGTAGGTGATCAGGGGTTCTTTGGCAATGTCTTCTAAGTGGAGGATTTTTTTCTTGGCCAAGGGATGATTCGGAGCCATCACCAGCATGTGTTGCCATTCATAGCACGGCAAAGTCACCAATTCTTCGTAAGCTGCCAGTGATTCAGTGGCCATGCCAATTTCCGCTGTGTCGTCTAAAAGCATGCGCGCAACCTGATCGGGAGAGCCTTGATGCAAACTGATGTTGACCTGTGGGTACTGCTCTCGCAACCGAGCCACCGGCACAGGTAAGACATAACGCGCTTGTGTATGCGTGGTAGCAATGGAAAGTGTGCCATTGTGTTGTGCGCTGTACTCTTCACCAATCCGCTTCAAATTGCCAATTTCGCGCATGATCACTTCGATGCTTTTGAGAACATGTTGGCCAGGTTCTGTAATTCTTTTGAGCCGCTTGCCATGACGCGCAAAGATGTCAATGCCGAGCTCTTGCTCTAACTCAATGATGGCTTTGGAAACACCTGGTTGAGAGGTGTGAAGGGCCTTTGCGGCCTCTGTGAGGTTTAAATTACGGCGTGAAGCTTCTTGGACAAACCGAAATTGATGCAAGTTCATATCAATAAACCTTATAAGGATGACTTTATTATGCCTTACAGATCTATAGAGTTGCCTTTTTGACGTCCAAAAGAATGCGCTGTCGATTTTTTAATTCAATGAGCGAAGGGCGATTTCCGCCATCGCATGTGTCAGGTCGGGTTCTTCGCCGATGGCTTTTTGCAAATTGAAAACCACTGTAGGGTAAGTAAATTTCAGTTGTTGAATTAAAAGTGGCAGGTCTTCTCTGGCGTGTTTACCGACGCCTAAAAACATTGGAATAACGCTGATTTTGTTGACGCCTTTTTCCATCATGTGTTGAACTGTGGTGGGCAAGTCGGGCTCTGTGAGCTCCAAATACGCACACATGACCCACACGCCCGGTGACAGGTTGCGTGTTCGTTCAGCCACGGCTTCAATCGGCCGTCTCCATAAGGCATCACGTGAGCCATGCGCAAACAAAATGATGCCGCTGGAAGATGGGGTGTTGTTCATTGAATGGGAAAGATTGCTTTACTGCCTTAAAACCAGCCAACCAAATGTGGTCAAGGAGACCATGCTGTAAATGATGGCCGGGGCTGCGGCAGTAAGCCAAGGTTGCCAATTTTGAAGATTGCCCATAAAGCCAAAGACATTGTTGAGCAAGTAAAAACTGATACCGGCCATGACACCGCCGAACACATAGCCTGCAATGTTGCCGGACCGAAAATGCAAATATGCAAAAGGCAACGCAAGTGTGAGCATGACCCAGCAACTTAAAGGGTAAAAAACTTTACGCCAAAACTCAATCTCATAGCGCTGGGCATTTTGTCCATTGGCAGCCAAGTGCCGCATGTATTGAAATAAATCAATGGTCTTCATTCGATCAGGGCTAAGGAGCGCCGCACCAATCATTTCTGCGGTGATGTCGGTTTTCCAGGACCATTCAGGTAAATTTAAAATCTCAATTCGAGAGTCGCTGGCTTCTTTGACGTGAAATAAACGTCGATCAACTGGTTTTAAGTGCCAAGTTCCATCACTTTTAAATTGTGCAGAAGGCGACAAGGTGATGGACTTGAGCCGGCCTTCATTGTCGAATTCATGAATCCGAATGTTTTCTGGATGGCCTTCGCTGCTCATCGATCGAACATTCACAGCAAATTGTGAATGAGTTTGTTTTTCACGAAGCCAAGCGCCGGTTTGCCCTACCGTAATTTGGCCTTGATAGTGTGCTTTTAAAAGCTGGGCTTGTTTGTCAGACCATGGGGAAATGTAGTCACCAAAAATAAAAGTGACCAGAACAAAAATCAATCCTAATTGAAACAATGTCTGCAATGCACGCCATGGCCCTAAGCCGCCAGTTCTGAGAATGGTGAATTCTGAACTTTGAGCAAAACGTGCCATCACAAAAATAGAGCCGATTAACACAGAGATTGGAATTAGCTCATACAGATGACTGGGCATGAGTAAGCCCACATACATCAAAGCGTGTTGCAACTGATAGCCTTGAAATTTATTTTTACTGAGAGCCTGAAGTTGATCGACCAAATCAAAAAATACAAACAACGCTAAGAAACCAAGCGCCACAAATGTCACAGCTCTGAGTATTTCTCCATGAATCAAACGGCGAATTGTTTTCATACCTTGACTTCGAAAGCGGATCTTTGAGGCATCGACCAAAGATTGCGCCAAGACAAATTAAAATGACGGATTAACAGCCAAGACAATGCGAGGACAAAGGCCCCTCCATGCAGGCTTAGCATGAATGTGGGCATAGTGGTTCGACCGGAAGCAATCCAGTTTTGTCCTACATTGACCATGTTGTAGTAGCCCACAAAACAAAATAAGGCAACTGCCAAATGATAACTTTTTCCAACCCTCGGATTGACGCTGGCCACGGCCAAGCCCATGATCAAAAGATTGAATGCCGCCAGAGGAAGCCCGATTCGCCAAGACAATTCACCCAAATTAACGGCGGTGGGTTCTTTGATTAAGCCTAAGGTGCTGACCATTCGGCTTTGAATGTCACTGGCTGCAATTTTGGAGTTGGGATCTATCAGCAATTGATAGTCTTTAAATTCCGTGATGCGGACGTCGCCCGTTTCATGGTTGCGCAGCATTTGCTGACCACGCTGTAGGCTTAAGAAACGTTCACCTTGATGAATTTCAATTTGCCCTTGCTGCGCTGTTGTCACTGTTTCAATGACGCCCTCTAAACTTGACACAAAGACATGGCGACCCATTGTGTTGTTAGGGCTGTCTTTGTCGATGAAAAAAACACGCTTGCCACCAGCAGACTCCTGAAATTGCCCTGGCGCTACTCGTTCGATGTCATTGCGTTGTTCATACCTGTCTCTCAGGTCTTGAATTTGTTTGTTACTCCAAGGCCAAACAAAAAGTGCCAAAAAAGCAATGCCTAAAAGGAGTGGCCAAGCAAATCTAAACAGGGGTTTTGAAAAGGCGAACAGGCCCCTGCCACTTGAGAACCAAATGACCATTTCGCTGTCGGCATACATCCGAGATAATGTCGATACCACGGCAATGAACAAACTCAGTGTCAAAATAGTGGTCAGATGGCCAATCACTGTTAGACCCATGACAAGCATCACCTCTGAGGGGTTGACAGACCCACGGGTGGCTTGCCCCAAAGTTCGGATCAAAATGATGGTCATCACGATTGTGGCCAAAACCACAACGGTGGCACCAAAACTTCGGGCCAAGTCTTTTCGTATGGAAGAATGGAATAACATTGTTGCTCTGGAAAACCTCAATTATGAACTTTGAATTAAAAACACTTTCCTTGGCTTCTGCAGCCAAAACCTCTACGGACACCCTGATTGTCCTTATTTCTGACCATTTTCAAGCTGGAAAGGACCCGTTATCCTTGTTGATAGGCAAGGCGCTAAAGGCCAAAGACTTTTCCTCGAAGGCCGGAAAATCACTTCATGCCTATGCCGTTTCAGGTGTGGTTGCCTCGAAGATTATCCTTTTGGGCTTAGGGGAATCTCAACCCTCAGACGTCAAATCAGCGCTGACGGGCGTGATGCCAAGCCTTAAGTCGGCTGCCACCGCCAAAATTGCGGTGGTTTTTGCTGGTCCCTCTAGCCCGCAGCATCTTCAGGCTGCAATTTCAGCTGTGGCGGATGGCACTTATGTCTATGGTGCTACAAAATCAAAACTGACAGAACGAAAACTGTTGAAGGTTCTGGTGGGTGTAGAGGCCCTCAATGCCAAATTGAAAGACGCTTTCAGCGCATCGGTTGCCATGGTCCAGGGCATTGAATTTGCCAAAGAATGGGCCAATCGGCCCGCTAATTACGCAACTCCCACCCTCTTGGGTAAGGCAGCACTGTCGCTATCAAAATTTGCTGGCATTTCATGCGAGGTTTTAGGCCCCAAAGAAGTGGCCAAATTGGGCATGGGTTCCTTCATGTCTGTGGCCCAGGGTTCTGCCGAGCCCTTGCGCTTCATCGTTTTGAAATACCAAGGCGCGTCTAAAACAGAAGCACCAACCGTGTTGGTTGGCAAAGGCATTACGTTTGACACGGGCGGCATTTCGATCAAGCCTGCATCCGAAATGGATGAAATGAAGTTTGACATGAGCGGTGCGGCCAGTGTGTTGGGTGTTTTTAAATCCCTGAGCTTATTGAAACCCAAAATCAATGTGGTTGGTTTAATCCCAGCTTGTGAAAACATGCCTGACGGATTGGCCGTGAAGCCGGGCGATGTCGTGACCAGCATGAGTGGACAAACCATTGAAATTTTGAACACAGATGCAGAAGGGCGGCTCATTTTGTGTGATGCACTGACCTATGCAGAAAGGTTTAAACCCAAAGCGGTCATTGACATTGCCACCCTCACAGGTGCTTGCGTGATTGCGTTGGGCGCTATTCGGACCGGTATGTTTTCTAATGAGGACTCATTGGCACAGGGTCTTCAAAATGCAGGTGAGGAGGCCATGGACCTCTGCTGGAGAATGCCACTTGACGATGAATATGCTGACACTTTGAAAAGTAATTTTGCGGACGTTGCAAATGTGGGCGGACGGGCCGGCGGGGCCATCACGGCGGCCAAATTTCTGCATCGTTTTGCAGAAAAATATGCTTGGGCGCACTTGGACATAGCCGGTACGGCCTGGAAGGGCGGCGCAGCCAAGGGCGCAACGGGTAGACCCGTGGGCTTGCTATTGCACTATTTGTTGGCGCAGCAAAAATAAAAACCTCTCTGATGCATTCATGACGCAAGTCGACTTCCACTTCAATGCGCCCGACAAATGGTCATACGTTTGTCGTCTGCTGCGAAAAGCCAGTGGCCAAGGCAAGAAAGTAGGTGTTTTGGCCAATGTTGAAATATCTGACTTATTGAATCAATCCTTATGGAATTTAAATCCCTCTGATTTCGTCACGCATTGCGCAGCCTCGGATTCCATGGAAATGCTGCAGCATTCGAGTATCATTTTTTCCACAGATTGGGCTGTGCTGATGGGGCTATCCCAACTTGATGTGCACCTTAATTTGAACGATGTGCCGCCGTCTGATTTTGAAGGGGTTTCTAGACTGATTGAAGTCGTTGGCCCAGAGGACCGAGATAAAACCAGTGCCAGGCAGCGATGGAAACAATACACCCAGTTGGGGTTCAATATCAATCGATTCGATTTGGCTTCAGTCAATTCAGCCACTTCGGGTCAATAGACAGGTTAAATTTGACTTAAGCCGATGGATTTTTTTCAAATATTCATCCTTCACCCGTAAAAGGCTACTTTAACCAAGGGCTTTTTTGCGTTATCGTTGCAACTTGCTTGATTGAAGCAAACCCTATTAATCTCGGAGCTCTTCATGAAATTGTTTTCTCTTAAGTTCCCTTTGACTGCTGTGGCTGTGGCCGCTGTTGCATTGACAATCGTCGCTTGCGGCAAAAAAGGTGGCAATGACGCGCAAGTCATTAAAATCGGTCACGTCGGCCCTACCAGTGGCGCCATTGCCCACTTGGGTAAAGACAACGAGAATGGCGCCAAAATGGCGATTGAAGAACTGAACGCTGCTGGCATCAAAATTGGTGACAAGGCCGTTAAGTTTGAATTGTTGGCCGAAGACGACGCTGCCGATCCAAAACAAGGAACAGCGGCTGCCCAAAAATTAGTTGACGCCAAAGTTCAAGGCGTGATTGGTCACTTAAACTCTGGCACCACGATTCCTGCGTCACAGTTGTACAACGCCGCAGGCATTCCTCAAATTTCCCCCTCTGCCACCAATCCTAAATACACACGCCAGGGCTATGCAGGCGCATTTCGCGTGGTCGCTGACGACGTGCACTTGGGTGGCACATTGGGCAAGTACGCAGTTGAAACCTTGAAGGGCAAGAGCATTGCTGTGATTGATGACCGTACCGCTTACGGTCAAGGCGTGGCTGAAGAATTCGAAAAAGCAGTCAAAGCTGCTGGTGGCAATTTGGTTGGCCACGAATTCACCACAGACAAATCATCTGACTTCAATGCCATCCTTACCACGCTCAAAGGCAAAAAGCCTGACATCGTCTTTTTTGGTGGTATGGATGCTGTTGCTGGCCCTATGCTAAAGCAAATGAAGCAACTTGGACTGAATGCCAAGTTCATGGGCGGTGATGGTATTTGTACTGGTGAATTACCCAAATTGGCGGCTGAAGGCATGATGGATGAAAACGTGTTCTGCGCTGAAGCCGGTGGTGTTGAGGGTGAGCAAAAAGCGGGCATGGAAAAATTCCGTGCAGACTTTAAAGCCAAGTTCAATGCCGATGTGCAGGTTTACGCTCCTTACGTTTATGACGCTGTCAAATTGATGGCTCAAGCCATGGTGACAGCTGGCTCTTCAGATCCTGCTAAATACTTGCCTGCTTTGAAAGCCACTAACTACAAAGGTGTGACAGGTACGATTGCATTTGACGAAAAAGGCGACATCAAAAATGGCGCTCTGACTTTGTACACCTACAAAGGCGGTAAGCAAGAAAAACTGGCTGTGGTTCGTTAATTTTTGCGCATGATAAATATCTGTTGAGACTTCCGTCTCAACATTCCAGCCCCGCTCGAGCCGGGGTTTTTTCTTTTTGTAAATCAAGACCTTCTAAGTTTGCGCACCGAACAAGCGATGAACCACATAGACCATACCCTTGCTGAGTTAGCTCAAATGCAAATACGGTTTAATTTCAGTCTCGTTGGGGTAAAGCTTTTAGGGTTTACCTTAGTCTTGATTCAATATCTCAAAATAACTTTTCAATTAGAAGAATTGACTTGATTGGGTGCGAATTAGATTATTCTTCAGGGTTGAAAGAATTAACATGTTTCATTATGAAGACAGACAGAAATGATGAAGAGATCCTTGCTTAGCGCGGTGCTGCTTTCTGCTCTTTTTGCAGGTCTGCCGAATGCCTGGGCCAGTTCAGGCCCTAACCCCAAGGCCAACCCCGCCGACCCTCAAAAAGTTTTGAGGGTGGCCTTTCCCACCCCTGAAACTGGCTTTGACCCTGTTCGAGTCAACGACCTTTATTCCAACACCATCAATGCAGCCATATTTCAGCCCTTGCTAACTTATGACTGGATGGCCATGCCAACGCAGCTGGTACCTGACGCGGCTGAAGCCATGCCAGTCTTGTCCGATGAAGGCAAAACGTATACCTTCAAAGTGAAGAAAGGTTTGTTTTTTACGCCTGATGATGCCTTCAAGGGCCAAAGACGCGAAATGACAGCCCATGATTTTGTTTACACACTCCTCAGACACGCTGATCCTAAAAATCGAAGCCCCCAAGTCTCTGACTTCGATGACAAAATCTTTGGCTTTGCCGATGCACGCAAAAAAGCGGTGGCCAGTGGCACATTTGATTACGACCAAAAACACCCCGGTATTTATGCAACGGACCGTTACACCTTGGTAATTCGACTTGTACAACCTGATCGAAATTTTTTAAGTCTTTTAATCAATCCTTTTGCAGCTGCCATGGCACGCGAAGTGATTGAGAAATATGGGTTTGAAGGTGCCATGGCCAATCCAATTGGAACGGGTCCGTTTATTCTTGAAAAATGGGTCCGTGGCTCCAAAATTATTTTAAAAGCCAATCCAGAATTTCCAGGTTTTACGTGGGACTTTCAGCCGCCTGCCAACAATCTCGTCGAACTGCGCATTGCCAATCAAATGCAAGGTCGCAAAATGCCTCAAATTGGGCGCGTTGAAGTGAGCATCATTGAAGAGCCTCAATCAATGTGGTTGGCATTCAGTGGCAAAGAAATTGATGCAGTGGCTGTTCCACCATCTTTCATTGAAAAGGCACTGACGCCCAAAAATGATTTGCAATCCACCTGGTTGGCTCAAGGTGTCAACATGTACCGAAGCGTTGAGCCCGACATTCGATATCAGTTTTTCAATTTGAAAGACCCAGTCATTGGCGGGTATACACCTGAAAAAATTGCACTTCGACGCGCCATCATCATGGGCTTTGACGTTGACGAAGAAATCAGAGTGATTCGAAAAGGCCAAGCCATCAAAGCGCAGCAAATGGTTTCCCCCGTGATTGCCGGCCACGATCCCAACTACAAAAGCATCGTGAAGTTCAGCCCTCTATCGGCCAATGCTTTACTGGATCAGTTTGGCTACAAAAAAGATGCCAAAGGTTATCGCAGTCATCCCGATGGAAAGCCACTGATTTTCACCATCTACTCTTCCACCTCCTCCATCGATCGAGAGAGAGATGAGTTGTGGAAAAAATCAATGGATCGATTGGGCATCAGGCTCAAAGTGAAGAAAGATAAGTTTCCAGAAATGTTGAAGCAAGGAAAGCAATGCGCCATTCCTTCGTGGGCATTGGGATGGACGCGGTCATCCGAAGCAGAATTTGTCATGAAGTTGTTGTATTCAAAAACCATTGGGCAAAATAACTACGCTTGTTTTGAAAGCGCGGAATACGATGAGTATTTTGAACAACTTAAACGTTTGCCCGATGGCCCGGATCGTACCCGAGTCTTACACAACATGTACCGCTTGATGGAGGTGAATGGCGTGTTGGGTTTAAGTTCAACGGCCATTGCAACTCGCCTCAGTCATCAACGACTTGAAGGTTATCGCAAGCACCCGCTCATTTTGGGTGACTGGATTTACTATGACATTCAAAAACCCTAAAAGGATTCAAGCATGAGTGCCTATATCCTTCGACGTTTATGGCAAATGATTCCTACATTGGCGGGCGTTATTTTGTTGGTGTTTTTTCTCTTCAACTGGATTGGTGGAGACCCTGCCTATGTGTTGGCAGGTTTGTTTTCCAATCAAGAACAAATTGACAGCATTCGCGCTGAGCTTGGGCTTGATCAGCCCCTGACAATCCAGCTTTGGATCTTTGTAAAACAAGTTGCCACCTTTAATTTTGGCAACAGTTGGACTACCAGCGAGTCTGTGGCCGATATTTTTGCCACGCGACTACCTGCTTCTCTCACATTAATGGCGCCTCTGCTCATCATTGAAACGGTGATTGCTTTGGTGTTGGCCGTGGGATTGGCGTGGGTGAGGGGGTCTTCCATCGACAGAAGCACCATGCTGGTGTTCACCGCGTTCATGTCAGTGAGTATTTTGGTCTTTATTATTTTGGGCCAATACGTGCTGGCCTACCGATTGGGCTGGTTTCCAGTGCAAGGCTGGAGCGACGACTATTGGAAAAACATCAGCACCTATGCCCCCTTGCCTATATTGCTAGGTTTATTGGTCAGCATTGCTCCCAATACGCGTTTGTTTAGAAGCTTTGTTTTAGACGAAGTGGATCAAGACTATGTCAGAACAGCCCGGGCCAAAGGTCTTTCTGAACCCCGTGTGATGTTTGTGCATGTTTTGCGAAACGCACTCATTCCTGTCATTACGTTTGTTATCTCCAATTTACCTGGGCTTTTGCTCGGCGCCTTTTTGTTAGAACGATTCTTTGGTATTCCCGGCGTGGGACGCGAAATTATTTTGGCAGTTGAGCGCAGCGATTTTCCTGTGATCAAGGCGGTCACCGTGTATGTCGCCATTGCCACCATGATTTTTAATTTGATCGGTGATGTGTTGTACCGCCTCACAGATCCGCGCGTCCAGTTGCGTTGAAGTGAATTAAATTTGAGATCTCAGAAGATGCCATTCAATACATCCACCCCCTCCAGCATGCCCGCTGACATAACCGTGAGCGAAGGTGCCTGGGCACTTGCTTGGCGTCGATTTAAATCAGACCGTGTTGGGGTTTGGAGCGGTATCACTGTTGTTCTAAGTCTGGCCTTGGTGTTCGCCACACTCACGACCAACTTGGCAGGCGATTGGGAAAAAGAAGTGGCCATTGGCCATGCACCACCTTCATGGGCCAAGAGCGATTTGCAAAACCTTGGCACATCCACTGCTTTACCGGAAGTGGTGCTTTATGAACCAACTCCCACCGATGTTGTCGATCCTATTGCAGCCCAATGGGAGTTGGCTCAAAAGGCCGTCAAACCTGCGGGCGAGAAAGTCAACGCTTTGGCAACGCACCTGCCCATGGGTGCAGACAAGTGGGGTCGTGACGTGCTTTCCAAAACAATCAAGGGTGCTGAAACCAGCATTTTGGTAGGTTTGGCAGCCGCTTTCATGGCAACCCTCTTGGGGGCTGCTTTGGGCGCTGTATCGGGTTGGTATGGCGGCTTGGTAGATGACTTGAGCAATTGGCTTTACAACGTTTTTCATTCGATTCCAGGCATTTTGCTCATCTTGGCCATTGCGGCTGTTCTAAATACCAAGGGAACATTGGCAGTGGTGCTGATCTTGGGAACCACTGGCTGGACTGGCACCTATCGCTTAATGCGAGGCGAGTATTTGAAACACCGCCACCGCGAATATGTCAGAGCGGCCGATGCGATTGGTGCTTCCAATAACAGACGCATGTTTGTTCACATTTTGCCCAATGTGAGTCATGTGATTTTGGTTCAGTTTTCATTGCTAACGGTTTCTTGTATCAAGGCTGAAGTGATTTTGTCTTTTTTAGGATTCGGTGTGCCTGTGGACGGAGTTTCTTGGGGCACCATGCTCACGGAAGCACAAAATGATTTACTGGTGGGGCAATGGTGGCAGTTACTGTCCGCAACGATCGCCATGTCTATTTTTGTCACCGGACTCTCCTTGTTGACGGATTCCCTGCGCGATGCGTTGGACCCCAAAGTGATTCACTAAGCCAACCCTTTCCAATCATTTACAAACATGGCTACACGTCGATATCCACCCCCCATTGCCAACATCTCCGACAACTTGTTAGAGGTGAAAAACTTAACTGTGGATTTCATCAGCGCTTCTAAAATGCCTTTTCGCGCTGTGGAAGAAGTTTCCTTTGTCATTCCTCGTGAGCGCACCGTGGCACTGGTCGGCGAGTCTGGCAGTGGTAAATCAGTGAGTGCTTTGGCCATCATGGGACTTTTGCCCGTCCAAAATGCAAGAGTCGCGATTCATTCCAAAATTGAGTATGACGGACGTTCTTTGTTGAGCCTGAAACGATCAGATTGGCAACTCATACGCGGCTCACGCATTGCCATGATATTTCAAGACCCAATGACATCTCTGAACCCTGTGTACACGGTTGGATTTCAATTGGCTGAAATGCTTCAAATTCATCAGAGAGCATCGAGCAAGGATGCAAAAGCCCGTGCTTGCGATTTGCTTCAAGAAGTTGGTATTCCTGAACCCCAAAAAAGGGTCAACGCTTATCCCCATGAGTTATCGGGTGGTCAACAGCAGCGTGCCATGATTGCCATGGCCCTTGCATGTGAACCTGAATTGCTTATTGCAGATGAACCCACCACGGCCTTGGACGTCACGGTGCAACGTCAAATTTTGTTGCTGTTGGCCGAGTTGCGTGAGCGCCGAAGAATGGCCATGTTGTTTATCACTCACGACTTAGGTTTGGTCAGCGAAGTCGCAGACCATGCTGTGGTGATGCGCAAAGGCACTGTGAGGGAAGCCGGCCCTGTCAGGTCACTTTTTGCAAATCCACAAGATGCTTATACCAAGGCACTGTTGAGTTGTAGACCCAGTGTTGAAAGACAAGGCAAACGCTTGCTCACCATTGATGACTGGATGACTGCCAATTCAGAAGTCCAGCCAGATCCTGCTGAGTCGGGACATACAGATGATGCAAAACAGAGATCACCCAATGCGAGTTCAGATGCATTGTTGAAATCTGACGAGGCACCTTTACTTGAAGTGCAAAACTTGCGCAAGGTTTTTAAAAGATCAGGGCCGTGGTTTAAAAATGATGATTTTGTGGCTGTTGAAAACGTCAGTTTTCAATTGATCCGAGGGCAAACGGTGGGTTTGGTGGGCGAGTCGGGTTCTGGGAAAACCACCGTAGGACTGTGTTTGTTGCGCTTGCACGAAGCCACTGCTGGCAAGGTATTGTTTGACGGCAAGAATTTGCTCAACATGTCGAATGCTGAATTTGCAGCCTACAAAAGACGATTGCAAATTGTTTTCCAAAATCCTTACGCTTCTTTGAACCCCCGTTTCACGGTTGGAGAAATTTTGAGTGAGCCTTTGCAACTTCACGGCATTGGATCGGGGCAAGCCGATTGGGAAAAGCGATCCTTGTCGTTGTTAGACCAAGTGGGCATGCCCGCTTCGGCTTTAAGACGCTATCCCTTTGAATTCTCTGGTGGTCAACGTCAACGCATCGCTATTGCACGGTCACTCAGTTTGTCGCCTGAGGTGGTGGTGCTTGATGAAGCCGTTTCAGCCTTAGATGTTTCAGTCCAGGCTCAAGTCCTCAATTTACTCAAAGATTTGCAAAAAGAATTGGGGTTAAGCTATTTGTTCATTTCGCACGACCTTGAAGTGGTGAGGTACATGTCTGACACTTTGTTAGTCATGCAACAAGGACACGTGGTGGAGCAGGGCAATGCGGCTGAAATTTACAGCCACCCATCCCATGGATATACGCAAACCTTGCTGGCTGCGATTCCTAAGATGCAGGAAGCTGCCGTTCTTTAGGCTATTGGCTACTTAACCTCAGGCAGCTGCTTCAAGGTTTTTAAATGGGGCCTGAGGTAAGCTACAACAGCCACTAGAAGTGTTCCAACCCCCGCACTCAACAGGGAGCTTCGCATTCCCCAGTGTTCTGCCATCCACCCCCCCAAAATGGCGCCAGGGCCTGCTGGCAACAAAATAAGCCAGCGCATGGTGGTGGTCATTCGTCCCAATAAATCGGTGGGCGTGAAAGCTTGTCTTAAGGACAGGAAATTCACAAACAGCAAAGTTGCACCCCAGCTAAAGCAAATTAGCATCCAAGAAAATAAAACGATGCTGGGCAAATAGCCTTCCAAGATTAAAAGACTGAGCCATCCCACAGAGGTGATGGCAATGCCCAAAACAAGCGCAGGTCCAGGTCCGATTTTTTTAGAAAGTTTGGGGCCTGCCATACCGCCCAAAACTGACCCAACGCCCAGTGCGACGAAACTCAGCGAGACCAAAGTTTCGTCCAACTTCAAGTCTTTCACTGCAAAAATAATTTGAACGGTTAAAGCCAATTGCGCAAAGAACTGCCACGCACCGACAGTGGCGGCCATTTCTAACAACATCTTTTGAGACCGAACAAAGTTCAGTCCTTTCATCAAGTCTTCTTTAAAAGATCGATCTTTCCAGGTAGAACGCGGAGGGACTTCTTCGTGAATTGTGATGCCTTTGAGCATCACCACAGACCCAATCAGCAAAAAAGCATCCATGACCAACGCAACAGGCGCACTGAAGACTCGAATTAAGATGCCCGCCATTCCGGGACCAAGCACTTCAGCCAATGAACCGGCAATAGCGTTTTGTGAATAGGCCTGAACCAGCTTGTCGCGGCCGACCAATTGAGTGAGCACAATTTGGGAAGCTGATCCAGCAATGGTGTAAACGGTGCCTAAGGCGAAGCTCACCACGTACATGAGTTGCATTGTCAAGACATTGAAGGCCCATGCCAAGGGGATGAGCAGTAAAACGCAACCCATGAAAATTTCCCCTGCAATGTAAAGGGGCAGTTTTTGCATGCGGTCAATCAATACCCCGCCGGGGAGAGATAGCAACACAAAGGGTGCAATTTCCATGGCAGTCAGGAGACCCATTTGGGTGGGGGATGCGTCGAGCAGGAAAACGGCGGTGAGGGGCAGAGCCAACATGGTAATTTGGCCACCTAAGTTGCTCAAGAGAATAGACAGCCACATCCGCCGGTAGCCGGGGATGAGGAAAAGGGGGCTGCTAAAGATGTTCATTTAGGGGGTGGCCACAAACAAAAAAGCCCCGAACAATCGAGGCTAAGAATTTAAACTCATCAAAATACTTGGCGGAGCAGGCGGGATTCGAACCCGCGGTGGGGATAAACCCACACACGCTTTCCAGGCGTGCGACTTAAACCACTCATCCACCGCTCCTAGACTTTGATTGTAGCAGACGAAAAAAAGGTCACCCTGTTCAGGGTGACCTTTGCAGCTTTGATTGACAGTTAACTTAATTAAAATTTGTAAACAGTACTAATTCTCAAAGAACGCGGTCTTTGCAATCCGCTCATATAGGGCCGCGCATAGTCAGGATTTGCCATACCGATACCATCCAGTTCACCGGACTCGTTAATGACGCCAACGGCGCGTTTGTTAAACACATTGAACAAGTCAGCGGAGACAGTTAAGTTTTTAACACTTGCAGGCGCATACATGGCTTGCAAACTTAAGTCTTGAGTCCAAGGTAACCTGCCTGCCGTGCCCCTAGGGACTAACTTGCCATCACAATAAAATGAAGCGGCACCGTAGGTGGCAGAATCATCCGCAATCGAACC
>CANKBG010000010.1 GCA_947479935.1 Comamonadaceae bacterium
CGAACGACCACAGCACTGTAAACCTCGCCTTTTTTGACGCGGCCACGGGGCGCAGCTTCTTTGATGCTCACTTTGATAATGTCGCCAACACTTGCGTAACGACGCTTTGAGCCACCTAGCACCTTGATGCAAAGGACGGACTTAGCGCCGGTGTTGTCGGCAACATCCAACCGAGTTTCTGTCTGAATCATTTCAATATTTCCCAACTTGCACCTTGTGCATCCCCCGCATTCAGAACTTTTTAGCCAATGGCTTCAAGCTTGAGTACCAGAAACACCAAGATCAGTCTTGGACCCGTCATCCACACCGCGAACCACTCGCCGTGCTTTTGTTTGGGTAGATAACTCCGCTTTTTTAGAAGCGAAGCCCGCGATTGTTACAACATTTTGGTGCTGTGTCAACACTTTTGAGGGTCTGAAAGCCAGAAATTCGCCCTTTTTATTCAAAAGAACCTATAAAAGATAGCCTTTGGCCAACAATTCAAATTCTGCCAACTGCGGTGACACCCCCGTTTCAGAAGCCAAAATGGACGCCACCTGGGGGGCCGCAACCAAGGCCGCCGCCGCATCCAAAAAGAGCAGGCGGTTACGACGGGCCAGAACATCCTCAACGGTCCGGGCATATTCATAGCGGGCCGCAAATCGGACCATTGCCTCATTCAATTGGGGACTGAGCCAGTTTTCTGCACCCGGCAGCTGTCTAATTTGAGCGGCATCGGTGCCATAAGGTCGGTAGGGGTCACTATCATCGATGGCACTCACGTCCTGCGCCCCCCAGAGGGGCTGATGAGAAGTGATGTCGTCCGATGTCAGCGACAACAACTGAGCCCGACGTATCGACTGCATCACATCGGCGGCCATGGCCCTGTAGGTGGTCCATTTGCCCCCCGAGACACTGACCATGCCGTTCGAAAAGACCCTCACGGTGTGCTCGCGGCTCACATTTTGGGTGGCCCCTTGCTGTTGTGGTCGTTGATCTGACTGCGCCAAAGGCCTGAGCCCAGCCCACACACTGGTCACATCGCTTCGCTGTGGCGCTTTGACCAAATATTGGGCTGCTTCTGCCAAAATTTGATCAATTTCGGATTCAAGAGCTTGGGGTTCCCAATCCACGACCAACCTGGGGGTGTCGGTGGTACCCAACAAAACCTTGCCCTGCCATGGCACTGCAAACAACACACGGCCATCTTGGGTGTGGGGCACCAGAAGGGCAGATTTGCCGGGCCAAAATGAGGCGTCCACCACCAAGTGCACGCCCTGACTGGGCCGCACTGTATGCAGCACTTTGTCTTCCGCTACATGGCCAACTTGAGTCTGCGTCATGGCTTCTATTTGATCCACCCAAACACCCGTGGCGTTGACCACGCACCTTGCTTTCAGGCTGTAAGGCGTGTCCGTCTCTTGATCTGTGCAATTTAAGCCCAAGACGCGGCCGGTACCATGTTCGGTGCTCAAACCCACCACGGGCATGTGATTGAGCAGCAGAGCGCCATGCGAAGCGGCGGTTCGGGCCAATACCAGCGCTAGACGAGCATCATCAAACTGACCATCCCAATATTGAACGCCCCCCACCAGATGAGTGACCTTGACACCCGGCAAGGTCAGCAATGTTTTTTGACGATTTAAAAATTGGGTCGGCCCCAAACCTGCACTTCCCGCCAACAAGTCATACAGCTTCAAACCCAGGCCGTAAAACCATTGGTCAATGCGGCGATAGGCCGGCATGACAAACGGCATGGCGTGCACCAGGTGAGGTGCGTTCTTTAACAAGCGCTGCCGTTCACGCAGCGCTTCCCACACCAAAGGCCAATGGCCTTGCGCCAAATACCTTACGCCACCATGGACCAATTTGGTGGAGCGGGAGGAGGTGCCTTTGGCAAAGTCGTGCGCTTCTACCAGGACAACTTTCAACCCCCGCATGGCCGCATCAACTGCCACACCCAGACCCGTTGCGCCGCCACCAATGATGGCCAAGTCAAACTCTTCGATATTCGCAAGTCGCGCAAGCAACTGCGCTCTGTCAGTCAACAAGGGGGTCATCAATTTTTATTCTTTGGCCCACGCACGGGACCGATTCACAGCTTCACGCCATCGAGCCTGGCCGGCTTGCCTCACAGCAGATTTCACTTGGGGCTCAAACGTCTGATCAACCGCCCATTGCGCCGTGATTTCCTCTGCGCCCGACCAAAAACCAGTGGCCAAGCCCGCCAAATAAGCGGCACCTAAAGCGGTGGTTTCCGTAATGCTTGAACGCAATACAGATACACCCAGTGCATTGGCTTGCATTTGCATGAGCAGATTATTTTGACTGGCACCCCCATCGACACGCAATTCTTTCAAGGCCAAGCCACTGTCCTTGGACATGGCCTGAAACACATCTGCAACTTGCCACGCAATGGCCTCTAGGGCAGCACGGGCAATGTGCGCACGCGAGGTGCCACGCGTCATGCCAATCAAAGTCCCCCTGGCTTGACCGTCCCAATCGGGCGCGCCCAAACCTGCAAACGCTGGCACCAAATAAACATCGCCGGTATCTTCTACGCTTGCCGCCAGGGCTTCCACATCACTTGCCTTTTGAATGATTTGCAAACCATCGCGCAGCCATTGCACCGTGGCACCCCCCATGAACACCGAGCCTTCAAGGGCGTAAGCCGTGGCAAGACTTGAACCTTTTTGAGGCTTATTGGCGACTCGGGCGTGCGGCCCTTGCCATGCCACGGTGGTGAGCAATTGATTGCGGCTGGGCATAGGTACATTGCCGGTGTTCATGAGCATGAAGCAGCCCGTGCCATAGGTGTTCTTGGCCATGCCTGGTGCAAAACACGCTTGGCCAAAAGTAGCGGCTTGCTGGTCGCCTGCCAGCCCCGCAATGGGCACAGCCATGCCCAGCAAGTGCGGTTCTGTTTCGGCCAACAAACCACTGCTAGGCACCACATTGGGCAACAATGACGCTGGGATGTTGAACAGTTTTAAAAGCGCTGGGTCCCACGCTTGCGTGTGCAGATTGAACAGCAAGGTGCGCGAGGCATTGCTTGGATCGGTGGCATGCACGCGGCCGCCTGTGAGTTGCCATATCAGCCATGTGTCGATGGTGCCAAACGCCAAGTGACCCAATTCGGCATTGCGCCTTGCGCCTTGCACATGGTCAAGCAACCATGCAATTTTGGTGGCGGAAAAATAGGCATCCAATACCAGGCCTGTTTTGTGTTGAATGCGTTGAGCTGTTTGGGATGCGCTCAGCCGCTTCAATTGATCGCAAAAAGCCGCGGTTCTGCGGTCTTGCCAAACAATGGCCGGTGCTATCGGTTGACCCGTGCGCCGATCCCAGAGCACCGTCGTTTCGCGTTGGTTGGTAATGCCAATGCCCTTAATTTGAGACGCAGAGATGGCCGCTTTTTGCAACACGTCTTGCATGACCTTTTTTTGCGTTTGCCAGATTTCCAACGCATCGTGCTCGACCCAGCCAGGCTTGGGAAAGTGCTGCGTGAATTCTTGTTGAGCCGCGGCAACGGGGCGGCCATCGCGGTTGAAAAGCACCGCCCTTGAGCTGGTGGTGCCTTGATCAAGTGCGAGGATGTACTTCATGGCCTCAAGGTTAACCGATAGACGCCTTCTGAAAAAGAGACAATACACATGTTGGGCGCCATACTTCAAAATGGGCCCCTATGATTGACATCGGGATCACTTAGGATCCTCATAGGGCCCCTTTTAAGCGCATCACATTCTGCGAGAAATTTAATGACTTCTTTGGCAATCACTGACTTCAAACAAGCGCGCCTCGCCTTTATTGGGGGCGGCAACATGGCGAGTGCTATTTTGGGCGGTTTGATCAGGCAAGGCCTTGCGCCACAGCAAGTTCTCGTGATTGAGCCCTTTGCAGAAACGGCGGCAAAACTGACAACAGAATGGGGTGTGAGTGTCATTGCCAATGCATCTGAGTCCTCTGCCGCTTTGTCTCATGTTGATTTGGTCATTTGGGCTGTCAAGCCACAGGTCTTCAAAGAAGCGGCTTTACCTGTGTCTGCCTTCACAGCCCATGCTTTGCATGTGTCGGTGGCGGCGGGCATTCGAAGTGACAGCATTGCACGCTGGTTAAAAACCGATCGCGTGGTGCGCTCGATGCCCAACACGCCCGCATTGGTAGGTCAGGGCATCACTGGCTTGTTCGCACGCGTCGGTGTTTCAGCACAAGACAAAAACTTGGTTGAACAAATTTTGCAAAGCACCGGCGAATGGCTGTGGGTGAAACAAGAATCTGATTTAGATGCCGTCACAGCTTTGTCGGGTTCTGGCCCAGCTTATGTGTTTTATTTTCTAGAAGCCATGACTGAAGCTGGCGTCAAAATGGGCTTGGCGCCAGAGCAGGCGTATCACTTGGCAAAGGCTACTTTTGGTGGCGCGACCCATTTGGCACGCCAGTCCACAGAGTCGCCTGAAGTCTTGCGTCAGCGTGTCACCTCCAAAGGCGGCACAACCTATGCAGCGCTCACTTCCATGGCAGAGGATCATGTGAAGGAAGCATTTGTGAAAGCCATGCTGGCGGCACAAAAACGCGCCAGCGAATTGGGTGATGAATTTGGCAAAGACTAAGCCAAACGGCGAGCAAGTTATTTTTTGTCTAAGCTCAGATTGACACGTTAAAGGTGGCTCAGCACCACGCCCGCAAACACGGCAAATCCCACCCAGTGGTTGAGGCGAAAAGCTTTAAAGCAGCCCTCGCGTGTTCGATCTTTGATGAGCAAAAAGTGCCAAGCGGCTTGCATCAGCGCCGCCATCAAACCTACCGCAAGCAAGGGCCGATGGAGCGCCTGCAAAACAAGGGCCCATGACAACACGTAGGCCACATAAAAACCCATGATGGCCCACACATCCCACTGCCCCAAAGTAATGGCCGAGGTTTTCATGCCAATTCTTAAATCGTCATCGCGGTCGACCATGGCGTACTCGGTGTCATAAGCCAATACCCAAAACAAATTGCCTCCTAAAAGAGCCCAAGCTTGCCACGGCACTTCGCCAGTGACAGCCGCAAATGCCATGGGAATTCCAAAACTAAATGCCACGCCCAACACCGCCTGCGGCATGGCGACAAAACGTTTGGCGTAGGGATAAGCCAATGCCACAGACAAAGCCGCAAAAGACCAAGCCACTGTTTCTGTGCGCAAAGTGAGAACCAATCCAAAAGCCAACAGCGCCAGCACTGCGCCTAAACCCAAGGCTTCTTTCACGCTGATTCTGCCACTCGTCACAGGTCGGTCTGCAGTTCGTTTGACGTGCTTGTCAAACTCACGATCGGCCACATCGTTTAAGCAGCAACCTGCACTGCGCATGAGGATGGTTCCGAGTGTGAACACGACCAGCAAATGCCAGCCTGGAAAACCGTTTGCGGCCACCCACAGAGCAGACAAGGTAGGCCACAACAGCAACAGCCAACCTGCTGGCCGATTCCATCGGATGAGATCTAAATACAGGGCAATTTTTTCACGCATGGTGCTTAAGACAAGCGCTGAACACCCGGTAATTTGCAGGCATAAATAGCGTTGCGCAAAGCGGCAATAGCCTCATAGCGCGTAAAGCTTTTACGCCAAACCAAGACCACCCTGCGAGTGGGCGGCAGGCCCACCACCTCGTCCACTATGGGCAAGTAACGCACATCAGGATCTTCGTGTTTTTTTCGTTGCGATGTTTCAGCCAAAGCCGCCTCAGGCACTGACAAACGCGGCACCAAGGTCACGCCCATGCCAGCGGCCACCATGTGCTTGATGGTCTCGAGTGATGAGCCTTCGAAACTTTTGCGAATGCCTTCTGCGTTGCTAGAGAACCTTGCAAACTCAGGGCAAACTTCCAGCACATGATCTCGGAAGCAATGGCCATTGCCTAGCAGCAACATGGTTTCGTTTTTAAGTTGCTCTGCCGTGATCGATGCCTGCTTGCTTAAGCGATGCGCAAAAGGCAAAGCGGCCATGAAAGGTTCATCGTACAAAGGCGCGGCGGCCAAGCCTGCATCGGGGAAAGGCTCTGCCAAGATGGCACAATCAATTTCACCTGCGCGCAACATTTCCATGAGTTTCACAGTAAAGTTTTCTTGCAACATGAGCGGCATTTGAGGCGTATTCTTCATGACTTGTCGCATCAAATCTGGCAACAAATATGGCCCAATGGTGTAGATCACACCCAAGCGCAATGCGCCGGCCAAGGGGTCTTTGCCGCGCTTTGCAATTTCTTTAATTTCAGCCGCCTGCTCCAGTACAAGTTGAGCATGGCGAATAATCTCTTCGCCCAACGGGGTGACGCTCAATTCATTGGCGCTTCGCTCGAATAACTTCACGTCAAGTTCTTCTTCTAGCTTTTTAATGGCCACCGACAAAGTCGGCTGCGATACAAAGCATGTATCGGCTGCTTTGCCAAAGTGTCTTTCGCGGGCCACAGCCACAATGTATTTAAGCTCAGTCAGGGTCATGCCAATTTCTCAAGCTTTCAAAAACTCAGATTTTCCACCCAACCAGCGTGCGATGTGTCGTTCGGCTAAATCAGGGTATTTTTCCAACAGCATAGGCGCAATTTGACGCGCCCATGCCAATAAATTTTCATCGGTGGCCAAATCGGCAAACCGCAGCAGGGGCGCACCCGATTGGCGCGCGCCTAAGAACTCGCCAGGGCCACGTATTTCCAAATCGCGACGCGCGATCTCAAAGCCATCGTTGGTGTCGGCCATGGCGCGCAAGCGTTCTCGCGCCGTTTCACTCAAACGTCCGCCATCGGGTGTGCCGTAGAGCAAAACACATGCTGACGCCGCGGCACCTCGGCCCACTCGTCCGCGCAATTGGTGCAATTGACTCAAACCAAAACGCTCGGCGTGTTCTATCACCATGAGTGATGCATTGGGCACATCCACGCCCACTTCAATGACTGTGGTGCTCACTAACACCCCCATCGAGCCTTCCGTGAATTGCGCCATCACGTCCCGCTTTTCATTCACCGACATGCGCGAGTGCAGCAACCCAACTTTCACACCGGGCAACACCGCAGACAACTCTTCATGCGTGGCGGTGGCATTGGTTAAATCCAGCGCTTCACTTTCTTCAATGAGAGGGCAAACCCAATAAACTTGTCGCCCTTCCGACAACTGCGCGCCAATGCGACCCACCACCTCGTCTCGACGACTGTCAGAGATCACTTTGGTCACCACCGGCGTTCGCCCCGGCGGTAATTCATCAATGACCGACACCTCAAGATCTGCGTAATAGCTCATGGCCAAGGTGCGGGGAATAGGCGTTGCCGTCATCATGAGCAAATGCGGCTCCATGCCAATGTCTTGCATCTTGTCCCTCAGCGCTAAGCGCTGCGCCACACCAAATCTGTGTTGTTCATCGATCACGGCCAGCGCTAAACTTTTAAATTTCACTTGTTCTTGAATGACTGCGTGCGTGCCCACCACCAAGGCTGCTTCGCCCGACTCAATCAAGCACAACATTTCTGTGCGTTCTTTTTTCTTTTGACTGCCCGTCAGCCACGCCACACGAACACCCAAGGGCGCCAGCCAGCCCACCAACTTGGCGAAATGTTGTTGCGCCAAAATTTCAGTGGGCGCCATGAGTGCGCACTGCCAACCCGCGTCCACCGCCAACATAGCCGCCAAGGCAGCCACCACTGTTTTACCGGCACCCACATCGCCTTGAAGCAAACGGTGCATGGGAACAGCTCGCGCCAAATCCATTGCAATTTCTTGGCCAACACGCTGTTGCGCAACCGTGAGTTGAAACGGCAAAGCTTCTTTGAAACGGTCGTGCCAGCCGCCTGCTTTGCGCTTTAAAGAAGGCGCACGCAAAGTGTTTCGCTCTTGCTTGGCCATGTGCTGCGAAAGCTGCTGCGCCAACAACTCTTCGGCTTTAAGCCTCTGCCAAGCCGGATGCGTTCGGTCTTCTAAAGCCGCAATAGAGGCATCGGGTGTGGGGTGATGCAAGTATGAAAGTGCCTGGCGCAAAGAATGAACGCCTTGCCCCCTAGGTGCGCTGGGCCAAGCCAATTGCGGCGGTAAAGTCTCGTTCAAATCGGCACGCGCCAAGGCACTGCCAATGGCGCGTCGGAGGTAAGCCTGTGGCAAGCCCGCGGAAGTGGGGTACACCGGCGTCAACACAGAAGGTAACTCACCTGTGGCGGCTTTGAACGAAGGGTGCATCATGGTCAGGCCCATGAACCCGCCTCTCACTTCGCCGCGAACCCTGATCACTTGGCCGATGGCCAATGCTTTTTGTTGCGCAGGATAAAAACTGAAAAATCGCAACATGCAGGTATCCGTGCCATCGTCAACCGTCACAAGCAATTGGCGACGGGGTCGCAATTGAATTTCAGACGCTGTGACAGTCGCCTCAATTTGCACGGTGTCGCCTTCGCGGGCGTCTTGCAGTTTGACAATGTGCGTTTCGTCCTCGTAGCGCAGCGGAATGTGCAAGGCCAAATCGATGTCTCGCACCAAACCGATTTTGCGCATGGCTTTTTGCGGCGCAGACAGCGGTTTAAGGGGTAAAGACGATGAGGTAGCAACCATGACGCCATTGTGCCGTGGTGGCGAGCAGGCTTCATTCACCTTCAATTTACAGCGCTACCTGTCAATAGCCCCTAACTTTCAGGACAAATTGGCGACTGCCTTGGCCAATACAAATGCGGAGACCACATCACGAATGGTTTTGCGCTCAGCTTGCGAGAGGGTGAGGTAGCGATCGACCATTTCTCGATCGGCCAGCCCCATTTCGATGGGGCCGGCATTCATCTCAAAAACATATGTTTTGCCTGGAGCTCGGCCAAACCGCAGTTCGTCGGGGCTAACTTGCAACCATTCGGCCAAGATTCGGAGTTTGTCTTGGGTGGGCATGACCTTGCCCAATAGCCAGTTGCGAGCCGTATGGGGGGTGATGCTGCGGCCGTGATAGCGCAAGTTGAATGCATTGGCCACGACAGTCGGCGAAGGACGCACGCCTGCGCTCTCCAAAGCACTGCGCAACCGATCAGCGAATTGTTGAGATTCAGGGACTTTGAGCATCTCCATACAGTACTGTCTTGGACGGGCCTGAAAGTGAATTGTGATATTTAATTTAAGAAATATTACTTACATCTTGCGCCCTAAAAGGAGAAGTGCAAGCTATTCTTTGGAAATGATTTTCTTCGCCGCATGGGACAATGAGGTTTTCCTTGGAACGGGTCCGTCCGGCCCTCAAGCACATGACCGACGCTCGCTCTGAAATTCTAGCCAATCGCACTTTAGCGGCTATCCAAGCAAAACGCGCCTTTACCCTGAGCGACTTTGACTTTGTACTGCCCCCAGAACTGATTGCCCAACACCCCGCAGCAGAAAGAAGCCTGTCCAAGCTTCTGGATGGCAGTGGCGCCTGTGCCATTGACCGCATCTTCCGATCTTTGCCAAATTTAATGCAGTCAGGCGACCTTTTGGTTTTCAATGACACACAAGTGGTGAAAGCACGGATTTTTGGCGAGAAATCAACGGGCGGCAAAGTTGAACTTCTGATTGAGAGAGTTTTGCCTGGACATCATGTGGTCGCGCACATGAAAGTGAGCAAAAAGCCCCCCTTGGGTGCGGTACTCCACATGGGCAACGATTCAAAAACGGGTGCGCCTGGGTTTGATGCCAAGCTGACCGGACGCTGGCCCGATGAAAACGGTGCCTTGTTTTGCTTTGAGTTGAGTGACGAGCCCCATGCTTTGATGTCAACTTATGGCCATGTGCCATTGCCCCCCTACATTGAACGCCAAGTCGACGGCAGCGCCACTGACGCCGAAATTGCCGAAGACGAAGCACGCTATCAAACCGTCTTTGCGCGAAACCCAGGCGCGGTGGCTGCCCCTACCGCTGCGCTGCATTTTGACGAGGCCCTGCTCAAGCAATTGGCGCTGAAGGGGGTCCAAACTGCCAATGTCACTTTGCATGTGGGGGCTGGCACTTTCCAACCTGTGAAGACAGAAAACATAGAGGAGCACACCATGCACCGCGAGTGGTATGACGTGCCAGCAAGCACCCAACGCGCCTTGCGCGACTGCCGCACTCGTGGCGGCAAGGTGTGGGCGGTGGGCACCACCTCGGTCAGAACTTTGGAATCTTGGGCTCGCACAGGCGAAGCTCAAGGTGACACCCAAATTTTCATCACCCCTGGCTTTGAATTTCAATGGGTGGACTGCCTCATTACCAACTTTCATTTGCCCAAAAGTACCTTGATGATGTTGGTGAGTGCCTTTGCGGGCTATGAGCATGTGATGCATTTGTATGCGCATGCCATCTCAAACCAATACCGATTTTTCAGCTATGGCGACGCCATGCTGCTGAAAAAATTAACCGCTGTTTAACAACGACTGACATAGAGTGAAGCATGCTTCAATTTGAACTTCTTAAAACAGACCCCAACAGCCATGCACGCAGAGGTCAACTGACGCTGAATCATGGTGTGGTTCAAACACCCATCTTCATGCCGGTGGGCACGTATGGCACCGTGAAGGGTGTCATGCCGCGCAGCCTTGAAGAAATGGGTGCGCAAATTATCTTGGGCAACACCTTTCACTTGTGGATGCGACCTGGCCTTGACATCATGAAAAGTTTTGACGGCTTGCATGGTTTTGAAAAATGGAAGAAGCCTATCCTCACAGACTCGGGTGGCTTTCAAGTTTGGTCGCTTGGGGAAATGCGAAAAATCACCGAAGAAGGCGTTCACTTTTCTTCCCCTGTGAATGGTGACAAGTTGTTCATGTCCCCCGAAGTGAGCATGCAAATTCAAACGACATTGAACTCTGACATTGTGATGCAGCTCGATGAATGCACGCCTTACGAAACCAAAGGTCACCTCACCACCGAAGCAGAAGCAAGAAAGTCGATGGAGATGAGTTTGCGCTGGGCCACACGCAGCAACAACGAATTTAAACGCTTAGAAAACCCAAATGCATTGTTTGGCATTGTTCAAGGTGGTATGTTTGAAAATTTGCGCCAAGAATCATTGGCCCAATTGGTTGAGATGAATTTTCCAGGCTATGCCATTGGCGGTGTGAGCGTAGGTGAGCCTAAAGAACAAATGCTGCAAATCATGGCGCACACGCCGCACCGATTGCCCAACCACAAACCTCGCTATTTGATGGGCGTAGGCACGCCTGAAGATTTGGTCGAAGGTGTGGCACAAGGCGTTGACATGTTTGACTGCGTGATGCCCACGCGCAACGCGCGCAATGGCACTGTTTTCACTCGCTTTGGCGATTTGAAACTGCGCAATGCGCGGCACAAAACAGATCATCAGCCTTTAGATACCTCTTGCACTTGTCATGCCTGTGCCGGAGCATCTGGCGTATCTTGGGACGATGGTGGACGAGAAGGCTTCAGCCGCGCCTACCTGCATCACCTTGATCGCTGCGGTGAAATGTTGGGCCCAATGCTCACCACCATACACAACTTGCATTACTACTTAAATCTCATGAAGGAAGTGCGCGCCGCATTGGAAGCAGAAAGTTTTTCGAAGTTCCAAATTCAGTTTCAACAAGGCAGGGCGCGCGGCGTTTAAAGGGCGCCTTCTTCCTCTTTTTGTGGCGTGGTGAAAACAGTGAGCACGCCTGTGTAACCGTACAAATGATGGTGCGCAATTTCGCCGCTTGCAAAAAAGCCAACCAAGGGCACATCGCCTAGCGCGTGCCTTATCCACTGCAACTCCGCACTGGGCCCGCCAAAATGAGGCCCACCGCGGCCCGAACAACTCACATACACCGCACCTGCAATGCGCCTGGCCAAATGTGGCGCAGCCTCTGCTTCACTCGCGGCCAATGCATGCGCGGTTTCTAAGCTCAGTGTTTCGGGCTCTAATTCTTCTCTAATTTCTGCGCAAATTCTGCGCAAATCAGCCTTGGCCGCTTGCAAACTCATTTGACAAAATGCCAGCCTCTCTCCAACCTCAACATGCTCAGCGATGGCCACGCCCTTGCGCGCCGGGTCGAGTCCAATGATGTGCCGCACCCGAACATCCACACCCAAGCTACCTGTTCGACCCACGCCTTCTTGACCTGCTGAAGTCAAACCCACCAAGGTGGAACGAACCGCCGTCAAAGCTTCTTGTGGCTGCGTGAGGGACACCTGCAAATCAGACATGAGTACATCCAAAGCGGGCACGCCATCAAGTTGGTAAATGACATGGCCTTCTGCTTCCGTAATTTTTCGCTCTTTGCTAATCGGTGCACAACCTTGTGTCACGCGCGACAAAATTTGCACGTCAGATGACCAAGCGACGCCGCTCAGGCCACCGGTCAAAACACCGCTTGAACTATTCGAAGGCGCGCGTTCAGTTTGATGATCTTCGCGTCCCTGAAAAGGCTCTTGCCATGCAAATTGCGCCGACAAGTTGCGACTGGCCGTTAAGCCACCGAACAAATAGCCAGAACGCGTGCGTGAAGCCATGTCTGCAATCAGTTCAGCCAGTTCAGGCGTTTGCGGGTCGGCGTGGACCAAAGCACTTTCGGCTTTGAAGTCGGGCGGCAGTGGCTGCGCGCCAGAAAAAACACGGTAATGATCGGCAGGAATGTCGCACAACATGAGCGCCATGCCAGGCTCGTCAAAGTACTCTGCATTGTTGGCTGCGACACCCACACCCACGGTGCCCGCCCAGTCTTTCACCAACGGCAACTCTTGTCTCAAATGCGTCAAGATGGCTTGGGCATCGTGGGCGTAATGATCTGTGATGTACAGCAGGCCTAAACTTGGTTTTGCTGCATGCGCTGGCAACGTCATTTGGGCCCGCAGTTGCGCGATGACCAAACCTGCCGCCATTTGCCACTGAGGGTGTGTGGCGTGGCCAAAGGGAAATAACTTCATGGCGCCTTTTTGGAGGGACGCGGCTGGCGCGGCTTACGCGCTGCAGCGGGCTTGGCTTTTGCAGCAGAGGGGCGTTTTTTTCTCGCAGCCTTGGGCCCGTCTTTCATGGCTTTAGCGGCCACATCTTTCACGGCTGCTGCTGCAATATTTTGAAACTGCTGTGTGAGTGATCCCCACCACTGCATGGGATCTATGGCAGGCGCATCTTTTTTCTCGGCACTACTCTGTTCATTGTCTTTGGCAGCTTGCGTGCTATCAGTAGCGGAAGCCGTCTTCTTTGTTTCAGTTGCATGCAAATCGGGCATCTTGGCGGTAAAGGCCTTGGCCAAATCGGCCATGTTCACATTCATGCCTTGCAAGGTCGACAAGGTCATCTTTTGAACCTCTAGCGCTTGAATGGTGGCCTTCAATGCGTTGGTGTTTTGTTCTAACCAAAACTGCACCGTCTTGAGTTCTTGAATGCGTTTGTCGAGTTCCTCCACATTCAACGTAGGGGCTACCCAACTGGCCATGTTGGGCATACCTTGCGGTGAGCCTTTGGCGCCGGGATTGGCGGCTTGCCCCAAGTTCTGCAAAAAATCAAAGCCCGGGACAAATTTTCCAAATCCGAATGCTGATGTGTCGCTCATGGTGGTTCCTAGAGAAATATTTTTAAAATTGAGGCGGCCGACGCGCGCGCAAACTGGCCAGCCCTTCTTGGACATCGGGTCCAGCAAAGCCCATAAATTCAAGCGCCAACGAAGCGTCAAAGCTAGGGCCTGCTTGACGCAACCAATTGTTCAAAGCGTACTTGGTCCAGCGAATGGCAGATTGACTGCCGTTGGCCAATCGATCTGCCACCGCATAGGCTTTGGGCAACAATTCGTCGTCTTCCACCGCCAGTGAGACCAAGCCGATGCGCTCGGCTTCTTCGCCGCTGACAGGTTCACACAGCAACAAGTAGTACTTGGCTTTGGCCATGCCACACAACAAAGGCCAAATGATGGCGGCATGGTCGCCAGCGGCCACGCCCAATCGCGTGTGACCATCGACTATTTTGGCCGTCTTGGTGGCTATGGAAATATCGGCCAATAAACCAGCCACCAATCCAGCGCCTACTGCAGGGCCGTGCATGGCGCTCACAATGGGCTTGTCGCAATTGATGACGTTGTAGACCAAGTCGCGCGCCTCTTTCCAAACACGGCTGCGGATGTCGAAGTCGCGCGCCATGTCTTCCACCAGGTTCAAATCGCCACCGCCTGAAAAACCCAAGCCTTCGCCGCGCAAAACGGCCGCGCGAACACTGTCATCGCGTGACACATCTCGCCAAATTTCTGCCAACTCACAATGCCCTTCATGGCCCGCCGTGGGTAATTTGCCATTGCCGCCCGGGCCGCCTGCTTTCATTTGAATGTCCAACACCGTTTGATTGGCACCACGGCGCGTGATGCGAAGTGTTTGGTATTTGCTGTAATCAATTGGAAGGCTCATGAAGGCCTCACTTCCAAAGGGGCGATCTGCTGATCAATGGCGCCGAACAGGGTCTGGCCATCTTTGCCTTTCATTTCAATGCGAATGGTGTCACCGAACTTCATGAATTCGGTACTTGGCTGACCGTCCAAAATGGTTTCTATGGCGCGTTTTTCTGCAATGCAACTGTAACCCTTGGTCCACTCTGGTTTGCCTTTCACGTCAACACTCTTGTTGCTCACGGTGCCACTGCCCACCACGGAGCCAGCGCGAATATTTCGCGTCTTGCCCATGTGTGCAATCAGTTGACCAAAGTGAAACGTCATTTCCGGGCCTGCTTCGCACATCCCCACTTTGCGGTCGTTCCATGTGGACTGCATGGTTAAATGCAAGCGGCCATGATCCCAGGCATCACCCAATTCGTCGAGGGTGACGGCCACGGGGCTAAAGGCGGTGGCAGGTTTACTTTGAAAAAAGCCAAAGCCCTTGGTCAACTCATTTGGAATTAAATTGCGCAAGCTCACATCATTGGCAATCATGACCAAGCGAATACCGTCGATGGCATTTTCTGGCGAAACGCCCATCGGCACATCGCCCGTGATGACCGCAATCTCAGCTTCAAAATCAATGCCAAAGGCTTCATCACGGCAGACCACGGGGTCGCAAGGGCCCAAGAAATCGTCGCTGCCCCCTTGATACATCAGAGGGTCGGTGTAAAAGCTTTCGGGCACTTCGGAACTGCGGGCTGCACGCACCAATTCCACGTGGTTGAGATAAGCAGACCCATCGGCCCACTGATAGGCTCTGGGTAAAGGGGCCATGCATTGCTTGGGATCAAATGGAAATGCGTGTCGCGCTTTACCACTGTTCAATGTTTGATACAAATCTTCCAGTTGAGGTGTTAGAAAATTCCAGTCGTCTAGCACTTGTTGCATGCGCTGTGCAATGCCCGTCGCATAATGCGCTGTGCTTAAGTCGCGCGATACCACGACCAATTGACCATCACGCGATCCGTCTTTGTAAGTAGCTAATTTCATGTTGTGGCCTCAAAATAGAATTTCAAAATAACGCTTTGAATTTTTTACTCAGTTCTTGAAACGTATTCAATGCTTTTGTTCAGTTTAACCAATCTGTGACCCCCTTGAACTTCATGATCCCTAGAATGGTTTCCGAAAAGACAACCCGTCAAAAGCTCTGGGCTTTAGGCGTCTTGGTGTTGGCCGTGCATCTATGGGTTTTGTTCACTTCAGGCGCTGGCATCTGGCGGTTGCAACCTGAATCGCAAAAGCTCGCCCCCTTGCAAACCCGCGTTTTGCCCGCTGACATTTTGGTTGCTCCCGTCAAAACAGAAATCGCACCCAAGGTCAGAGCAGCCCGCACCATCCCTCGTCAGCCTCCCGCTTCGCAAGCCCCACTCATACCTGCCGGCATGAGTGCTGTTGCATCTCCTACCCTGCCTGCGCCAGAGGCACCCGAAGCAAAAGCACTGGCCGCGCCAACAGCCCCTGACGCGTCGACCACAAGCGCCCCAGAAACGGCCAATTCAGTCACCGAAAAATCCCCTGAATTACCCTCTCCAACCGTTCTCGCTTTGCCATCAACGGTCTCAGAGTCCAATGCCTTGACCGCCAAAATGGGTGACTTTCCCAACAACACCCAAATCAATTACCGGCTGACAGGGCAAGAACGTGGTTTGACATATCACGCCTATGGGGCGCTTAAATGGCAAACCAAGGCCGGCAGCACGGTGCCTAAAGCCTATGAGGCTGAACTTCAAGTGAAGGCTTTTTTGGTGGGCAGCCGTGTTTGGCGCAGCGTGGGCCTTCTCACTGAAAACGGCCTGACCCCCGTGCGTTACTCAGACAGCTGGCGCGGTGAACGTGCAGCGCACTTTGAGGAGGCCGCGAAGAAAATCATTTTCAGCGGCAACACGCCCAGTGCCGACCTGCAACGCGGCGCCCAAGATCAGGTGAGTTTGTTCATCCAAATGGCGGCCGCCATGACAGCGCAAAGCTTCAAAATTGGGTCTGAGTTGAATGTTCAAACCGCCACCGCGCGAGACACTGTCAATTGGGCACTGACCTACAAGTCGGACGAATACATCGTTGTGAATGGCGATCGCTTAGAAACTCAGCGTTGGGTTTGTTTACCCAGAGGCAAGTTCGACAGCCAAATTGAGATGTGGCTTTCCAAATCGTTGGGCGGGCTGCCCGTTCGAATCAAAATTTCTCAGGTCAATGGCAACTTCATTGACATGGAAATGCGAGGCTCAGAAACATTGCCACCCTTGCCCTCTTGAAAAAAAATACAAAACGCCTACCCAAAGTGCTCAGACTTCGGTCAGAATGTCATCATGAACTTGTTGTACGAATCTGAATCTTTTGCCGTCATGCATGTGTTGGCCAACGAAACCGGTGAGGTCACACCCATCTCGAAACCGCCCACACTGGAGCGCCATGGATTCGAAATTGTGGACAAGCGTTCTGGCAAAGAAGTTTATTTAGATGGCTCTTGGGCAGAGATGTTCCAAATGCACATCCAAGCCTGGCAAGAAAATACCCCCACTCAAGAAGAAGTTGAAGATACGCTAGAGCGTTACACAGGCTTGGCTCAGCAGCCTGTGGTGGTCCACTAAGCCAACTCTACTTTTCGGTAGAGCGGCCCCACAATGAGCAACACCACTATCAAGCGGCACACCTGAAACGCCGTCACCACGGGCGCCCCCAACTCAAGCACCTTGGCCGTGATGGCCATTTCGGCAATCCCCCCGGGCGAAGTGCCCAAGATCAGGGTGGCAGGATGCAAGCCTGTGCCCCAAGCCAGCGCCCAACCAAATGCAACAGAGGCAAGCATCATGCAAAGCGTGCCCAATGCAACTGACCACAACCATCTCGGCGCCGTGTGAATAAATTCACGCTTGAAGCGAACCCCTAAACTGATTCCAATGAAAAGCTGTGCCATGTTGGACATTTCAGAGGGGATGGCCGTCCACTGAATGCCTGCCAAGGTCAGGCCCATGGAAACAATCAATGGCCCCATGAACCACGGGTTGTTGCGCTTGATGGCAGCCATTCCCAGAGCCCCAAGACTGGTGGCCATTGCCAAATAGAAGACAGACCACCACCAGCACCAATCGCAAACTGTGCGAAGCAGCGACCAAATCGGTTCTGGCCTGGTAGCGGTCCGACATGATTGTCATTTCAGAAGCACCCCCAATGGCCCCTGCAAAATAGGAGGTGGCACGCATGTGCTTGGCAGAAAGTTCGGGCATGTGGGGCGCATTGTGCCAATGCAGCCAAAGTCCAAACGAAAACTCCATGGCCAGCGCCCAAGCAATGCCCAGCAAAATGGCCCACCAAAGGCTGACCACCATTTGACCTACATCGGCCGTGAAGTACAAACCCAGGGCTGCACCAATCACCCACTGACCCACATTGCGCAAATAACCTGAGCTTTTAGTGGGCACACCGCCCACAGACAAACAGGCCGTGGCCAACAAAGGGCCAATCATCCAAGGGATAGGCGTGCGAAGCCAATGACACAAGAGTGCCGCAAGGACAGCAACCAACAGGGTTAGGGCTATTTGTGAAAAGTAGGAAATCGAGCGCAAAAATCAAGCATGCTTTCGAATGCTGTCTGCCACGGTGTTCACAATTTTTTCAATGTGTTCTTTTTCCACAATGTAGGGCGGGCAAATCACCAAGTTTTCACCTGCAGGTCGGATCAAAACTCCCTTGTGATAGCAGTCCAAGAATATGTCGTAGACGCGCTTACCAGGTGCGCCCGCAATGGAAGTTAGTTCCACCGCACCGGCCAAGCCCAAGGTGCGAATGCCAATGACATTGGGTAAACCTTTGAAGGCACTGTGCATGGCATCGCCCAACACGGGGCCCATCTGGCCAGCACGAGCAAACAGGTTTTCTTGTTTGAGCAATTTCAAAGTGGCAATGGCGGCGGCACATGCCACAGGATGGCCTGAGTAGGTATAGCCGTGAAAAAACTCAACGGCGTATTCAGGAGCGCCCGCGTTCATCATGGCGTCGTAAATGAAATCGCGGCATACCACACCCCCCAACGGAAAAACACCATTGGTCACGCACTTGGCGAAGTTCAACATGTCGGGTACCACACCGTAATAGTCGGCGCCGAAGTTGGTGCCCATGCGGCCGAAACCTGTAATCACTTCATCAAAAATGAGCAAGATACCGTGCTTGTTGCAAATTTCGCGCAAGCGTTTTAAGTAGCCCTTGGGCGGCAGATACCAACCTGCCGAACCTGCCACAGGTTCCACAATGATGGCGGCCACGTTGCTCGGGTCGTGCAAAGCCAAAATGCGCCCCTCCAACTCGAGCAAAGGATCTTCTTGCCAAACCGGTTCTTCGTTGTGAATGTAGGCGTGGTTGACTGGGTCGTGAATGAATCGCATGTGGTCTACACGCGGCAACAATTGTGCGCCGTAAACTTTTCGGTTGGCGGGCAAGCCCCCCACACTCATGCCGCCAAAGTTGACCCCGTGATAGCCTTTTTCGCGGCCAATGAACACATTGCGGTGGCCTTCCCCTCTGGCGCGGTGATAAGCCAAAGCCACTTTCAAGGATGTGTCTGCCGCTTCAGAGCCAGAATTGCAAAACAGCACCTTGTTGAGATCGCCCGGGCACATGTCGGCAATAAGTTGGGCGGCTTCAAACGCTTGGTCATTGCTAATTTGAAACGCTGTGGCGTAGTCCAGTGTGTCAAGTTGCTTTTTAATGGCTTCTGCAATGGGCCGTCGGTTGTGACCCGCACCCACACACCACAAGCTAGAAATGCCATCAATCACTTGTCGGCCATCATGGGTGGTAAAGTGAATTCCCTCGGCAGCCACAATGACCCGCGGGTCTTTTTTGAAATGGCGATTGGCCGTGTACGGCAACCACTGGTGGTCCATGTTGAAAGTGGCCGCAGGGGTGCTGGCTGGTTTCATAGAGGAGACGGGAGATTCTAAAAGTGCCATGAATGTGCCTTTGAGCTTCTAGCAAGCATTAAGTTCGAGCCTCAGTGTAAATTGACCCACGCTGGATCGCAATGACTATTTGAGCTGCCATTACAGAAAGTCACGACTGTTTTGACCTTTGATTTAGCATTGAAAGCGCCTAGGTTCAGAACTTTGCGGCCTTCCCTGCCACAATATCGTCTATGAATCATGCCTACATTTTGACGCTTTCCTGCCCTGACAGAACGGGCATTGTGCACGCTGTTTCTGGATTTTTACTGGAGCGCGGCGGCAACATTGAAGAAGCCGCCCAATACAACGACCACGCCACAGGCCTGTTTTTCATGCGGGTTCAGTTTGCCTGCGACCCAGTGAACGCCGACGAGCTGCGTAGCCAGTTAAGTGATTTTGCAGCCCGCTTCCAAATGACGTGGAATTTGCACAGCACCACCCAGCCCATGCGCACTGTCATTTTGGTCAGCAAAGAAGGGCACTGCCTGAACGATTTGTTGTTTCGCTGGAAAAGTGGCTTGCTGCCTGTCGACATTCGCGCCATTGTGAGCAACCACCGCGAGTTTTATCAATTGGCGGCCAGCTACAACGTGCCGTTCCACCACATCCCCGTGACAGCCGCCACCAAAGACCAAGCCGAAGCCAAGCAATACGACATCATTCAGTCTGAAGGCGCCGAGCTGGTGGTTTTGGCCCGTTACATGCAAATTTTGTCAAACGACTTGTGCCGCAAATTGTCGGGCCGTGCCATCAACATCCACCACTCGTTCTTGCCCAGCTTCAAAGGCGCCAAGCCCTACTACCAAGCGCATGACCGCGGTGTCAAACTGATTGGTGCCACCGCCCACTATGTCACGGCGGACCTGGACGAAGGCCCCATCATTGAACAAGATGTGGCGCGTGTAGACCACTCCAAAACAGTGGACGACCTCACCACGCAAGGCCGCGACACCGAAAGCCAAGTGTTGGCGCGCGCAGTCAAGTGGCACAGCGAGCATCGGGTCCTTTTGAATGGCCACAAAACGGTCATCTTCAAGTAAATTTGAATTTGCTTTTCAATTAGAAAGCTTCGACATGAACGCCATCACTCACATTGAACCTTTGTCGCGCGCCGATCGGCAAGCGCAAGTGGTGCAAGCCTTGAGCGCGGTCCTACCTTCCCATGCTTTGCTCTACACGCTGGAAGATACGGTGCCTTATGAGTGTGATGGTTTGACGGCTTACCGTGAGCGACCTTTGGTGGTGGTCTTGCCAGAAACAGAAGTTCAAGTTCAAGCTGTTTTAACAACTTGCCACGCGTTGGCTGTGCCGGTCGTGGCCAGAGGTGCTGGCACGGGTTTGTCGGGCGGCGCCATGCCCCACAAATTGGGCGTTACTTTGTCGATGGCCAAGTTCAACCAAATTCTGAAAATCGATACCACGGCCCGCACTGCAGTGGTTCAATGCGGTGTGCGCAACCTGGCCATTTCAGAAGCGGCATCGCCCCATGGCCTGTATTACGCACCTGACCCCTCCAGCCAAATTGCCTGCACCATTGGTGGCAACGTGGCAGAAAATTCAGGCGGTGTGCATTGCCTGAAATACGGCCTCACTTTGCACAATGTGTTGAAAGTGAAAGGCTTCACAATCGAAGGTGATGCCATTACTTTTGGCAGCGATGCCTTAGACACTTCGGGCTTTGATTTGCTCTCCGTGTTGGTGGGCAGCGAAGGCATGCTGGCCATTACCACCGAAGTGACGGTGAAGTTGGTGCCCAAGCCGCAATTGGCGCGGTGCATCATGGCCAGCTTTGATGACATTCGCAAAGCAGGCGACGCTGTGGCGGCGGTCATTGCGGCAGGTATTATTCCCGCGGGTTTAGAGATGATGGACAAGCCCATGACGGCGGCTGTGGAAGATTTTGTTCACGCCGGCTATGACTTGAATGCCGCCGCCATTTTGCTTTGCGAAAGCGACGGCACGCCCGAAGAAGTTGAAGAAGAAATTGGTCGCATGATCGACGTTTTGCGCAACTGCGGCGCCACTGCCATTGCAGTAAGCAAAGACGAAGCTGAGCGCTTGCGCTTTTGGAGTGGCCGCAAAAATGCGTTTCCTGCATCCGGCCGCATCAGCCCCGATTACATGTGCATGGACTCCACCATTCCGCGCAAACGCTTGGCCGATATTTTGTTGGCCATTGCTGAAATGGAAAAGAAGTACCAACTGCGTTGCGCCAACGTCTTTCACGCCGGCGATGGCAACTTGCATCCTCTCATTTTGTTTGATGCCAATGATCCAGACCAAATGCACCGCTGCGAATTGTTTGGTGCTGATATTTTGGAAACCAGTGTGGCCATGGGCGGTACCGTTACAGGCGAACATGGCGTCGGCATTGAAAAACTCAACAGCATGTGCGTGCAATTTTCAACCGAAGAAAACGCGCAAATGTTTGCTTTGAAAAAGGCCTTTGACCCGCTGGGTTTGCTCAACCCTGGCAAAGTCATACCCACCCACAACCGCTGCGCCGAATACGGCAAGATGTTGGTTCGTGGTGGCAAAATTTCACACCCTGATTTGCCGCGCTTTTAGTCGGCAGGCATTTTCTATCGCTGGCCAAATATGGCCGTGCCGACACGCACGCAGGTACTGCCCTCGGCAATAGCCGCTTCTAAATCAGCGGTCATGCCCATGGACAAGGTGTCCACATTCAGTCCCGCATTTTTTAAACTTTCAAACAATAACTTTGCTTGATGATGAACGGCCCTGGTAGCCGCTTCGTTAGGTGCGGGTTCAGGAATGGTCATGATGCCGCGGAGGTGGAGGTGCGGCAACTTGGCAACCGCATGCGCCAGCGCCAAGAGTTCTTGAGATTCAACGCCAGACTTGTTGTTTCCACCATCGACATTCACTTGCAAACAAACTTGCAGTGGCGGCAAATTGCCAGGCCGCTGCGCCGATAGACGCTCTGCAATTTTCAGCCGATCGATGCTATGTACCCACGCAAAATTTTCCGCCACTAATTTGGTTTTGTTACTTTGCACCGGCCCAATGCAATGCCATTCCAACGGCAAATGAGCCAATAAAGCGATCTTTTCTACACCTTCTTGAATGTAGTTTTCACCAAACGCCAGCTGCCCTGCCGCATAAGCATCTTGCACCGCTTGGGCTGGCATGGTTTTGGATACCGCCAACAGTTTGACAGCGTTTGCATCTCGGTCTACGGCTTCGCATGCAAGCTTTATTCGCTTGCGGACTTTCTCAAGATGGGTTGAAACTGAGGTGCTCATGGCAGAGAGGTTACCAAATCTCAGAGACGAAAGGAAATTCATGGTGTGGCTGGAGATCTTGCGCTTGGCGCGAAGCATGGGCGCATCGGACGTGCATTTGTCGACGGGTGAGGCGCCCTGGTTGCGCGTGGACGGCCGCATGCAAAGGATGACGAGCTTGGACTTTCCTGCCTTCACGGGTCCTCTAAGGGCTCTGGATGTGCTGAAAATAATTGAGCAATTGCAAATTCAAACTTCTAATGCAGATGAATTTGTGTTGAATTCAAGTCGCAACGCCCGCTACAACAACCTTGATTTTGCAGTCTCGTTGCCAAAGTTAGGCCGATTCCGTGTGAACGCATTTAAGCAAGCTCGCGGCCCTGCACTGGCGATGCGCTTAATTTCTGACAGCACACCCCACTTAGACCAGCTGCTGGCACCGAGTTGCGTTCGGTCCTGGGGCAGTCAATCACATGGCTTGGTTTTGATCACAGGCCCAACGGGTAGCGGCAAGTCCACTTTGTTAGCAGCCTTGGTACAAGACATCAACGCTCGCCGTGAAGGCCATATCTTGACTTTGGAAGACCCCATTGAGTTCGTTCACACCGCCAATCAATGCCTGATTCACCAGCGAGAAGTGGGGCGAGACACACCCGACTTTGAATCTGGCCTGCGTGCAGGCTTGCGTGAAGACCCTGATGTCATTTTGGTCGGAGAAATGCGCGATACCGCCACCATCAGGTTAGCCTTGACCGCCGCAGAAACAGGGCATTTGGTGTTGTCCACTTTGCACACGGCCAGCGCGCCGCAAGCCATTGACCGATTGGTGGACGCATTTCCTGCCAGTGAAAAAGAAGGGGTGCGCGCTTTGCTTGCAGAAAGCTTGATTGCAGTTTTGGCGCAAACACTGTGCCCTGCCAAGGGCGGTGCAGGTCGGGTGGCGGCACACGAAATCATGGTGGGCACGCCTGCTGTGAAAAATCTCATTCGAGAGGGCAAAGTGAGCCAACTTTATTCTTTGCTGCAAACAGGTCAGGCCGTGGGCATGCAAACCTTAGACCAAAGCCTGCTGCACCTCTATCGGGCTGAGAAAATTTCGGCGGCTACTTTGCAACTTTTGAGCAAATACCCTCAAAATCTAAATCTGGTGGACAATCTCAAACCTGAACGGTCCGCAACCCTTTGACCTTCACCACCACCCTAATTTCTTCAACTCAAACTCAAACGCAGAACAACATGAGCAGCCTGAACGCAAAAACCTACGAATCCGCTCCTTCACAACACGTGGCCTTTTTGGGCTTGGGTGTGATGGGCTACCCCATGGCAGGCCACCTGGCCCGCGCAGGCCACGCCGTGACGGTCTACAACCGAAGTGCCGCCAAAGCAGCCGCATGGTGCCAAGAATTTGCCGACACAAAACAACCGGCCCATGCGCCCACACCCCGTGAAGCTGTGCAAAATGCGGACATCGTGTTTTGCTGCGTGGGCAACGACGAGGATTTGCGCGCAGTGGTCTTAGGCGCCGATGGCGCTTTTGCAGGCATGAAAAAGGGCGCTATTTTTGTCGATCACACCACAGCCTCTGCCAATGTGGCTCGCGAGTTGTATGCGGCCGCCAAAGCGCAAGGCTTGAATTTCATTGATGCGCCAGTTTCTGGCGGTCAAGGCGGCGCTCAAAATGGTTTACTCACCGTCATGTGCGGCGGCGATGATGCTTTTTTCAAAGCCACCCAACCTGCCGCCATGGCCTTCTCTCGTGCCTACACACTGATGGGTGAATCGGGTGCGGGGCAGCTCACCAAAATGGTCAACCAAGTTTGCATTGCCGGCTTGTTACAAGGTTTGTCTGAAGCGGTTGCCTTTGGACAAAAAGCAGGGCTCGACATGAACCTGGTGCTCGATGTGATTGGCAAAGGCGCTGCACAAAGCTGGCAAATGGACAACCGCGGCAAAACCATGGTGGCCGACAAATTCGATTTTGGCTTTGCCGTCGATTGGATGCGCAAAGATTTAGGCTTGGTCATGGACGAGGCCAAGCGAAATGGCGCTCGCCTTCCAGTGACCGCCTTGGTTGATCAGTTTTATGCCGACGTACAGCAAATGGGCGGCAAGCGCTGGGACACGTCTAGTCTGATCAAGCGTCTGGGTTAAGGTTTTAAATCTTAGGCTGAGCTTGTGGCGACAAGGGTTGAGCGCTGATGCGCTTCAACTCTTCTTCGGTAATGGTGTCGAACACACGTACTACCTTCACCACGCCACTCACGCCGCCACTGCTGGCAATCTCTGTGGCGCGTTGCGCTTCACGTGGTGTGACGCGGCCCATCAAATAAACAATGCCGCGCTCGGTGATCACCTTGAATGCGTAGGATTGCAAGTCTTTGGCGTCAACCATCAGCGCTTTAATTTGACCTGTGGTGATGGCATCTTTGGAGCGCTGGGTTAAAGAGCTTGCAGGTTCAATGGCCAAGTCATTGACCACAGCGCTCACGTTTTCTTGGCTCTTTGCCAATCGCTCTGCACGTTCTTTTTCTGCAGCTGAACTTACCTCGCCGGTTAACAAGACTTTGCGGTTGTAACTGGTGACATTGACGTGGGCGGCATCGCTTAAGTTTTGACGAAGGCCCTGGGCTGTGCGCAATTCAATGCCCTCGTCCTCTATCTGAGTGCCCGTGGTGCGGCGGTCTATGGCAACCAAGCCACTCATCAACGCACTGCCCACAACCAGTGGCGCACAAGCCGACAAGCTGCCTAGCAAAGCGCTCGCAGCCAAACCCGAAAGCATCAAACGTTTGAGGTTAAGTTTCACTTGAAAATTCCTTTGAAAGCTTTGAAAGTTTTGGTCTATTTTAATAGGGCATTGCAGGAAAAGAAATACGGTTCATTTTCTACACAACCGGGTCTTGATCGCCCATCAATTGGGCGTCCACGCCATCGCACAGGCAATGCAAGGCCAATTGTTGCACTTCGCGTATTCGAGCCGCCCGATCGTGCGGAATACCCACATGCACATCTGTTTCACGGAGTGCCTTGGCCACGGCACCGCCGCCTTTGCCTGTGAGTGCAATGACGGTCATGTCGCGTTCATGCGCTGCATGCAGGGCCCGCATGAGGCCCTCCTCTTCACCGTTGGCGGTGAGTAAAAGCAGGACGTCGCCGGCCTGCCCTAAAGCGCGAACTTGTCTGGCCAAACTGGCATAAGCAGGATCGCCTAGGCCTTCATGGCGCAAAGCAAGTGCCCCTAATTCTGGACGCTCTCGCTCAAAACCACCCACAAACAAACTGGCAAAATATTGCGCCAATGCAGCCGAACTTCCTTCGCCACACACCAAAACCTTGCCACCACTGGTGACACATGCCATGAGCGCTTGAACGCCCGCATCCAAGGGTTTGGCCAAAGTTTCAGCCGCTTGGTATTGCAGGTCGGCGCTGTCGATGAAGTGTTGCTGAATGCGCAGTTCTAACATGGGCTTGATGATACTCGTAGCCGATGCTTTGCAGCCGGTGCTTGGCTCAAGATTCAGCATCAAAAGCAGCTTTCAGCCAAACCATGCCTTCGGGCTCCCAAGCAATCACATCGAACCGGGTGGGAGGGAGCTGCCGTAAGCGCATCAAAAAAAAGCGGGCTGCGAAAATAATTCGCTGCTGTTTCCGCATTCCCACACTGGCCAAGGCACCGCCAAACCGACTTAAAGTGCGTTGGCGCACCTCCACAAACACCACCGTGCTGTCTGATTCTTGCAAAATCAGATCAATTTCTCCGCCACCCCGCCCGGGCGTTCGATAATTGCGCTGTAACAATTGCAGACCTTGTTGTTGCAAATAGCATAGCGCAGCATCTTCGGCGGCATCACCCAATTGTTTTGTGGTGGTTAACTTCCTGTGTTTGATGCCTGCTTTGAGACTTGAACTTTTGCGTTGTATTGTTGGACTGAGGAACACCATTGACTTCACCTTCTCAAAATTTAGAAGCGGCCACGACTTCGCCCCCTGAATTGACTTCATTGGCGTCTTTGTCTTCAACTTATGGCAACGCTTTTCAAGCCGCACGCGATGCAGTGGGCCCACAGAATCATCCCGCCAGCACACTGTATGTGGTGGCCACCCCCATTGGCAATCTGGCCGACATCACTTTGCGCGCTTTGTATGTCATTGAAAGGGCAGACACCCTAGCCTGCGAAGACACACGGCACACCCAGCAACTTTTGCGTGCCTATGGTTTAGACCGAAACAGTTCGCAATGCTTGGCTGTACATCAGCACAACGAAGTGGAAGCTGCAACGCAAGTCATTGCTCGCTTGGCAAAAGGCGAGCGAGTGGCCTATGTGAGTGACGCCGGCACACCCGCCATCAGCGATCCAGGCGCACGCCTGGTGGCGGCCGTGGCCGCTGCTGGTTTCAGGGTGATGCCGCTGCCAGGTGCCAGCAGTGTGACCACCCTGTTAAGCGCGGCGGGTGTCACGGGCGAAGGCGGTTTTGTCTTCTCTGGCTTTTTATCTTCCAAAGCTACGGAAAGGCAACGCGCCATTGAAACGCTGAGCAGCGAACCACGCGCGGTGGTGCTGTTGGAAGCCCCGCACCGGATTGAGGCACTGGCACAAGCACTGGCCATGTTGGGCAGCCGGCTCATTACAGTAGGCCGCGAACTGACCAAACAATTTGAAACCATCCACACGGTGGAGGCACAAAAACTGTCGGCTTGGTTTGCTGAAAAAGCCGATCATGTACGGGGTGAATTTGCCTTGGTGATTCACGCTTTGGACAAACCAAAAATAGAAAGTGAAGCGGCACTTGATGCAGAAAGCCTGCGCACTTTGAAATTGCTGCTGACCGAGCTGCCCCTGAAAACGGCCGTGAAAATGACCAGCGACATTACGGGCGCTTCCAAAAATGTGGTTTACGACACAGCCCTCCGTTTAAAAAAGGGTTTGAACTGATCGGCACCTGTGATCTCGTTATCGCTTGCGCAAGCCCAACCACATCACGGTGCCCACCACCAAAAAAGCGCCCACCAATTGAATCGGGGCAATGGTTTGGTCCAACAGCGCCCAAGCCAACGTTAAAGCAAACACCGGCTCCACGTTCATGATGGCCGTGTTACCCACCACGCCCAATTTGGGCAACACCGTGAACATGATGGTGAAGGCAGTGCCATACAAGAAAGTGAGCATGCCCAAGCCCCACCATCCCGCAGGGGCCTGCGGCAATTGGAACCCACCTTGACTCATGGCAACAGCCACGGCCAATACACCGACCAAGCTCATGGTAGAAAAGGTGCGAAGCCGGCCATCTAAATCGGCTGTTTCGTGCTGGGTGTAAACCAAAGCCAAACCAAAGGTGGCCGATGCCGCCAGTGCAAATGCCACGCCACTGCCTATCTCGGCCCAATGCGCTGAAGCACCCACACCCGATGCAGCGCCCATCACATCCAAAGCCAAAGCCAATCCGACCAAGAGGATTGGCATGCTCCAGATGACTGCTTTTTCAGGCTGGTGTTTGTAAAGTACACGCGCCCAGAAAGCCGTTGAAAGTGGGTAGGTATTAAAGCCTAGCAGTGCCAGCGCCACAGGCAAGCGTGCCACCGACGAATACAAGCAAAAACTTTGGACTGCAATGAGGACGCCAATAATGGGCAAGAATTTTTTATGCTGTGCAGAAATTTGCAGTTGAACTTTTTGTTGCCACAAGATCAAACCTACCACCAAGGCCGTGACGACACTTCTGAAACTCACAGCAGTCATCACATCTACACCGTTGTTGAAGGCAAACCGTGCAGACACATGGTTGGCGCCCATCATGAAAGCGATGAGCAGCAGCGTGGCAAAGGCTGTGGTGGAAAGTGCCTTGGATTTTTCAGTCATGCCTTCATTGTGCTGGATAGAGGCCATGCACGCTGGCATGCAGGCGACTCAACCCCAAGAGCGCATCGGTGTAGGGCGTGTTCACCTTGGTAAGTTGACCCAGTTCACGCACCACACTGACCAAGGCATCCAATTCAACGGGCTTGCCAGCCTCCACGTCTTGCAACATGGATGTTTTAAAAGCGCCTAATTTCATGGTGACGGCATGACGGTCAGCAGGAGTTTGTGCAATGGGTATGCCTATCTTCTCGCCAATCTCTTTGGCCTCCAACATAATTTGGGACACAAAATCTTTGACCAAGTCGTCTTTCAAAATTAAATCGGTGGTGGCCCCCGTAAACGCACTGATGGGATTGACAGTCATGTTGCCCCAGAGTTTGTACCAGACGTCTTTTTGAATTTGCGCCGAGGCACTGGCGTTAAAGCCTGCCGTTACCAATTGAGCTACTAAGTTTTGAACACGCGCACTGGGTTCACTCAGTTGTTTGGCGGGTTCACCCAAAATTAAGCCTTGTCCAAAGTGATGCCGCACCACACCCGGCGCGTCCAACGAGCAACTGGCATGCACCACACAACCCACCACATGGTGCGCAGGAATGGCTTGTGCAATTCGGCCGTGATGATCAATGGTGCCTAAGGTGGTGCCGTCTAAGTTGCCGCCAAAGCCCTGAAAAAACCACCAAGGCACACCGTTCATGGCCGTCATCACCACGGTGTGCGGGGCCAATAAGGGTGCAATGCCTTTGGCCACATCCAACATGGCGGGCGCTTTGACCGCCACAATGACCCAATCTTGCGGGCCCAAATCGGCAGGATTGTCTGAGGCTTTAACTTGGACCACATGCCGCATTTCTGTCGGTTGCGCCTGAAGACATTGAAGACCATTTTTTTGAATGGCCCTCAAACTTGCACCTCGCGCCACCACACAGACGTCATGACCCTTTTGTGCCAAGTGAACGCCTATCCAACCACCAATGGCGCCTGCGCCGTAAATACAAACTTTCATAAACGCAAGCTTTCTTCAGGTCTGTGAATTTGGCGCTCTACTTGCCGAATCAGTGCATCCAACACATCGGTCCCCGCACCATGGTGGGGGTTGAACTGCAATGCATCACGCGTGCATTTGGCAGCAACTTCTTCACTGACCGGAATCACTTGTGACGGGCCGCCCATGCTAAAAGTGGCCAGTTGAATTTCACAGGCACGTTGCAATGTCCACAAAATGGCAAACGTTTGCGCGAGCGTCGTGCCCCAAGCCAGCAGACCATGGTTGCGCAAAATAACCGCTGGCTTATTGCCAATGCTCTTGAGCAATCGGGGGGCTTCCTCTGCATGAATGGTGATGCCTTCAAAATCATGGTACGCGATCATGTTGTGAAGCTGTGCGGTATAGAAGTTGGTTTGCTGCAACCCTTCCTTTAAACACGCCACCGCGACCCCCGCCGTGGTGTGTGTATGCATCACACAATGCGCATCTGGCAATGCATCGTGCAACGCCGCGTGCACCGTAAATCCTGCCGGATTGACGGGATACGGTGATCCATCCAACACCTTGCCCTTCAAATCAATTTTGACCAAATTGCTGGCGGTGACTTCGCTGTAATGCAAGCCAAAAGGGTTGATCAGAAAATGCTTTTCAGAACCACTCACTTCTTGCGGTACGCGCAGGGTGATGTGGTTGTAAATCATTTCGGTCCAGCCCAAAAATGCAAACACACGATAGCAAGCGGCCAACTGCTTGCGCGCCTCCCACTCCAAAGGATGCACGTCGTGTTGCAGTGAACGAGCGGCGGGAAGTTGATGTGTCAGCATGATCTATGCACTTTTTCTTAATAGACTTGGCCGCTAGAGCTCGCCAATAACATACCCGCTTCAGGCTTGAACTTTTTCACCAGTGCTGCCGTTTGTCTGACCAAAATTTGCGTGTCCGAACCCACCGCCACAAACAAAGCACCCAAAGACAAATAATGTTTGGCTTGTGTCTCGTCTGAAGTCAATATGCCAGGCGCTTTGCCAGTTTTCAATATGCGCGCAATGGCATCCTCAATGGCAGCTTGTACATCTGGGTGGTTGGGATTGCCCACATGACCCAAAGAGGCTGACAAATCAGCTGGGCCAATGAAAACGCCATCTACGCCCGGTGTGCTGGCAATGGTTTCTAAATTTTTCAATGCCTCACGCGTCTCGACTTGTACCAACAAGCACACTTCCTCATTGGCTTCTTTGGCGTAGTTGGGAAACATACCCCAACGCGAAGCACGTGAACCGCCCATGCCGCGCACACCGCCTTTGCCGTCGTCTTGCGGATAGCGCATGGCCTGCACACATTGGACAGCTTGTTCTGGGGTGTCAATCATGGGTATTAACAATGTTTGAGCGCCGAGGTCCAAGTACTGCTTGATCAGTGCTGTGTCACCCACTGGCACGCGCGCAATAGCGTTGTTAATGGGGTACGCCGCAATGGCTTGAAGTTGCTGCTGAATGCTGCGTAAATCATTGGGGGAATGCTCACCATCCACCAACAACCAATCAAAGCCTGCCATGGCGCACATTTCGGCGGTGTAACTGCTGGCCATGCCCACCCACAAACCAATTTGGGGACGCTTTTCTGCAATGGCTTTTTTGAATCGATTCACTTGAGTTTTCATAAGTTGTCTTTCAGATAAATTTAAATTGCAAACGACCTAAAGGCCCGTAGTCTGCGTCAAACACATCGCCAAGTTTGGCCGGCGCAGGTCTTGTGAAGGATCCGGCCAAAACAATTTGACCCGCCTTTAAATGCTCCCCCCAAGGCGCCAACTTATTGGCCAACCAAGCAATGCCAATGGCGGGGTGGCCTTGCACGCCCGCCGCCAAACCTGTTTCTTCCACCACGCCATTTTGCGTCAGGATGGCGCCGCACCATGGCAAGTTGGTTTGAAGAGGATCAACTTTGTCTGCGCCCACCACAATACCCGCATTGGCCGCGTTGTCGCTGATGGTGTCAAACACTTTGCGCATCACTTTCGTATGTCGGTCAAATTGCTCTATGCGAGCGTCAATGATTTCAATGGCGGGTGTCACAAAGTCGGTCGCCGCTAGCACTTGTTCTAATGTCACGTCAGGGCCTTGAAGATCTTTCTTTAATACAAACGCCAGTTCGACTTCTACGCGGGGCGCCACAAAGTTATGAAATGGAATGTCCAAGACTTTGCCAGGCGTGCAGGTGTACAACATGTCATCCAGTAAGGTCCCGTAATCGGGCTCGTCAATTTGGCTGGCTTGTTGCATGGCCCGAGAAGTGAGACCAATTTTGTGACCAATCACATGACGTCCTTCGGCCAACTGAAGCCCAACCCAGGCCCGGCTCACACGGTAGCCGTCCTCAATAGTCATGCCCGGAAAACGTTTCGAAAAATGCTCAACTTGCTGTCGTGATTTTTGAGCCTGCTGCAATTCTGCAGCCAGTTCCGCAATGCGATCTGAATCAAACATGCCTGCTTTCTTTCATGAAAATAAATCGTTGAGTGTTTTTTTACAGTGCGGCAAACAATGGATGAACATTGCTGTGCTTGTGATCAAACACTTCAGACCCCACATCAATTTGCAAAGTAATGCCAATGTGACGCTTGGCAAACAAGTCTGTGAAGTGCTTTTGGGTGACGGCCATCAAAATGTCTCCCGCTATTTTTTGGGTGGCTTCTGTGCGCCCTTTGCCCATGCGAACATTCAAATACACAAAGGCGTAGTCTTCAGAACCGCCGTGCGGATTGGCATCAAACTGTGCCGCCTTTTTACCTGCTGCGCCACCATCTGCCACGGCATAGTGCGGCGCGGGGTAGGCCAAGACGCGTATGCCGCCGGTAGGGAAAACTTGTTTGCCGCTTTCATCCATCACCGTGAGCATGGCATCGGCCAAATCACGACACAACACTTTCATATTGGTTTCTGCGTCCAATTGCCCTGTGTAAAGAATCACCAAATGAGGCATTTAAATTCTTTCTCAATGAATGGATTACAAACGGCTGGCGCCAGCCGAATAGACAGCAGCCGGCGCGTTCAAACTTTGAAAATTCAGGTCATAGGCGGCAAGGCTTTCCTTTGTGCTTAAAGGATTGACCGGGAACACCACATTGATTTGCCCGGTGCCAGAGCTTGGAAAATAAGGTGTGATCACTTCTGCTTTGCCTTGGTACTGGTCCCAACCCAACACGCCTAACAACATGGCTGTATCGTGCATGAAGCCTTCACCATGGCCTTTGGCAGCGTACTCAGGCAACATGGCACAGAATGTTTTCCAATCACCCTGCTGCCACATCTCCACCACGCGGTGGTCTAACTGCTCTAAGTAGGGGCTCCAAATTTTGTTGGCATAGTCAGGGGCCAGCCCATTTTGTGCAAAGCGGTGCGACAAAGAGCCGCTGGCAAAAAAAGCCACCTTGCCATCGTAGTGCTGCTCTACCGCACGTCGCATGGCCCAGCCCAGCTGCGCGCTTTCTGCCAATGAGTGCACCATGCAAAGTGCCGACACAGAAATGACTTTGTAATGCCTGTCGGCGTTCATGTAGCGCATGGGCACCAAGGTACCGTACTCCAAGGCCAAACTGGTGTGCTCGTGCGCCAGGGTGGTCACGCCCGCATCGTTGCAAGCCTTCGCCAAGAGGTGGCCCAGCTCTGGATTGCCATCGTATTCGTATGTCATGTTGCTGATAAAGTGCGGCAACTCGTTGCTGGTGTAGTTGCCCTTGAAATGCACTGCATTGTTCAGGTGGTACGCTGAGTTCACCAGCCAATGGGTGTCAAACACCACGAGGGTGTCGACACCCAGTGCGCGACATCTTCGGTCAATTTCATGATGACCATCGATGGCTGCTTGGCGCGTGCCTTTTTGGGGGCCGTCCAACTCGCTCAAATACATCGACGGTACGTGCGTGATTTTGGCCGCAAGTGAGACTTGTCCCATGGTCAAACTCCCCAATGTGGAATGTGGTGTGAGCCCATTGACACCGCCACGTTTTTAGGTTCGCAAAAAACTTCGTAGCTCCATGTGCCTCCCTCGCGTCCTGTGCCGCTGGCTTTGGTGCCGCCAAAAGGTTGGCGCAAGTCGCGCACGTTTTGGCTGTTGACAAAACACATGCCCGCTTCCACAGCGGCGGCCACACGATGCGCACGGCCGATGTTTTCTGTCCACACATAGCTCGACAAGCCATATTGAATGTCGTTGGCCAATTCAATGGCGTGGGCTTCATCGCGGAATGGAATCAAACAGGCCACAGGACCAAAGATTTCGTCTTGGGCAATTTTCATGCGGTTGTCGACATCGGCAAAGACAGTGGGCCAAACGTAGTTGCCTTTTTTAACTCGATGGGGCAACTCAGGGGCGTACGAGGGACGATCTAAGCCGCCGCATAAAAGCGAAGCGCCTTCTTTCGGGCCTAGTTCAATATAGCTTTTCACTTTGGCCAAATGCGCTTGACTGATCATGGGGCCCACAAGGGTGTTTTCATCGAGAGGGTCACCCACTTGAATGCGTTTGGCTCGCTCGGTGAATTTCTGCACAAAGTCTGCATAAATACTCTGCTGCACCAAGATGCGACTGCCTGCGGTGCATCGCTCGCCGTTGTTGCTGAAAATCATGAACACAGCCGCATCCAAGGCGCGTGGCAAATCGGCATCTTCAAATATCACGAAAGGCGATTTACCGCCCAACTCCATGCTGAACTTTTTCAAACCTGCGCTTTGCACAATTCGATGGCCGGTCGCAGTGGAGCCTGTGAAAGAAATGGCACGCACATCAGGGTGCGACACCAAGGGCTCGCCGGCATCGCGGCCATAACCATGGACCAAATTCAAAACGCCTGGCGGCACACCCGCTTCCAGCGCCAACTCGCCTAAGCGAGCAGCTGACATGGGAGACAACTCGCTCATTTTCAAAACAGCTGTGTTGCCAAACGCCAAACACGGCGCCACTTTCCAAGTTGCCGTCATGAAAGGGACATTCCAAGGGCTGATCAACGCGCTAACTCCCACCGGGTGAAACAAGGTGTAGTTCAAGTGCGTAGGCGTGGGGTAGGTATGGCCATCCACACGGGTGCACATTTCAGCAAAGTAAGAAAAATTATCAGCCGCTCGGGGCACCAACTGTTTGCCAGTTTGCGAAATGGTTTGACCGCAATCGCGTGTTTCTGTGGCTGCAATTTCAGGCACATGTTGCGTGATCAATGCGCCTAAGGTGCGCATGATCTTGGCGCGATCAGCGGCAGGCGTGGCCGCCCATTTGGGAAAAGCCGCTTTGGCCGAGGCCACCGCTTGGTTCACTTCGTGAACACCGCCTGACGACACTTCGGCCAGCACTTCTTGCGTGGCGGGGTCGCGAGTTTCAAAAGTTTGCGAACTGGCTACTGCGTGTCCGTCAATTAAATGGTCTATGCGCATTGTTACGTCCTGTGTTTTTTCATCGGTAGCAGTGTTTGATCTCAATCACTCAAGGTGTTGATCAAATCACCTACACCCTCAATATGGGTCACGATCTCATCGCCCACATCACAATTCACCACACCATCGGGTGTGCCTGTCAAAATTAGATCGCCCGGCTGCAAAGTCATGAAAGAACTGAAATATTCAATCAAAGTGGGCACATCAAAAATCATGTCGCGTGTGTGTCCACTTTGGGTCACCTTGCCATTCACTGTGGTTTGCAAATTCAAATTCATGGGGTTCCCATACGCCTCATGAATGTCCTTGGCGTCTACCAACCAAGGCCCAATGGGGGTGCAGGTATCACGATTCTTCACACGGAAATTGGGGCGATACCAGTTTTCTAGATAGTCCCGAATGGCGTAGTCATTGGCCACCGTGTAGCCGCCTACATAGTCGTATGCATTTTCTTTTTTGATATTTTTAGCCGTGCGGCCCATGACCACGGCCAACTCGCATTCGTAGTGCATGTGAGTCACGCCTTGCGGCCTGCGGGTGAAGGCCTTGTGGCCTATCAGCGAGGCTTCCCCCTTCACAAACACCAACGGCTCTTCCGGTGCTTTGAAGGCCAGTTCCTTGGCATGGTCTGCGTAGTTCAATCCCAATGCCAAAATAGTTCTGGCTTGTGGCACAGGCGCCAAGGGTGGCAACCAAACCACCTCTTCAAACTTCAATCGCTTGCCAGGCCATGGACTGCGGGTGAGCAGCAACTCGCCATTGGATTCAACCGCTTCGTGGACTGCGCCAGCCCAAGCTATGCGTGCGTGCTTCATGCGGCATCTCCCACAAACTGATTGACCAACGTGTCAAATCCTGTTGCAGAAATTTCCACGACATCGCCTGGCTTTGCACGGGGGCGCTTGCCATCGGCTAAGCAATCGCTGCCCAGCAGCAACACATCACCCTCTTGTAAAGTCATGAACTCTGAAATATCTGAAAGCAAGGCTTGCGATTTGCGCACGGTGTTGGCGTAATTCACACGCTGCACTTCATGGCCATTGACTTTGACAATGAGCACCACCGCATCACTTTGAACTTCGTCTATGGGTTTAGCTTTTGCAGCGATGCCCATGAAGCCATCTAGGCATTTGTATTTAACTGGGGGTCGGTAATAACTTTCATGCGGAATGGACACGTCATTGACCAAGACGCACGCCACAGGTTTGGCATCTGCGCCCATGACCCATGCCAAATTGGCACCCACATCCACTTCGACCACTGAATGAGGGATGGCAATCGTCTGGCCTGAAGGGGTGAATGTATTGGCCGTTTTGATGAAGAGCACTGGCGCTTTGGGCGCGCCTTTGTGCGGCGCGTCCAACATGTGGGGTGCCCTCATGTCCCATTCTTGTTTGAAATTCAACAAGGCGCCGTAGACCGTGCCTTGCGGCCAGTAGGCCCGAGCTGAATGGGGCTCATTTTTTTGGATATTGTTCATGACTAACTTGGTTTGATGGGGCGGTTTGGGGGCGGTATTGCTTCACGCCGCCTCTTCAGAGATCAATTCCGTGTTGAAGGTTTCTAGTTGAATCACCGCATCGAGCAATTGGTACAACTGCGCCAATTTCTGCTTGCCCAATTCACTTTCCATCCACGCATAGTGAGCTTCAATGGCCTCTGACAACTTGGCCACCTTTGACAAACCCAATGGCGTGGCGCGCACCACCGTTCGACGTGCATCTTGCGGACAGCGACTTCTTTCAATCAATCCGTCTCGCGCCATGCGTGTGAGCACACCCGTTAAGCTAGGTCCTAACAAGAATGCTTCTTTGGCCACGCGGCCAGTTTCAACTCCATCGGTGCAATGGGCATGTTCTCCTAAGACGCGCAATACGCGCCACTGCTGATCTGACAGCCCATGTTCCCGCAAACTGGGACGTGTGTGCGTCATCACAGCCTCACGCGCCTGCAGGAGCAGGCGAGGCAAATTGCGATGAACGAAGGCTTGGTTTTTCATCAATGAATTATTTATTTAACATGTTAAATGATTTAAGCCTTGTCAGAAAATCGGGTAAACCCGTCTTTCTGGCAGCATTTCCCCATCAGCCTCACCTCATGAGCCTGCAGAGCGTGAATAATTGAGCCATGCATCCGTCTTTTTTTGACTCTCACTCACTTCGCGTCATTCAAGCCCCTATGGCGGGATCGCAAAACCACGTTTTGGCGGCTGCTGTTTTCAACGCGGGTGGTTTTGGCAGCATTCCCGCTGCCATGCTCAGTGCAGATCAATTGCAAACTGAGCTGTCAAACTTCCAGTCGATAAATCCTGGCAGTCAAAACTGGGCGGCCCATTGGGGCCCGCATCTGCCACTCAATGTCAATTTCTTTTGCCATACGCCGCCAGCGGTCAACCCCCATCGCGAAGTAGCTTGGCGCGAAAAACTATCGAATGTGTACCGCGAATTTGACATTGACCCCCAAACAGTGGGAACGGGCCCTGGCCGTGCGCCTTTCAGCGAAGAGAGTTTGGCGCTCATGGGCCATTTCAAGCCTGCCGTGGTCAGCTTTCACTTTGGTTTGCCGCGTGCCGACTGGGTGCAACAACTCAAATTCTGGGGTATTCAAGTTTGGTCCTCGGCCACCACAGTCCAAGAATCAATCTGGCTTGAACACAACGGTGCAGACGCCATCATTGCGCAAGGTCTTGAAGCGGGTGGCCATCGCGGCATGTTCCTATCGGAAGACCTGACCACGCAAGTAAGCAGCTTTGCGCTGTTGCCGCAAGTGGTCAAAGCCGCGAAGGTGCCGGTCATTGCAGCCGGTGGCATTTCCAACCCATCGGCCGTGAAGGCGGCCAAGGCTTTGGGTGCCAGCGCTGTCCAAGCGGGCACCATTTACCTCACCAGCCATGAAGCCACCACCAGCGCGCTTCACCGCCAAGCCCTTCAATCTGAAGCCGCTGAACACACCGCTTTGACCAACCTCTTTAGCGGCCGACCCGCGCGCGGCATTGTGAACAAGTTCATGCGCGACTTTGGGCCTCTGAATGCTGCTGCCCCCGCTTTTCCATTGGCCACAGCTGCCGTGGCTCCCCTGAGGGCCGCGGCTGAGGCCAAAGGATTGGCAGACTATTCGCCTTTGTGGTCTGGCCAAAACGCTTCCGACTGCCAAGCCTTATCCGCAGCAGACATCACGCACAAACTCTTGCAAGGCTGGCTGTAAAGCCGTGCAGGGTGAATTCTCACATCCGTCGGTGTTAGGCTCCAGACATGGCCAAAGACAAAACCATTTTCACGTGCTCTGATTGCGGCGGCACGACGCCACGCTGGCTGGGCAAATGCCCAGCTTGTGGCGCATGGAACACCCTGATTGAAAGCACTGTGGATGCAAGCGGGGGCGCAAAGAATCGATACACCAGCCAATATCAGGCTTTGGCCAAAACATCAGAGCTCACCAAGCTGGGCGACATTGAGGCCACCGACATCGACCGAACGGCCACAGGCTTGGAAGAGCTAGACCGTGCATTGGGCGGCGGCATCGTGGAAGGTGGCGTGGTTCTGATTGGCGGTGACCCCGGCATTGGCAAATCCACCTTGCTTCTGCAAGCCTTGGACGCCCTGCAACGCAAAGGCTTGAATACGCTGTATGTGACTGGCGAGGAAAGCGGAGCTCAGGTAGCCCTTCGGTCTAGACGGTTGGGCTTAGAAAACAGTCAAGTGCAGGTACTGGCCGAAATACAGCTAGAAAAGATTCTGGCCACTTTGCAAAGTGAGCGGCCCAACATTGCCGTCATCGACTCCATCCAAACCGTTTATTCAGACCAACTCACATCAGCTCCAGGCTCTGTCGCCCAAGTTCGTGAATGCGCAGCGCATCTGACACGCGCCGCCAAAGCCACTGGCACCGCCATTGTTTTGGTTGGCCATGTCACGAAAGAAGGCGCACTTGCCGGACCGCGTGTGCTTGAACACATGGTTGACACCGTTTTGTATTTTGAAGGCGACACCCACAGCAGTTTCAGGCTCATCAGGGCCATCAAAAATCGCTTTGGTGCGGTCAATGAAATTGGTGTTTTTGCCATGACCGAACGGGGCCTCAAGGGCGTGTCCAATCCCAGCGCCATCTTTTTGTCGCAACATGAAGAGCCCGTGGCGGGCAGTTGTGTCATGGTCACTTTGGAAGGCACACGGCCTTTGTTGGTAGAAATTCAGGCACTGGTGGACAGCGGCGGACCCAGCCCCAGAAGGCTTTCAGTGGGCTTGGAAAGAGACCGTTTGGCCATGCTTTTAGCGGTGCTCCATCGCCATGCTGGGGTGGCCTGTATGGACCAGGATGTGTTTGTCAATGCCGTAGGTGGCGTTCGAATTAGTGAGCCTGCAGCCGACTTGGCAGTGATGTTAGCAATTACTTCATCTCTTCGGGGTAAGCCTTTACCCAAGGGCTTTATTGCCTTTGGCGAGGTGGGCTTGGCCGGTGAAGTGCGGCCAGCACCCAGAGGGCAGGAACGCCTGAAAGAAGCCGCCAAACTGGGCTTTACCGTGGCCGTGGTGCCCAAAGCCAATGCGCCCAAAAAGAACGATAAAAACTTTCAAGGCCTCACCATCTATCCGGTGGATCGGATTGATGAAGCCATGAACTGCGTCCGTGGACTTTAAGATCGCGTCATGAATATTTTCAAAATTCTCGTCCCGATTGGGGTTGTCGTTTTCATCGCGGGCGCATGGATGCAATACCAATGGCAAGGCGTGGCCATTGCCACTGGGGCTGTGGTCATGTGGGTGTTGCTGCATTTCACACGCATGGTGACCGTGCTAAGTCGAGCGGCCAACCGCCCTGTGGGCCATGTGGGCAGTGCCGTGATGCTCAATGCCAAGCTCAAAAAAGGCGTTAATTTGATGCACGTCATTGCCATGACGAAATCCTTGGGTGAGCGATTGTCTGAGGAAAAGATGCAACCAGAGGTTTTCAAATGGACCGACACCGGTGACTCCTATGTGGTTTGCACCTTCAAAGACGGCCTACTACAGTCATGGGAAATGACGCGACCCGAGGCCGAAGAAGCCTCGTAAAATATTAACTTTGCGAAACTGGCGATAAAGGACAAAACAATGAGCACCGAAGCACCCTCAATGGAAGACCGTGACGGCAAAATCTGGATGGACGGCAAGATGGTCGAATGGCGCGATGCCAAGATCCACGTTCTGACACACACTCTGCACTATGGTTGCGGTGCCTTCGAAGGCGTGCGTGCTTACAAAACGATCAACGGCACCGCCATTTTCCGTTTACAAGAGCATACCGACCGCCTGTTTAACAGCGCCAAAATCTTGCGCATGAAACTGCCGTTCACCAAAGAAGAGGTGAGCGAAGCGCAGAGAGCCGTGGTTCGCGCAAACAATTTGGAAAGCGGTTACATCCGTCCGCTCACTTGGATTGGTTCGCAAAAGTTGGGCGTCAGCCCAAAGGGCAACACCATTCACCTCATGGTGGCCGCGTGGACTTGGGGCGCTTATTTGGGCGAAGAAGGCTTGAAGCGCGGTATTCGCGTCAAAACGTCTAGCTTTACACGCCATCATGTGAACATCACCATGACACAGGCCAAAGCGGTGAGTAACTACACCAACTCCATTCTGGCCAACATGGAAGCCGTCGATGAGGGTTACGACGAAGCCTTGTTGCTCGACACCTCTGGCTTTGTGTCTGAAGGCGCCGGCGAAAACATCTTTGTGATTAAAGATGGCGTGATCTACACACCCGACTTGTCTGCCGGCGCACTCAATGGCATCACACGCAACACGGTGTTTCACATTGCCAAAGATTTGGGGCTTGAGATTGTGCAAAAGCGCATTACACGCGACGAAATCTACATTTGTGATGAAGCTTTCTTCACCGGCACGGCGGCCGAAGTGACGCCCATTCGCGAGCTCGATCGCATTGAGATTGGTGCAGGCAGTCGCGGCCCCATCACTGAAAAAATTCAAACTGGCTTCTTTGACATCGTGAATGGCAAGAATCCAAAATACGCCCACTGGTTAACCCCCGTTTAATCGAAGAAAGATACCGCCATGAGCCATCCTGTTGAACTCTTGGCAAAAGACTTGAACCCCCAAGGTGGTGTTTTTTGCCCCAGCGCCAAGGCTGACATGAAGTTGTGGAACAACCACCCCAAGATCTACCTTGATGTGGCCCGCGAAGGCCATGCCAAGTGCCCCTATTGCGGCACGGTTTACCAACTTAAGGCGGGTGAAACGGTGGGCCACGGCCACTGATTCACCACCCATCTTCATGGCGGTGCCCACGCTGACCATTGCGGTCCTGACCAAAAACGAAGCCCGCCGCATTGAAGCTTGCTTGGCCAGTGCCGCATTTGCCGATCAATTGCTGGTGGTAGACAGCGGCAGCACGGACGACACCGTTGCTTTGTCTCGCAAAGCAGGTGCGGAAGTTTTTGAGTATTCAGATTGGCAAGGCTTTGCTGTTCAGCGCAATCGTTTAATTGAACATGCTCGCGGTGATTTCATTTTTTTCCTGGACGCCGATGAATGGATCACTCCCGCATTTCAGAAAGAGTTGCAAGCCATTGTTGCTTCTAACGCCAAAGCCGTATGGCAAATTCAGTGGCGCATGGTCGCATACGGGCATGAACTGAAATACTATATTTCCAGATCCAAAGTAGAGCGTCTGTTTAGGCGTGACATGTTGAAAGAATATGTAGGGGTCGTGCATGAGCAAGCGATCTTGCACACTGAAAATTCATCATCCCCTGTGCCACGTGAAGTCATTTCAGCCAAATTGCTGCACCACTCCCGAGAAACCGTGCGCGGCAGTTTAGAAAAACTGACTCAATACGTCATGTTGGGTGCCAGCAAGCGCGCTCAAGCGGGTAAAAATGGCGGTGTGTTGAGAGGCCTTGCCTCCGGCATTTCCATGTTTTTGCGCCTGTATATTTTTCGATTGGGATTTTTGTGTGGCGGTGCAGGTTTTTTATACTGCTTCTTTGTGGCGCTAGAGGCTTTCTTTAGATATGCCGCGTTGCACTATGACAAAGAGAGTCTGACCAACAACGTCGGGCGTACTTAAAGTCTCTGAGCCGCGCTTTTCCCGCCGTCATTTTTCAACAGGATACGTTTCAGTCTGAGTCCGGCTGCTGAAAATGCCAAGCGAGTGCTACCAAAATCAGTACTGGCAGTCCCAGCAAGGCCGTGGCATTGAAGAAGTTGGCATAGCCATAGGCATTCACAAAATCACCCGAAAATCCTGCAATGAACTTCGGCAGCAGCAGCATCATGGAACTGAGCAAGGCATATTGCGTGGCCGAGTATTTGATGTTGGTGAGCGAAGACAAATAAGCAATGAAGGCCGCCGAGGCAATGCCACTGGCCAAGTTATCTGCCGAAACAACCGCAATCAGAGCTTGCACATCGTGGCCATAGCCACTGAGCCATGCAAACAACAGATTGCTCAATGCACTGAGCACAGCGCCGAGCATCAAAATTCGCATGACCCCCCAGCGCAGGGCCATGACCCCGCCTATGAACGCGCCCAGCAAGGTCATGATCACGCCATACACTTTGGTCACAGTGGCCACTTCTGCTTTGGTGTAGCCCATGTCTACATAAAAAGGGTTGGCCATGATGCCCATCACCACATCGCTGATTCGATACACGGCAATCAAACTCAAAATGAGTGCGGCCTGCCATTTGTAACGTTTGACGAAATCTGCAAAAGGGTCGATCAAGGCGCCTTGAAGCCACTCTTTGACATTTCTTGCGGGTGGCAATTCAGCCGTGACGGGCTCTTGAGAAATGAGCACCGTGAAAACGCCCACCAGCATGCTGGCAGCCATGACCAAATAGGCCGCTTGCCAAGCAAAGTGAACATAGCCTGCTGCGTTGTCTCCCTGCACCCAAGCCGCCACCCACAACACACCGGCACCCGCCCAGATCATGGCCAGTCGATAACCTGTTTGATAACTGGCCGCCAAAGCGGCTTGTTGCGTGGCCTCGGCAGATTCAATTCGAAAAGCATCCAGCGCAATGTCTTGGGTGGCAGAACCTACGGCCACGATCAGGGCGCACCACACCACCGGGCCCAAAGCCTGACTGGGGTCGCTCAGGGCCATGCCTACCAAGCCGCCCATCACCATGGTTTGGGCCAGCAACAACCAACTGCGACGACGCCCCAGTTGTTTGGTTAAAAAAGGAATGGGCATGCGGTCGACCAAGGGTGCCCAGACCCACTTAAACCCATAGGCCAAGCCGACCCAACTGAGATAACCAATGGTGCTGCGATCAATCCCGGCTTCACGCAGCCTGAAACTCAAAGTGCCTAGGACCAAAAGCAAAGGCAAGCCTGCCGCAAAGCCCAAAAACAGCATGCGCAAACTGGCAGGCTGCAAATAAATGCGCCATGAAGAGCGCCAAGAAAATGCGGGTTGATCGGGTGTGAGCTTTTCTGTCATACCCGCATTATCCAAGTCCGGCGAAGGATTTCCAACGTGTGTTGACTTGAAAACTGAACTTGCGGCACTATGATTAGAAACTATGTGCTGGCGTTGTCTCCCCTCAACCACTCTTGAAGAGTCCGCCGCCCCTTCCAATGATGTGGTGCCGGGCTTGTCTAGACGCGCGTTTTTAAACCGAACACGGTGGGGTGCGGGGCTCGGATTTGCGGCACTGGCGGGTTTGTCCGCTGAAGCGCAGGTCGATGTGGGTCAAGCTTCTGGGATACGCAAGCTGATCCCTGCCGCATCATTAGAATCCTCTGCAGGACAACAGTACCTTCAAACCTTAGGCGAAGCTCGCAGCAAAGGTGCGTTGGCTTCAGATGATTACCCGCAACTCAAACGTTTGCGAGCCATTGCCAACAAACTCATTCCTTACACCGCACAGTGGAACCCAGACTCACGCAAGTGGAAATGGGAAGTGAATCTCATTGGCAGCAAGCAACTCAACGCTTGGTGCATGCCTGGCGGCAAGATCGCTTTTTACACAGGCATCTTGGATCAATTGCAGCTAACGGACGACGAAGTGGCCATGATCATGGGCCATGAAATGGCGCATGCTTTGCGCGAACATGCGCGCGAGCGTTTGGCAAAAGAGAGGGCCACGGGTCTTGGCTTATCGGTTGCCTCGCAATTGTTAGGCTTTGGCCAAATGGGTGATGTGGTAGCCAACGTCGGAACCAAGTTGTTAACCTTGAAGTACAGCCGCGACGATGAAACCGAGGCCGATTTGGTCGGACTAGAAATTGCTGCGCGCGGCGGTTTTAAGCCGGAAGCCAGTGTGCAACTCTGGAAAAAAATGCTGAGCGCCACCAACGGTGGCAAAGGACAGCCAGGATTTTTATCCACGCATCCAAGTGGCAACAACCGCATTCATGAGTTAGAAGCCAACTTACCCAAAGTGGCTCATCTTTATGAGCAAGCGCAAGCGTCCAATCCTGCGCCCGTGCAAAACTGACAAGCTTCAGGTGCCGCCCACATAAGGGTTGGTCCGGCGTTCGTTGCCGAATGTGCTTTCAGGGCCATGGCCTGGAATAAACACCGTGTCATCGCCCATGGGCCACAAGCGTTCAGTAATGCTGGCAATCAAAGTGTCATGATCGCCTTGCGGGAAATCTGTACGTCCAATACTGCCCGCAAATAAAACATCGCCCACAAACGCACGCTTGATTTCGGGTGAGTAGAACACCACGTGCCCCGGCGTATGGCCAGGGCAATGCCGGACACTCAACGTGTGTGACCCTAAGGTCACGGTGTCACCATCGGCCAACCATCGAGTGGGCGTGAACACCTCTGCATCGGGAAACTGAAACATGCGGCCTTGATCTGACAAACGGTCGATCCAAAATTGATCACCTGGGTGCGGGCCTACGATGGGCAAATTTAAATTCCGCGCCAGCACAGCAGTGCCTCCTGCATGATCAATGTGCGCATGGGTGAGCCAAATTTGTTCAAGCTTGAGTTGTTGCTCGGCGACGAAGGCCAAGATCAAATCCAAGTCGCCGCCTGGGTCAATCACCGCAGCTTGTTTCGTTTGGTCATCCCAAATTACCGAGCAGTTTTGCTGAAAGGGCGTGACGGGAATGGTTTGGTACTGAAGCATGTTGTGATGTCAATGTGTTTCTGATGCAAGGCAATGTATCAAAGTTTGCCAGAGAAACTCGTATTGTGAGGTCTCTATCAATGACCTCGCCACGACCCCAGCATGCCCACCCCACTTTTTCGCACCGAAGTTACCCAATCCAAGCAAGCCTCTTGGTTAGGCAGCATCCACCTTGCTCACAACCCGCGCTTCACCGTGGTGGCCAGCATTGCTATGTTGCTTGCGGGGGTTTTGTTGGCGTTTGGCGCCTGGGGCAAAGTGGCGCGCAAGGTTCGGGTGCCTGGCATCCTCATGCCGCAAATGGGCACTGTCGAATTAAGCACTGCCATCTCAGGCGTGCTGCTAGAACAGCGTGTGCAAGAAGGCGAGTGGGTTCAACAAGGCCAAGTTTTGTTCGTGGTCAATACCGATAAAACAACCGCGGAGGGCAGTACATCCGCTTTGCTGGCTTCTCATTTGGCGCAGCGGCGCAGCACGCTGTTGGCAGAACGCAACTCTCGCGTAGACCAACACCGCCAACGTGAAAGTCACTTGACCGACCGCATTCAATCTCTCGCACTCGAAACAACGCAGGCCACACAAGAGCTTGCCTTGGCCAAACGCAGGGTCGAGTTGGCGCAAAAAACCTGGCATCGATTTCAACAAATGGCCAGCGAAGGCTTTGTGTCAGACATCCACGCGCAAAACAAGCAAGAAGAAGTCATTGATCTTGAATCACGTTTGGAAAGTTCACAAAGAAGCGGTATTGCATTGGCGCGTGAGCACAACACCGCACAAGCAGAAGTGTTCAATCTTCAAAAACAATTGGCCATTGACCTGCTGCAACTCGATCGCACCTTGACAGGACTCGATCAAGAAAGCACCGAGAATCAATCACGCAAAACCAGCAGCGTGTTGGCACCGCAAGCGGGCCAGGTCAGTACCATTCATTTGCCAATGGGCGCCATCGTCCAGACGGGGCAGACACTTGCCAGCTTGGTGCCTCAAGTCGAAGCAGTTTCACAAGCCCACCCTGCCCAGCAGCCTTTGGTCGCGGCCCTCTTCGCACCGACTCGGAGTGTCGGTTTCATTCAACCGGGTCAAGAGGTTTGGCTTCGGCTTGCAGCGTATCCGTATCAAAAATTTGGCCTGGCCAAGGGTCACGTTTTGAAAGTCAGCGGCACGCCTATTGCCCCACAAGATTTGCCGCATGGGCAGGGTACAGCCCTCTTAGCCTCCACCCAAAGCAACGAGCCGCTTTACAGAGTTCATGTAGTGCTTGCATCACAGCATGTCATGGCTTTTGGCGAGGCACATTTGTTGCGCCCAGGCATGACCCTCGAAGCCGACGTCATTCAAGATGTGCGCGGCATTTGGGAATGGATCTTCGAGCCGCTATTGGCCATTCACGCACGGCAGCAAACTTCATGAACTTCATTCAGAAAATCAGAGCCTCTCATCTCAACCGGCATGGTTTCATTGATGTCACAGTAGGCGCTGTTTTTTCACAAATCATCCTGTCTGTCTGGGTGGTTCATTTTTCCAATTTTGACCCCACCCCCACTTTTGAGGGCGCTGCTGCCGCCGAGTTGCGCAAGGTTTATTTCTTTATGTTTTCAGCTTTAATTCTGGCGCCGTACTTTGAAAATTTACTGCTGGTCTGGCTTGCAGCCCTGCACGAAAAATTATTCAAGCGTCGAATGCTTTTTGTGATTTCACCGGCAATTTTGACTGCTTTGCATTTCACACCCTCGCAGCCCCTTGACATGCCTGCACCATTGAGGTTCGTCACTGTCTTTGCTTTGTTCTTTATTTTTTTAAAACAATACGACCTGCACAAATTAGAAATGGGTCAGCACAAAGCCTTGCTTTTGACCAGCGCCATTCACTTCCTAGCGAATGCAGCCGGCATCCTGACACAGCTTGCTTTTGAATCGAATATCGACGCTGGGACGATTTTTTCAGCACAACCAGGAGAATGAAATGAGAAATTTAAGCATCAACGAATTGAATGAGGTGCAGGGCGGCCGGATGACAATCTCACTTGGCGTGACCATCATTGGCCTCATATCAGACGCTTACACATTGGTAGAAGCCGCTTTGAAAGTTGATTACCAAGGCATGGTCAATGATTCCACTGTGGACTATGGTGGCTACAACGCCATGGGCGATTACACCAACGGCATTTGCGCCAGATAAAGCCACCAACGCGCAACCTGCGCATGTGATGTGCGCAGGCCTCACCCTCCTTCTTTGAAAGCAAGATTTGCCTTGAATCCCGTTTTACAGCTTCAAACTTCTGAATGTGGCTTAGCTTGCTTGTGCATGATTGCCAATGCCCATGGTCAACATTGGCACCTGATGGATTTGAGACACAAGTTTCCACAATCGCTCAAAGGTGCCAACCTCAAGCAACTCATCGATCACAGCCTGGCGATGGGTTTCAACGCAAGACCTGTTCGATTGGAATTAGAAGAGCTGCACCAACTGAAAATGCCTTGCATTTTGCATTGGGACTTGAATCACTTTGTCGTGCTGCAAAAAATCAGTGGCAATCAACTCACCTTGTTGGACCCTGCGTTGGGCATCAGGGTCATGTCGCGCACAGAAATTTCTAAGCACTTCACCGGCATTGCCTTAGAACTAACGCCCCAAGCCGACTTCAAAACCAAGCCGGCACCCAAGTCGTTTCCGCTGTCCATGCTCACCGGTAACATCCAGGGATTTGGCAAATCAGTCTTGCAAATCCTGACCTTGGCTTTGGTACTCGAACTGTTTGCCATCTTCATGCCCATGTTCAACCAGGCGGTGGTCGACGATGTTTTAACTTCGGGTGACCACGAGCTTCTTTCCGTCTTGGTCGCAGGCTTTGCGATCATTCTGCTCATTCAATCTGCGCTTTCCTATGCGCGCAGTTGGTGGGTCATGGTGTTAAGCCAAACCATTTCCATTCAATGGCTTGGGAATCTGTTTGCGCACTTGGTCAAATTACCAGCAGATTGGTTTTCGCGACGTCACTTAGGCGATATTTCTTCGCGTTTTGGCGCCGTTCATGCCATTCAAAAAACACTGACCCAAACCAGCATTGAATCCTTGCTGGACGGCTTGATGGCCATCGCAGCCCTCGTCATGATGTTCATTTACTCACCCACCCTTTCTTGGGTGGTTGTCTCAGCATCGGTGTTGTATGCGCTTGTGCGCTGGATCAGTTACTCGCCCTTTAGGCATGCCGCTTCAGAGCGTTTGGTCTTGTCTGGTCAAGAACAAAGTCATTTTATTGAAACACTTCGCACCATGACACCGCTCAAATTGTTTGCGCGTGAAAATGAACGGCGTGCGCGATGGCAAAGTCTCATGGTGGAAGTCATGAACCGAGATTTTCAAACAGCCAAATTGAACATGGGCTTCAATGTCGCTCGGACCCTTATTTTTGGCCTTGAAAATTTGTGTGTCTTTTGGCTAGGCGCCAAAATTATTCTGCCATCGCAAATACAGGATCACAACGCAAGCGTTTTCACCGTGGGCATGCTGCTCGCTTTCATCAGCTACAAAGTTCAATTCACGGGTCGCGTCAGTGCACTGATCAACCAAGGCATTGAGCTCAAAATGCTCAATTTGCAACGAGACAGGCTGGCGGATATTGTTCTCACCCCGCCCGAGCAAGATACGCCCCAAGGCAACTTGCCTGCTCACGATTTGGCTCATTTACCTGCCAGTCTAGAGCTGCGCAAAGTTTCATTTCGTTACAGCGAAGGAGAACCTTGGCTGCTCTACAACATGGACCTTTGCATTCAAGCCGGTGAACATGTGGCCATTTCGGGTGCCAGTGGTTGCGGCAAAACCACCTTGCTCAAAATTTTTTTAGGCCTGCTGCTCCCAACACATGGCACGGTTTTGTATGGCGGGGTGCCTGTGAGCCAACTGGGCATGTCCAATGTCCGGCGGAAAATTGGGGTGGTGATGCAAGAAGATGCCCTGCTGACCGGCAGCATTGCAGACAACATTGCCTTCTTTGACCTGACACCCCATCATCAAAGAATTGAAGCCTGCGCGCAATTGGCGGAGATTCACAAGGACATCGCACGCATGCCCATGGGTTATCACACCCTCATTGGCGAGCTTGGTTCCGGTCTCAGTGGCGGTCAAAAGCAGCGCCTGTTGTTGGCGCGAGCGCTTTACGCTCAGCCTTCCGTTTTAGCCCTAGACGAAGCCACCAGCCATTTGGACATGCACAACGAAAATGCTGTTTCAAAGGCCCTGTCTCAACTCAAGCTCACGCGCATTGTCATTGCCCATCGTCCAGAAACCATTGCCCTCGCAGACCGACATATCAACTTCGGCTTGCCAGATCTTGAAGCTCCAGGCCCTCTTTCAAGCTAAGCCATATCTGTCATCCAAGCTTCTTCTGCTCGCCATATGCGCGTAAGATGAGCTCAATCAGGCACACGCCGTGCCTGCCCGATCGCCTATCTGCCACACTCTTCTTCAATGCCAGCACTTGCTCTGGATGTCCCTCAGTCTGAAGGCTCCCCTGGCTATCAAACCAAGTACGAGTCCATTGCTGTTCAAGGCGTTTCCAATTTGCTGATTCGCTCATTGCTTGACAAGCAACAGTTCTACGACCCAGAAGAAGCCGCACTGGCACTTGGTATTTCTTCTGCATTCTGGTCATTGTTTGGTTTGCTCTGGCCCTCAGGGTCGCATCTGGCTGAGCGCATGGCGCGCAGGCCGGTCAGTGGGCATGAGCGCATTCTTGAAATAGGCTGTGGTTTGGCCTTGTCGAGCTTGGTCGGGCACAGACGAGGCGCCAACATCACGGCTTCAGACTGTCACCCATTGGCGGGTGAATTTCTGAAAGAGAATTTGCGCCTCAACCATCTGGGTCCAATGGACTACCGACATGGGCACTGGGGCGAGCACGCAACTCAGCAACAAGACCTTGCTGTGAACAGCAAGTTTGATCTGATCATTGGCAGCGACATTCTTTACGAGCGCGATGAACGTGGTGACTTGGCGCATTACATCAACGCACACATTGAAGACCACGCAGAGGTTTGGGTGGTTGATCCCAATCGAGGCAATCGATCGCATTTTCACCGCAACATGGCAGCGCAAGGTTTTGCGCTCAGCGAAGAAACACTGGACATTTCAGCCACCGAAAACGCAGCTGCCTACAAAGGCAGAATGCTCACCTATGCTCGCGATTGAGTTTCAACTGAGAGCCCAGTCGTAATCAATGGTCAAGGGTGCGTGGTCGCTAAAACGCGTCTCTTTGTAAATCTCTGCTGTTTTAGCGCCAAGCGCCAACGCCGCAGTGGCCAACTGGTAATCCAATCGCCAGCCGACATTCTTTGCATAGGCCTGCCCGCGATTGCTCCACCACGTGTAGCACTCATCTGTCGTATCAGGATGGAGGCGTCGGTAGACATCCACCAAAGGGCCTTCCGTGGTCATGTGCGTCATCCATGCGCGCTCTTCGGGTAAGAAGCCGCTGTTCTTTTGGTTGCTCTTCCAGTTTTTCAAATCGGCTTGCTGGTGGGCAATGTTCACATCACTGCAAACAATGAACTCTCGCTGCTTACCCAACGACTTCAAGTGAGGGCCCATCACGTCCAAGAACCTGAACTTGGCTTCTTGCCGCTCAGGTCCTGAAGAGCCACTGGGAAAATAAGCGCTGATCACCGACAGCTTGCGCTTGGGGGTGTCATAGCGCACCTCCACATAACGGCCTTCAGCGTCAAACTCTTCAGAGCCCATGCCCACCATCACCTGGCTAGGTTCGTGTTTGCTGAAAACCGCCACGCCGGAGTAGCCTTTTTTCTCAGCAAAGTGAAAATGTCCCTTTAAACCCGCCAAAGACTCAAATTTGCCCGCCACATCGGGCGCTTGTGCTTTAACCTCTTGCACACAAATACAATCGGGATTGTTTTGAGCAATCCAGGCCTCTACACCTTTGGTGGTGGCGGAACGAATGCCGTTCAAGTTCAAGCTGGTTAATTTAAACAAGGATTTCCCCATGGTGACTGGACACACACCGCAAACCGACACAGCGGCATTGGCGCAAGAGTTTGTTCAATTTTCCGTCGATGCTGGCGTACTGAAGTTTGGTGAATTCAAAACCAAAGCGGGCCGCATGAGCCCGTATTTCTTCAACGCAGGCTTGTTTGACGATGGCGCTAAACTCGGAAAACTGGCTCAATTCTATGCAAAAGCATTGCTCAGCAGTGGGATCGAATTTGACATGATTTTTGGACCCGCCTACAAAGGCATTCCCTTGGGCGCAGCCGTCTCCATTGAGTTGGCACGTTTAGGCAAAGTGGTGCCCTTCGCCTACAACCGAAAAGAAGCCAAAGACCACGGCGAAGGCGGCAGCTTGGTGGGTGCGCCCCTCACAGGCCGCGTGCTGATTGTGGACGACGTCATGAGCGCAGGCACTGCCGCACGTGAATCGATTGAACTCATTCAAAAGGCGGGCGCCGCACCTCACGCCATTGCCATTGCTTTAGACCGCCAAGAAATGGCCACTGAAGTTCAAGCCGATGGCTTGGTCAAAGATGTACCGCACAGTGCCGTACAGTATGTGCGCAACACATTGGGCATGAGCGTTTGCTGCATCGCGCAGCTGTCTGACTTGCTGGCTTACCTGTCAACGCAAACTGGCAACCAGATGGGTCAGCACCTGCCTAAGGTGCAGGCCTATCGCGACCGTTACGGCGTTTAATCACCCTTCTAGTTTCTTCTTCAGCAGCTCATTAACCTGCGCAGGGTTGGCCTTGCCTTTGCTAGCTTTCATAATGGGGCCCACCAAGCCATTCAAGGCCTTGCTGTTGCCCGCTCTGTATTCCTCGACATTCTTCGGATTGGCTGCCAACACCTCATCAATGATGGCCTCCAATGCGCCGGTGTCGCTCATTTGTTTCAAGCCTTTGGTCTCAATGATGGCGTCCACTTCGCCGCCCTCTGTCCACAACACATCAAAGACCTGCTTGGCTGCATTGTTGGAAATGGTGTGGTCGGCAATGCGGCCAATCATGGCAGCCAGTTGCGCGGCGCTCACCGGTGCTTGTTCAATGCCCGCCTCACCTGCATTCAAGCGACGCGACACTTCACCCATCACCCAGTTGCTCACCAGTTTGGCTTGACCGCAAGCCTTGGCTGAAGCTTCAAAGTAAGCGGCCATGGCTTTGCTTTGGGTCAACGTGGTAGCGTCGTATTCAGGCAAACCGTAGTTGGCTACAAAACGCGCCGCCATCACGCGAGGCAACTCCGTCATCTCAGACTGCACGCGGGCCACCCAATCGCGGCCAATGACCAAAGGCGGCAGATCGGGGTCGGGGAAATAACGGTAATCGGCCGCGTCTTCCTTGGTGCGCATGGCACGTGTTTCGCCGGTGTCTGGATCGAACAGGACTGTGGCTTGTTGAATTTGATAGCCATCTTCGATTTGTTCAATCTGCCAGCGCACCTCGAAGTCGATGGCTTGCTGCATGAACTTGAAGCTGTTCAAGTTTTTAATTTCTCGGCGCGTGCCCAGTTCAGCACCTGGCTTGCGCACAGACACGTTGGCATCACACCTGAAGCTGCCCTCTTGCATGTTGCCGTCGCAAATGCCAATCCACGTGACAATTTTGTGCAACTCTTTGGCATAGGCCACAGCTTCATCGCTAGAGCGCATGTCGGGCTCGGTCACAATTTCTAAGAGCGGTGTACCTGCGCGATTCAAGTCAATGCCGCTTTGGCCAATGAAGTCTTCATGCAAAGATTTGCCGGCGTCTTCTTCCAAGTGCGCACGCACCAAGCGAACGGTTTTCTTTTCATCACCGACAAAGAAAGACACCTCGCCCCCTTGCACCACTGGAATTTCAAACTGGCTAATTTGATAGCCCTTGGGCAGGTCTGGGTAAAAGTAATTTTTGCGCGCAAAAATACTTTGCTCTGCAATGTGCGCGCCTACCGCCAAGCCCAATTCAATGGCGCGCTCTACAGCACCTTTGTTCATCACAGGCAAGGTGCCAGGCAAAGCCAGGTCCACTGCACAAGCTTGCGTGTTGGGCTCCGCGCCAAATGCCGTAGGGGCGCGACTGAAAATTTTGCTTTGCGTTGAAAGTTGGGCGTGGGTTTCAAAACCAATCACCACTTCGTAGCCTTGTACCAGCAGAGATTTTGTCTGCGTGCTCATTGGACGCCTCCTGGTTGACGGAGGTGGTAGTCAGTGGCTTGCTGCAAACGGTGTGCGGCATTGAGCAACTGTGCTTCTTTGAAATAATTGCCAATGAGCTGCAAGCCCACAGGCATGCCCTCTTCGCCAAAACCTGCGGGCACACTCATGCCTGGCAAGCCCGCCAATGAAGCAGGCAAGGTAAAAATATCTGCCAAATAATTGGCCACCGGGTCGTGGGTTTTTTCACCCAGCTTCCATGCCACGGTGGGGGCCACAGGGCCTGCAATCACATCGCACACCTTGAAAGCCTGCTGAAAATCATCAGAGATCATGCGGCGAATTTTTTGCGCTTGCAAATAATACGCATCGTAATAGCCATGCGACAACACATAGGCTCCCGTCATGATGCGGCGCTTCACTTCTTCACCAAAACCTTCAGCGCGAGAGCGTTTGTACATGGACACCAAGTCGGTGTAGTCTTTGGTGCGATGACCAAACTTCACGCCATCAAAGCGACTTAAATTGCTAGAGGCTTCTGCGGGTGCAATGATGTAATAAACAGGAATAGAAAGCTCGGTGCGCGGCAAGCTGATGGGCACCAACTTGGCGCCGAGTTTTTCGAATTCTTTCAACGCTGCATCAACGGCTGCGCGTACGCCAGATGCCAGGCCTTCACCAAAAAATTCTTTCGGAATACCAATGCGCAAGCCGTCAAGCGACACGTTCAAATCTCGCGCAAAGTTTTCTGCAGGCACGTCAAGGGAAGTGGAATCGCGGTCTAAATCGGGGCCACACATGGCAGACAACATGAGCGCGCAATCTTCTGCGGTGCGCGCCATCGGGCCTGCCTGGTCCAAGCTAGACGCATAAGCAATCATGCCGTAACGAGAGGCCCGGCCATACGTTGGCTTGATGCCAGTGATGCCGCAAAAGCTGGCAGGTTGACGAATGGAGCCGCCCGTATCAGTACCTGTCGCAGCAGGAATTAAGCGCGCAGCCACAGCAGCCGAGCTCCCCCCGGAAGAGCCGCCTGGCACACGCAATGTGTTCCAAGGATTGGTCACAGGTTTATAAGCCGAATTTTCATTGGAAGAACCCATGGCAAATTCATCGCAATTGAGTTTGCCCAAATTCACCATGCCTGCACCGCCTAACTGAACACCCAGTTTGCAAACCACAGTGGCGTCAAATGGCGAGCGATAACCTTCCAACATTTTGGAACCGGCCGTGGTGGGAAAGTCAGTGGTGACAAAAATGTCTTTGTGCGCCATGGGGACGCCCGCCAAAGCGCCTGCCGTGCCAGCGGCCAATTGCGCATCGGCTTGTTTAGCTTGCGCCATGGTGACTTCAGGGTTCAAGCTTAAAAATGCGCCCGAGTTGTCGGCCTGGCAACGCGCCAAGAAATGCTGCGTCACCTCTGTGGCGCTGACTTTTTTAGCGCGAAGGTCGGCAGCCAGCGCTGCAACGGTCAAGTCATGCAATGCGGTCATTTTGGCCCTTTACTCAATCACTTTGGGAACCAAAAACAAACCACGCTCGACTGCTGGGGCGCTTTGTTGATTGGCCTCCCGCTGGTTGGGCTCGCTGGCCAAGTCTTCTCTTAACCTTAACGCTACGGCCTGAATGGTGGCAATGGGGTGTGGCAAAGGTTGCACGCCGGTAGTGTCAACGGCACGCATGGCCTCGACGATGCTGAAAAAGCCATTAATTTGGCCTAACAAGCGTTGCCCCTCTTCAGGCGGGAGCTCTAACCGAGCCAGATTGGCAATGCGGTCAATGTCTTGGGCGGTTAAGGACATAAAAAGTAAATCTTTACAGAAGCTGAAAGCCTCAAATATGGGGGCGCAATGCGCATTTTTTTTAAAGCGATCGGTTATTATCGTGTGTTAGCTTCAAGTACTCCAAAAAAGCTTGTTCAAGCCCACAATTTATACCCTTCAATGACCCCCAAACTGCTGCCTAGCCGCACCAGGTCTGCAGTTGCTTAGGATTTGTTATGTTCAATTCGTTTCGTCGCTATTTTTCCACTGACTTGGCCATTGACCTGGGTACCGCCAACACCCTGATCTTTGTCCGAGACAAAGGCATTGTCCTAGACGAACCCTCTGTGGTGGCCATTCGCCACGAAGGCGGCCCGCAGGGTAAAAAAGTTTTGCAAGCCGTCGGCCACGAGGCCAAGTCGATGCTGGGCAAAGTGCCTGGCAACATTGAAGCCATTCGCCCCATGAAAGACGGCGTGATTGCCGACTTCACCGTCACCGAACAAATGCTGAAGCAATTCATTCGCATGGTGCACCCCCGCAGTACTTTCAGGCCCAGCCCCCGCATCATCATCTGCGTGCCCTGCGGCTCGACACAGGTTGAGCGCCGCGCCATTCGCGAATCAGCCTTGGGCGCTGGCGCTTCCGAGGTGTACCTCATTGAAGAACCCATGGCCGCAGCCATCGGCGCAGGTTTGCCCGTCTCTGAAGCTTCTGGCTCAATGGTGGTCGACATTGGCGGCGGCACCACCGAAGTGGGTGTGATCTCCTTGGGCGGCATGGTTTACAAAGGTAGCGTGCGCGTGGGTGGCGACAAATTTGACGAGGCCATCATCAATTACATCCGCCGCAATTACGGCATGCTCATTGGCGAGCCCACTGCTGAAGCCATCAAGAAAAGCATTGGGTCTGCCTTCCCAGGTAGCGAAGTGCGCGAGATGGAAGTAAAAGGTCGCAACCTGTCGGAAGGCGTGCCACGCAGTTTCACCATCAGCAGCAACGAAATTTTGGAAGCACTCACCGACCCTCTGAACAACATCGTGTCAGCGGTCAAAACTGCGCTAGAGCAAACGCCGCCTGAATTGGGCGCTGATATTTCTGATCGCGGCATGATGCTCACTGGCGGCGGCGCTTTGCTGCGCGATCTTGATCGTTTGCTTTCAGAAGAAACCGGCCTGCCTGTTTTGGTTGCAGAAGATCCGCTCACCTGCGTGGCCCGCGGTTGCGGCATGGCCCTTGAACGCATGGACCGTTTGGGCAGCATCTTCACCAGTGAATAAATTCGGCGCAATCGATGGCGCTTGACTCAATTGACCGCACGCCACCACCCTTTTTCCGGGTGGGGTTTGCGCCTTTGACCAAACTCATTTTTTTCGGTGCACTGTCCTTGCTGCTCATGTATGCAGACAAGCAACTTCAATTCACCCTGCCCGTACGCTCTGCTCTGTCCACCCTCATACTTCCGGTTCAGTGGATCGTGCTTCAGCCTGGCAGGGCCATTGAATCCGTCTCAGAATATTTCCAAAATTTAGACCAAGCACAAAGCGATTTAGCCGCCGCCAAAATCAAAGCGCTGCAGCAAGCTGCTCGCTCACAGCAAGTGGAGCAGTTGCTGCTTGAAAATCAAAATTTGCGTCAGCTAATGGGCCTCCAACCACTCCTTGCGAGCAGCTCGCAAGTTGCTGAAGTTTTATTTGATGTGGCCGACCCCTACAACCAACGCATGGTGATTGACAAGGGGCTGCTCAAAGACGTTGCGCTGGGTTCTCCCGTCATTGATGCAGGTGGCGTGGTAGGCCAAGTGACTCGCGTTTTTCCCATGACATCCGAGGTCACACTTCTCACCGATCGAGATCAAAGCATTCCCGTTTTAAACAGCCGAACAGGCGCACGCAATGTGGCCTATGGCGATATCTTGAACGGTACGCCACAAATTGAGTTGCGGTTTGTTCCTGCTAGCGCTGATGTGAAAGAAGGTGACTTGCTGACCACCAGCGGCATTGACGGCGTTTATCCTTCAGGCCTTCAAGTGGGTCGCATCGGTCACATCGAGCGACGTGTCGACATTTCCTTTGCGCGCATCCACGCCACCCCTTTGGCCGAACTCAAAGGTCGTCACGTTTTGGTCTTGCGCCCCTCAGGCCTGAAAGACGGCAAAGGAAACACACCATGATCATGGAGCGCGGGCAAGCATTGCTCCTTCCCGTCAGTCCTTGGTTCATTGCAGCCAGCTTGGTCTTTGCGCTTTTGATGAGCATGCTGCTCCATCTTTCGCAAACCATTTGGATACCCGACTTGCTGGGCGTTTGCATTTTCTTTTGGGGCATTCATCAGCCTCGAAGAGTGGGCATGGGGCTGGCGTTTTTTCTGGGTCTCATCGTAGATGTGCAGCAATCGGCACTTTTAGGTCAACACGCGTTGAGCTATGTCATTCTGAACTATTGCGCATTCAGTATGCACCGCCGACTGCTTTGGTTTCCCATCAAAGAGCAGATGGTGCAAGTGCTGCCCTTCATCGTGTTGGCAGACGCAACCGGTTGGGTCATTCGGCTGGCAACAGGTGAGCGCTTTCCAGGGTGGTCGATGTTCTGCACGCCGTTTTTGGAAACGATGCTGTGGCCTGTTGCAAACAGCGTGTTGCTGGCGCCTCAGCGCCGGGCTCACGACCCTGACGACAACCGCCCGCTTTAAGCCATGTCGCTGCATCTGCCGACCTTAAGCGAGCTGCGCAACACACAATTTGAAATTTTTAAATTTCAAAATCGTGTGGTGGTGTTGCAAGGCGTTGTGCTGGTTTGTTTTTTATTGCTAAGCGCCCGCTTGTTTTACTTGCAAGTGATTCGTCACGACGATTTTCTGGCGCAAGCAGAAAACAACCGTACCGCCATCTTGCCCACCGTCCCAAATCGTGGCACCATTTTAGATCGGAACGGCATTGTGCTGGCCAACAACTACTCGGCCTACACTTTAGAAATTACGCCATCGCGAGTGAAAAATTTAGAGGCCACCATTGAGGGCTTGGCAGAATTCATTGACATCCCACAGCGCGACAGAAAACGATTCAAACGCATGCGCGAAGAATCCAAAAACTTTGACTCATTGCCCATTCGTTCCCGTTTAACGGAAGAAGAAGTCGCCAAATTTTCTGCTCAGCAATTTCGCTTTCCTGGTGTAGAAATTAAAGCGCGTTTATTTAGGAACTATCCTTTTGGCCATTTGGCCAGCCACGTGGTGGGCTACATTGGCCGCATCAATCAAAAAGAAAAAGAGCTGATTGAAGACAGCGATGACGAAGGCAACTACAGAGGCACACAGTACATTGGCAAGTTGGGCGTGGAGCAAAAGTACGAGCGCGAGCTTCACGGCATCACCGGCGTCCAAGAAGTAGAGACCTCGGCCGGTGGCCGTGCTGTGAGACGCCTTGCCAGTCGACCCGCCACACCCGGTCAAAACGTGGTGTTGTCCATCGACATCAAATTGCAAAAGATGATCGAAGATTTGTACGGTGATCGACGCGGCGCCTTGGTCGCCCTAGATCCTCGCACAGGCGAGATACTGGCCTTTGTGAGCAAGCCAACGTTTGACCCCAATCTTTTTGTGGATGGCATCGACAGCGAGAGTTGGAAAATGCTGAGTGAGTCCATTGACAAGCCTCTTCTCAATCGCGCCATGCGCGGCACCTACCCACCCGGCTCAACTTACAAGCCTTTCATGGCCATGGGTGCTTTAGAAACTGGCAAGCGCAATGCTACTGAAATCATCAACGATACGGGTTCTTGGACTTACGGTGGCCATACTTTCAGAAGTCATGGCGACGTCGGCTTAGGGCCTGTTGACATGGTGCGCTCCATTATTCTTTCGAGCAATGTTTACTACTACTCGCTGGCCAACACCATGGGCGTTGACACCATTCACGACTTTATGAAACCGCTGGGATTCGGTCAAATGACTGGCATTGATTTACCCGGTGAATTGCGCGGCACTTTGCCCAGCACTGAGTGGAAAAAAAACAATTACAAGCGCCCTGAACAACAGCGCTGGTACGGCGGTGAAACTATTTCACTGGGTATTGGACAGGGCTACAACGCCTTCACCATGTTGCAGCTCGCAACGGCAACCGCCATCTTGGCCAATGGCGGCATTCAAAACAAACCTCGCTTGGTGATGGCAACCCAAGATCCGATTGCACGTTTGGATCGACCCATCTCTGGTGAACCACCTGTCAATTTGGGATTCAAGCCAGAAAATGTGGCGGTAGTCCACAAAGGTTTGATCGGTGTGGCCAGAGAAGGAACAGCTGCGCGCGTTTTTGCTGGCACCCCTTACCAAAGTGCAGGCAAAACAGGCACTGCACAAGCAGTGACCATTGGTCAAAAAGAAAAATACAACGCCAGCAAATTGGATGAGCATCAACGCGATCACGCGTTGTACATGGCGTTTGCACCTGCCGAAAATCCTCAAATTGCATTGGCCATTGTGGTGGAAAACGCAGGCTTTGGTGCGGCTCAAGCAGCGCCTATCGCTCGGCGTGTTTTTGATTACTGGCTGATGGGTGACTACCCCAGCATGGACGACATCGTGGCCTCACAAAAAGGCATGGCTGCTACGCCTATTGGCGTACGCCGGCGCAAAGATGACATTCAACTGGTTCCCAGCGAAGGTGTGGTGGGTGTGATGGGCAATCGTTAAACACTCAACTCAGCAGCACGTAACCCTTTTGAATCAAACACTCTCTGAACTTGATGATGTTGTAGTTCTGCGCCATGCTCGTGCCGGTCTGTTTCTGAATCTGGTTGAAACACAACTGTTTGTCTGATTTGTATTTCTCAAGGTCGACTGACGAAAGTGTGAGTGGGTTGAAATCTCCAGAATTCTCTGACTGTTTTATCCCGCCAACCATCGAACTGCACCACTGAAGTGTTAATAAGATGACAAGCAAGGTTGACGGTTTCATAGCAAATATTGTAATATTTTAAATAATGTAATTGATAATTCCCTTTTTGGATGGACTGTTAAATATCACCCAATAGACAGGTACCACAAAAACATCATCGATGGTTAGAACAGCCCACTGGTCAGCAAGGGGCACTTGGTTCTAACGAATTCGCTAATGAGCGATGTGATGGTGAACAGGTCAATGTGGTGCGGCTGGCGGGGATCGAACCCACGACCCTTGGCTTCGGAGGCCAATACTCTATCCACTGAGCTACAGCCGCGCCTGTTTCATTGCTGAAAACATGACGCAATTATGGCATGCGCCCCCATTTCAAGGCGTTTGAGCCGTCAGCCTTCAAGCCCGAGGTTATAATTTAAAGTTGATTCCGACCCATCGGAAACAAATCTATCGAGATTCATTGAGGACGCTATGAGCGACAACAGCCACGATCAAGCCCACGAAGACCACACAGGCCCGGTCAAAACCCCCAAACAAATGTTGATGTTGAGCTTTGCCTCCTTCATCATTCCCGTATTCATCATCATTGGCCTGGTTTACTACGTCACTTCTGCCAATAAAACAGCCCCCGGTAGCGACACCGAGCGTACTGTGGCAGAACGCATTCAAAAAGTAGGCACTGTTGAAATTCGCGATGCCAACCGTCCCATGAAGGCGGGCCAAGAGGTTTACAAAGCGCAATGTTCAGCGTGCCACGACGTTGGTGCCGCAGGTGCCCCCAAGTTTGCGGACGCGGGCGCATGGGCACCTCGTATCAAAACGGGTTATGAAGCACTGCTTAATTCTGCGCTTAAAGGCAAAAACGCCATGGGCGCACAAGGCGGTGGCGACTACAGCGATCTGGAAATTGGCCGCGCTGTTGTCTATTTAACCTCCGCAGCGGGCGGCAAGTTCAAAGAACCAGAAGCACCTGCTGCTGCCGCTGAAAAAAAGTAATTGAACTTATACGGCGCCATGGTCCCTTGACTGTGGGACTGCTATTCAAACCGCTCGATGCAAATCAGAGCTGATTTTTATGGCCAGCTTGAGGACTGGTAATGTAGCCAAACTTCTTTGGCATTTGGTCAGCTTCGATCGTCTCTAACGGCCACAACGCCAACTCCAAGCCCTCTGCCGCTTTGGCCACATCCAAAGTGTGAAGCAAGCCAAAACCCATGGCCGTTTGAAAATACACCCGCCCTGCTTCATCCGTGTAACAAGTTTGAGCTTGCGTTTCTGTGCCCGTTTGCGCCGTCAATTTGAAGTCCGATGACAGTCGCCAAACAAAGGGTGTGACGGACAACTCCACATAAACACGTTGCGGTCCATTTTGAAAAAACCAAGCACCCGTTGAATCTGCTGCGTAATTGCGGTGAATAAACTCAATCAGTTTTTCATGCTGAAGCAAGGACCCCTTGGCCCCAGGCAGGCCACTTTGAAAGTGGCCTCGCGCTTGTGTGGGGTCATCTCTGAGGTACCAATGCCCGCGTTCATCCAAGCCTAGCCAACCATAACAGTTGGGCACGTTGGGCCACTTGGCCATGGCTTGTCTGACAATATCGTCCATGCTTAGAATCTTAGTGGATGTGCTGTAATAACCATTGGCCCACGGCCTGCGGCATGGCTTTCAAATGCCCTGGCCACAAGCCACTTGCAAAGCCAACATGACCACCTCCGCTTGGTTGCCAGAGGGTGACGTGAGCACTGACTTTTTCTGAGGTTGGCAAGCTGTATAAGGGAATGAAGGGGTCGTTCTTAGCATTCAAGGCCAATGCAGGCAGCGCAATGTTGGTCATGTGCTGCAGTGCCGAAGCACGCAGCCAATATTCGTCGGTGTTTTTAAAGCCGTGCAAGGGTGCTGTGAACACATCGTCAAACTCATAAAGATCTTGGGCGGCCATGAGTTTGTTGGCATCAAAGAGGCCCGGGTACTGTTTAAGTTTCGCCATGGCTTTGGGCTTCATACTGCGCAAAAACATGCGCGTGTAAATCTGCCGGTTAAACCCTTTACCGATGGCGTGACCGCTGGCAGTGAGATCTAACGGTGAACATACAGACGCCACCGCATTGACAATTTTTTGCGCTGATTGGCCGTGCTCTCCAGCCCAGCGCATCAAAGCATTGCCCCCCAACGACACACCGGCTGCCAATAGCCCAGGCCGGCTTTGTGCGTCGACCCATTGCTTGAATCTTCGCAGCAAATGATCGACCTCTTCATGGTCGCCTGAGTGATACGCACGCGGCGCCAAGTTCAAAGTACCGCTGCACCCTCGAAAATGAGGCACTGCGATGTCGCACCCATTTTCCAAACCCCAATCGGCAAAGGCTTGGGAATAATGGCTTCCGGAAGAACCTTCAAGTCCATGAAACAGCACCAACAACGGGCGCTTTAAATGGGATGGTATGGCTTCACAAAAGTCCACATCCACAAAGTCATCGTCTGGCGTGCGCCACCGCTCGCGCCGCCATTGGGGCGCAGTTGTCTCGAACCTGCGTGACCACCTTGCAGGCCAAATGGTTTGCAAATGACCACCGGGCAACCATGAAGGTGCTGCGTAATCTGTCAATGCAGTACCGATGGGCTTGAGGAAACTTCGGCAGGCGCGTTAGGTGTGCCCGGACTGGCGTGATGAGCCACCATGCGCCAACCTTGCGGCGTCTTGTGATACACATTGGTTGTGAGTACATAGGCCGTTTGAGGCCCATCGGTGCCCAGTACTTCAACTCGCTCTACCAAATGATGCATGGCGCTGGCCAATGAATCGACTTTGTGAACATTTGTAGGGTGCGCTTGCACGGTGCCATTGGCAAACATGGCTTCAAAGGTAGCTCGTATGGCACCAGACCCTATTAAGCGTGGCCCACCTGGATGCACGCAAACAATCTCTTCTTCATCTGCCCAGCACGCCATCAAGCGATCTATGTCGCCTTGCCTGAGTGCATCGTAAAACGCAGCCTCGATATCGTCTGGGTTGCCACCCAATGTGGCCGCTTGAAGTTTTGCTTTGCGCATGGTGTCCTTTGATACAAAAAACCCGGCATGCGCCGGGTTTCAGAAAACAATCAGCGCAATGAACGCCATCATTTTATTTTTTACTGCGGAATTTGCGCAAGGCCGCCAGTTGGGCTGCGAACACAGCCAACTCGCTTTGCGCACGCGCCAAATCGATTTCAGTCTTGGCGTTGCTAAGCGCATCTTCTGCAGCCGCTTTGGCTGCATTGGCTTTTTCTTCGTCCAAGTCTTTACCGCGAATGGCTGTGTCTGAAAGCACGGTCACGTGGTCGGGCTGCACTTCCAAAACACCCCCTGCGACGAAGACAAACTCTTCGGTGCCATCGGGTTTTTCGATGCGAACTGAACCAGCTTTGATGCGTGAGATCAACGGTGTGTGACGGGGAAAAATGCCCAGTTCGCCAGCTTCACCAGGCAAGGCCACAAAACGGGCTTCGCCTGAGAAGATGGACTCTTCGGCACTGACCACATCAACGCGGAGGGTTTTCATAATGTGTTCCTTGAAAAGGGTTTACAAAAATGGCTTACGCCATTTTCTTGGCCTTTTCGAAGGCTTCATCAATGGTGCCGACCATGTAAAAAGCTTGCTCGGGCAAGTGATCGCACTCGCCAGCCACAATCATTTTGAAACCGCGGATGGTTTCAGCCAATGTGACGTACTTGCCGGGTGAGCCTGTGAAGACTTCGGCAACGTGGAAAGGCTGAGACAAGAAACGCTGAATTTTACGGGCGCGGGCCACAGCCAACTTGTCTTCGGGTGCCAAGTCGTCCATGCCCATGATGGCAATGATGTCGCGCAATTCGCGATAGCGCTGCAATGTGCCTTGCACAGCGCGCGCTGTTTCGTAGTGATCGACACCCACCACCAAAGGATCTAGCTGTCGGCTTGTAGAGTCCAAAGGATCCACAGCAGGGTAGATACCCAAAGACGCAATGTCACGAGACAACACCACGGTGGAGTCCAAGTGAGCAAAGGTGGTGGCAGGTGATGGGTCGGTCAAGTCATCGGCTGGCACGTAAACGGCTTGGATGGAAGTGATGGAGCCCACTTTGGTCGACGTAATACGCTCTTGCAAACGGCCCATTTCTTCAGCCAGTGTCGGTTGATAACCCACCGCAGAAGGCATACGACCCAACAAAGCGGACACTTCGGTACCGGCCAATGTGTAACGGTAAATGTTGTCCACGAAGAACAGCACGTCTTTTCCTTCATCACGGAAAGATTCGGCAATGGTTAAACCGGTGAGGGCCACGCGCAAACGATTGCCTGGTGGCTCATTCATCTGACCGTACACCATCGCCACTTTGGACTCAGGCAGGTTTTCCAGATTCACCACACCCGAGTCAGCCATCTCGTGATAGAAGTCGTTACCTTCACGCGTACGCTCACCGACACCGGCGAACACGGACAAACCGCTGTGCGCTTTGGCGATGTTGTTAATGAGTTCCATCATGTTCACGGTTTTGCCCACACCGGCACCACCGAACAGACCCACTTTACCGCCCTTGGCGAATGGGCAAACCAAGTCAATCACCTTGATGCCGGTTTCCAGCAATTCTTGTGAGGGGCTCAATTCGTCGTATGCAGGGGCTTTACGGTGAATAGATGCTGTAAGTTCTTGGCTGACAGGGCCGCGCTCGTCGATGGGTGTGCCAAGCACGTCCATGATGCGGCCCAGTGTGGCTTTGCCCACAGGCACTGTGATGGGCTTGCCCGTGTTGGAAACCATCAAGCCGCGGCGCAGACCGTCGGATGAACCGAGCGCAATGGTACGCACCACGCCGTCACCAAGTTGCTGCTGCACTTCCAATGTGAGGGCAGAGCCGTCCATTTTCAGCGCATCATAAATCTTGGGCATTTGATCGCGTGGAAATTCCACGTCAACCACGGCACCAATACATTGAACAATTTTTCCTTGGGCTTGCATTTTTCGCTCCAATAATTTGAATTAGCTGAACTGTCTTGACTGTCTTAGCCGCTGATCGCCGCAGCGCCAGAAACGATTTCGGACAATTCTTTGGTGATGGCTGCTTGGCGAGTTTTGTTGTAAACGAGTTTCAACTCGCCAATCACATTGCCCGCGTTGTCTGTTGCAGCTTTCATGGCAACCATGCGAGCAGCGTGCTCGGAGGCCATGTTTTCTGCAACAGCTTGGTAAACCAAGGCTTCCGCGTAACGAACCAACAAGTCGTCAATGACGGCTTGCGCATCGGGTTCGTATAAATAGTCCCAACCGTGATGCGTACCAGACGCCTTGGTCTCGGCTTCCATCTTGTCAGCTGACAAAGGCAGCAATTGATCGATGGTGGGCTGTTGAGCCATGGTGCTGATGAACTTGTTGTAGCAGAGGTAAACCGCGCTTAACTCACCACTGGCATACGCATCGAGTATGACCTTGACGGGGCCGATGAGTTTTTCCAAATGAGGCTTATCGCCCAAATGAGTGACGTGTGAAACCACCTTGGCGCCCACACGGTTAAGGAAGCCCAAACCTTTGCTGCCAATGGCCACTGCTTGCACGGTTTTGCCGGCTGCTTGCGTTTCACGCAACTTAGCCGTGACCGCACGCAACAAGTTGGTGTTCAATCCGCCGCACAAACCTTTGTCTGTGGTGACCACAATGAAGCCCACGGCCTTGCCGTCAGAGTGCTTCATGTAAGCGTGCACATATTCGGGGTTTGCTTTGCCAAGATTGCTCGCGATGGCGCGAATTTTCTCGGCGTACGGGCGGGCCGTGCGCATACGCTCCTGCGCCTTGCGCATTTTGGAGACGGAAATCATCTCCATCGCTTTGGTGATCTTCTTGGTGTTTTCCACCGATTTGATCTTGGTGCGTAGTTCCTTGCCCGATGCCATCAGAGGCTCCTTTTGGTCAGGTAGAAATTAAGCAAAAGTTTTCTTGAATGCGGCCACAGCAGCGTTCAACTCGGCTTCAGCATCTTTGTCCAAAGCCTTGCTCTCTTCGATCTTGGCCAGCAATGCGGCACATTGATCTTTGAGGTACGCGTGCAAACCACTTTCAAAAGACAGCACTTTTTTCACATCCACATCGTCCATGAAACCTTTGTTAACGGCGAACAAAGAAGCGCCCATCAAGCTGATGGACAAGGGGCTGTACTGAGCCTGCTTCAAGAGCTCGGTCACGCGGGCACCGCGGTCGAGTTGTTTGCGTGTGGACTCGTCCAAGTCTGAAGCGAACTGCGCGAACGCAGCCAATTCACGGTACTGCGCCAAGTCGGTACGAATACCACCGGACTGTGCCTTGATAACTTTGGTTTGCGCCGAACTACCAACACGAGACACTGAAATACCAGCGTTAATGGCAGGACGGATACCCGCGTTGAACAAGGATGTTTCCAAGAAGATCTGGCCGTCGGTAATTGAAATCACGTTGGTGGGCACGAAGGCCGACACGTCACCGGCTTGCGTTTCAATGATGGGCAACGCGGTGAGTGAACCAGTTTTGCCTTTGACAGCGCCTTTGGTGAAATGCTCGACATAGTCAGCATTGACACGGGCTGCACGCTCGAGCAAACGGCTGTGGAGATAGAACACGTCGCCAGGGTAAGCTTCGCGGCCGGGTGGACGGCGCAAGAGCAAAGACACTTGACGATAGGCAACAGCTTGCTTGGACAGGTCGTCATAAACGATCAATGCGTCTTCGCCGCGGTCGCGGAAATATTCACCCATGGTGCAACCAGAATAGGCTGACACATATTGCATGGCGGCTGATTCAGAAGCAGAGGCGGCGACCACAATGGTGTAGGCCATGGCGCCAGCTTGTTCCAACGCGCGAACCACGTTTTTGATGGAAGAAGCTTTTTGACCAATCGCCACATACACGCAGGTCATGTGCTGACCTTTTTGGTTGATGATGGCGTCAATGGCCACAGCTGTTTTACCAGTCTGACGGTCACCAATGATCAACTCACGCTGACCACGGCCCACGGGCACCATGGAGTCGATGGACTTCAAGCCTGTTTGCATAGGCTGGTCGACTGATTTACGTGCGATCACACCCGGCGCAACCTTCTCGATCACGTCGGTCATTTTGGCGTTGATGGGGCCTTTGCCGTCAATCGGTTGACCCAAGGCATTGACCACGCGGCCAATGAGTTCAGGGCCCACGGGCACTTCCAAAATGCGGCCGGTACATTTAACCGTGTCGCCTTCGGAGATGTGCTCGTACTCACCCAAAATCACGGCGCCGACAGAGTCGCGCTCTAAGTTCAACGCCAAACCAAAGGTGGCAACACCTGCGGCAGTAGCGGGGAACTCAAGCATCTCGCCTTGCATCACGTCTGACAAACCGTGCACGCGCACGATACCGTCAGTCACGGACACCACGGTGCCTTGATTGCGAATGTCTGCATCAGAAGACAAACCTTGGATTCGGCTCTTGATCAGCTCAGAAATTTCTGCTGGATTGAGTTGCATGACTCTTTCCTTCTTTCTTTAAATAGGTCCGGCCTCTCGCTGCATCAAGCAGTGAGAGCCGCTTTCATTTGTTCCAAACGGGTTTTGATGGAGGTATCGAAAACCTCATCACCCACAACGACACGAATGCCCCCAATGAGTTCAGGCTCTAAGTGCACTGTCACATTGAGCCGACGCCCAAACTTTGCTTCCAATTCCTTGCTGACCGATGCCAACGTATTGGCATCGATCGGAAATGCGCTACCCACCCAAGCATCAGAAGCACCACTTTGAGCATTCTTCAAGACTCGAAATTGCTTTGCAATTTCGGGCAAAGCGCCAAGCCTTGAATTTTCAATCAGCAATTTAAGAAAGTTTTTTGCCATTTCAGGCATTTTTTCTTGGCTGACCGAATTGATAAGTTCAAAAACTTGGTCTTGGCTGATCAAGGGATTGGCCGCGAGATGTAAAACTTGAGCATCCGAAGCAATGCTTGACAAAGCGTCAAGCCAAGCTTGGGTGCCAGAGGTATCATGGCTAGCGGCCTTGAACAAGGCTTCAGCATAAGGGCGGGCAATGGTTGCAACTTCGGCCATGGCGTCCTCTTAGAGCTCTGACTTCAAGCGCGAAAGTAATTCAGCATGAACGCTGGCATTGACTTCTTTGCGCAAAATTTGCTCTGCACCCTTTACCGCCAGCTCAGCCACTTGGGCTCGCAGAGCCTCTCTGGCCTTAACGACCTGTTGCTGTGCCTCAGCATTAGCTGCTTCAACGATTTTGGCCGCCTCTTCATTCGCACGACTTTTAGCCTCTTCAATGATGACCAGCGCGCGACGTTCAGCATCGGCCAAACGCATCGCAGCATCATTTCGAGTTTTGGATAAGTCGTCATCAATGCGCTTTTTAGCCGCAATTAATTCAGAGTTAGCTTTGTCAGCTGCTGCCAAACCGGCCGCAATGGTTGCGGCGCGCTCATCGAGCGCCTTAACCAGTGGTGGCCATATGTATTTCATTGTGAATCCGACCAAAATCAGAAACACAATCATCTGAACAATAAGAGTTCCAGTGATGCTCACTTTTCATCCTTTCCTAGAGCGAAAGGCAATGACAGAGGGCGCAAAGCCCATGCCAAAACCCAAAACCGCTTCAAAGGGCTTATTTAGGTAAGTTCGCAATCTGGCCAAGGAACGGGTTGGCTGTGGTGAACCACAAGGCAACACCCGTACCAATAATGAAGGCTGCGTCAATCAGACCAACCAACAAGAACATCTTTGTTTGCAACTCACCCATTAACTCAGGTTGGCGTGCGGCTGCTTCAAGGTATTTGCTACCCATGATGCCAATGCCGATACATGCGCCAGCTGCACCCAGACCGATGATCAAACCTGCGGCAAGCGCTACAAAACCGATAACTTCCATGATGACTCCTTAAGAAAAAAAACTAAAAATATCAATGATGATCATGTGCCTGGCCAACATAGACCAGGGTAAGCATCATAAAAACGAAAGCTTGAAGGGTGATGATCAAGATGTGAAAGATCGCCCAAACTGTTCCAGCAACAACATGGCCGATTGCCAAAGCAATGCCAGTAAATGACATAGATATTGCGCCGCCCATTAAAGCCAGCAGCAAGAAAATTAACTCTCCCGCATACATATTGCCAAAAAGTCGCATGCCATGAGAAACCGTTTTCGCAACAAACTCAATGATTTGCATTGCAAAATTGAATGGGTACAGCAAAAAGTGGTTGCCGAATGGGGCGGTAAAAAGCTCGTGAAGCCAGCCGCCCAGGCCTTTGATTTTCACGCAGTAGTAGAGGCAAATAATGAGCACGCTCAAAGACAATCCCATCGAAGATGAGAGATCGGCCGTTGGAACGACACGCATGTAAGCATGGTGGGGGTCATGACCGGCCGCTGAGAAAATCAACTCCCAGATCAGGGGCAGAAGGTCTACAGGCAACAAGTCCATGGCGTTCATGAGGAAAATCCACACGAAAACTGTCAGCGCCAATGGGGCCACAAATTTGCGGCTCTCCGCGTTGTGAACAATGCTTTTTGCTTGGTTGTCGACCATTTCAACCAATAACTCAGCAGCAGCCTGCAAGCGTCCTGGTACCCCAGAAGTGGCCTTGCGAGCAGCTAGCCATAAAACATAACAGCCGACAACGCCCAGCAAAATAGCCCAGAACAAGGAATCTAAATTGAATACGCCAAAGTCAACAATGCCTGCAGGAGGCTTGTTTTGCAAATGCGTGAGGTGATGCCCAATGTACTCACCTGCGCTGGGTCCATTTTCAACAGCCATATCTCAATCAATCCTCATTTGTTCCTTGGTTTGCTTTTCTTTGTTGCAAAGCAATTGCCAACCAACTAACTTTCATCGTTAAGATCAGCCCCACCAAAAGTGCAGGCCAACTCAAATCATTTACCACCCAAACAGCCGCGGAAAGCATCGAAATTGTTAAACCAATTTTGACAAGTTCCCAAACAAAAAACCCGACAAGCACCGAGACTGTATTTAAATAACTATTTTTGCTGGCCATCCCTCGCATCAGAACCGCCGAGGGAAGAATGACTGACAAAGCGCCGTAGGCAACAGACCAAACTGTTGAAATCTCTACAGTTAAAAGCCAAGTTATTGCCACCAAGGCCAACGCAACCGATATTTGTAAAAAGAAAATGCTCCAAAGGGATGGTTGTGGTTGCTGAAGCCTCAGTCTCTGAGCTTCTTCAGCTGACAATGTCTTGAAACTTCCAAGGCCATTTTCTTCACCATCTTCTTCTGCAAAATCTTGTTGCGATATTCTGACCATGTTTGATTACATCAAATTTACGAACACCCTAGATGCAGCAAAACTGGAATTATAGGTGAAAACCCATATGTCAAAAAAGGGCCACAATCGAAAGGTTATTTATTTCAATCAACATCACTGACAAGGCCATAGACCATGTACGAAATCATTAAATTTGTCCATTTGTCGGCAGGCATCGTGTGGATAGGCGGCATGGCCTTCACGATTTGGGCTTTACGCCCTGTGGCCGTCGCGCAGTTGGAGCCCGTTCAGCGCCTGCCCTTGCTGTCAGGTGTCCTAGCTCGCTTTTTCAACATTGTGGGCCTTTGTATTTTCTTATTACTCGCCACAGGCGGCCTCATGCTAATGGGTGTCGACATGAAGTTGGCGCCCAAAGGTTGGCATGCAATGCTGGGGTTGGGCTCTTTGATGTGCCTTATTTTTGGGCACCTCTACTTTGGGCCTTTCCGCAAAATGAAAGCCGCCTTGGCCGCTGAAGACCTGCCCAGCGCCGGCCTTCAACTGGCGAAAATTCACCCCTTGGTGCTTTTAAACTTTGGCTTAGGTTGGCTGGCCGTGGGGTCAGTGATCATTTGGCGCTAATTCAAATTGGCGTTACTTAAAATAGAAACCACCCCATCTATCTTATGAGCGCTACTTCGATGCCGCCGTTTTCCGATGATCCGCGCAAAGAGTCGCTGATTGAATACCCTTGCGACTTTCCCATCAAGGTGATGGGCGCTCGAGTAGATGGTTTTGCAGAAGCCATGGTGGAAATTGCCAAAAAATTCGACCCGAGCTTCAACCCTGCCACTCTCGAAATACGACCCAGCAAAGCCGGGAATTACCTCAGTTTCACTCTGACCATACGCGCCACTAGCAGAGAACAACTCGACAACCTTTACCTCGCCCTCACCGGTCACCCCATGGTGAAGTTGGCGCTTTAAACCCATGTTGGTCAAACCATTAGGACGGGTGAACTACCAAGACACCTACCAAGCCATGCAAGATTTCACGGCCGGGCGCAAGCCGGATACCGAGGATGAAATATGGCTGTGCCAACACCCGCCCGTCTTCACACAAGGCTTAGCTGGCTTGGCGGGGCACGTTTTAAATGCAGGCGATATTCCCGTCATACCGACCAATCGCGGCGGACAAGTCACCTACCACGGCCCCGGACAAGTCATGGCCTATCCGATGGTGAACTTGCAGCGCACGGGATACTTCGTGAAAGAATATGTCTATCGCCTTGAAGAGGCCGTCATCAAAACCTTGTCGCACTTTGGCATCACGGGGCACCGCGTGGCCAATGCACCCGGAATTTATGTGCGATTGGCCGACCCCTTTGCGCACACGGCCCTCACGGGGCCAGCAGCGCCCAGCGATCCCTTCAAGGGCCTTGGCAAAATCAGCGCCCTGGGCATCAAGGTGAGCCGCCAATGCACCTATCACGGCTTGGCCCTGAATGTGAAGATGGACCTCGAACCCTTTGGCCGCATCAACCCATGTGGTTATGCTGGCTTGCAATCAGTGGACCTTTTTACAATGGGGGTCGATACCTCCTGGGAAGAATCGGCAGATGTCCTTGGACGCAAGCTCCAATCACTGCTTTCGCCCTGACTCAGAAAGAATGCGATGACCAAAGAAACGGATGCCACACGCCATGTTGTGCGTGTGGCTCAAACTGTCGAAAACTACGATGCAACTGCCAAACAAAAAGCAGGCGCTAAGCTGTCTCGCATCCCCATCAAAGTCATGCCAGGCGAAGTCTTAAAAAAGCCGGAGTGGATTAGAGTGAAAGCAGGTTCACCAACCACCCGTTTTTACGAAATCAAAGACATTCTTCGCAAGAACAAGTTGGTCACCGTATGTGAAGAAGCCAGCTGCCCCAACATTGGTGAATGCTTTGGCAAAGGAACTGCCACCTTCATGATCATGGGCGACAAGTGCACCAGACGTTGCCCCTTTTGCGATGTCGGCCATGGCCGCCCCGATCCACTGGATGTGAACGAACCCGCCAATTTAGCGCGCACCATTTCCGATCTCAAGCTTAGCTACGTGGTCATTACCAGTGTGGACCGCGACGATTTGCGCGATGGCGGCGCGGGTCACTTTGTCAATTGCATTCGCGAGACGCGGTCACTTTCCCCAAAAACACAAATCGAAGTTTTGGTGCCCGACTTTCGCGGTCGCGACGATCGCGCCCTTGAAATCTTAAAAGCCGCACTGCCTGATGTGATGAATCACAATTTAGAAACAGTGCCGCGCTTGTACAAAGAAGTGCGCCCTGGCTCTGACTATCAGTTCTCCTTGCAGCTTTTGAAAAAATTCAAAGCACTGTTTCCCAACATTCCTACCAAGAGCGGTTTGATGGTGGGTCTGGGTGAAACTGACGAAGAAATTTTAACGGTCATGCGCGAAATGCGTGAGCACGGCATTGACATGCTAACGCTAGGTCAATATTTGGCACCCTCCACCAGCCATCTGCCCGTCAAGCGCTACGTGCACCCCGACACCTTCAAAATGTTTGAAGAACAAGCTTATGAGATGGGCTTCAAGCACGCCGCTGTAGGCGCCATGGTTCGCTCCAGTTACCACGCGGACAGCCAAGCACACGCCGCCAGTTTAGCGCGCTAATGCTGCATTCAAAGCGCGCGGCATGGCTGGATTTTCGGGTGCTGTCTTGGTCATGGCCAACGGCAAAAGACGCTGCCAACAATCCTCAATTTGACAAAAAATCTCAAAAGACTTAATTCAAGATCAGGCTTGCAGGGTCATCCGATGTCAGAACTTGTTGTGCAAACGCTTTGAGTTTTTCGGCGTCAGAGCGCAAAATTTGTTGCTTCACCAATAGCACTTGCGAGGGGTGCATAGAGAAACTTTTAAGCCCCATGCCCAAAAGCAACTTGGTCATGCTCACATCGCCGGCCATCTCGCCGCAAACAGACACACTTTTACCCTGCGCGGCACCTTCTTCAATGGTGTCGGCCACCAAGCGAAGTACCGCGGGGTGCAGCGGGTCATACAAGTGCGCCACACTTTCGTCGGCTCGGTCAATGGCCAATGTGTATTGAATTAAATCATTGGTGCCAATCGACAAAAAGTCGAAATGCTTCAAGAAAAGTTTGAGCGACAAAGCCGCGGCAGGAATTTCAATCATGGCGCCCAAGCTCACCTGACCATACACCACACCTCGCGCATCCAAATCCAATTGCGCTTGTTTGATCAACGCCAAGGTTTGATGAATTTCGCTGGCATGGGCCAACATGGGCACCAGTAAATTGACTTTGCCTAAAGCGGCTGCGCGCAAGATGGCGCGCAGTTGCGTTAAGAACATTTCAGGATCGGCCAAACTCCAGCGAATAGCCCGCAAACCCAAAGCAGGGTTCAAGTGCGCGGCATCGTGACGGGCTTCATCCAAGGGCTTGTCGGCGCCTACATCGACCGTGCGAATGGTGACTGGTAAGCCTTGCATACCTTCCACCGCACGTCGGTATTGTTGAAACTGCTCTTCTTCTTCGGGCAAGTCGCCTTGTCGGCCCATGAATAAAAATTCGCTGCGAAAAAGTCCCACACCCACCGCGCCCACGCGCAGGGCGGCATCGGCGTCTTCTGGCATTTCAATGTTGGCAAGCAACTCGATTTTTTGCCCGTCCAAGGTGACTGCGGGTGTATGACGAAGGCGCGACAAACGCTCGCGCTCTAAATCACCTTGACGTTGCTTAAAGCCGTACTCCGCCAAAATAATGGACGATGGATCGACAATGACCACGCCCATGTCGCCATCAATGATGATCCAATCGTCTTGGCGAATAAGTTGGCTGGCGCTTCGTGCGCCCACCACCGCAGGTATGTCCAAGCTGCGCGCCACAATGGCCGTATGTGAAGTTTTGCCGCCCACATCGGTGACAAAACCCGTGAACACGCTTTGCTTAAACTGCAGCATGTCAGCTGGCGACAAGTCGTGCGCCACCAATACCAAGGGCACATCCATGGTGTCGCCCAATTGCAGTTCTTGTTGCGGCCGGACATGCGGCTTGGTTCTGACCACTGGCGAGTTGCCACCTTTCAAAAAGTGCAACACGCGTTCAGTCACTTGCTCTAGATCGGATTTGCGTTCACGCAGATACGCATCTTCCATTTCGTCAAACTGCCGGCCGATCACTTCCATTTGACTGGTCATCGCCCACTCAGCGTTGTAAAAGCGATTTTCAATCCACTGCTTGACGCCCAAGGACAAGCTTTCGTCTTCTAAAAGCATCAAGTGCACATCAAGCAATGCGCTCAGTTCTGGCGGTGCATCGGCTGTTAAATCGTGTTGAAGCCGCCTGAGTTCTTCCACCACTGCGTCTCTGGCTTGACGCAGTCGTGCAACTTCAGCTTTGACTTGTTCGGGCTGAATGAAATAGTGCGCCACGTCCACGCGACTGGAGGCCACCAGAACAGCGCGTCCAATGGCAATCCCTCTTGCAACGGCCAGTCCATGAATGCTGAAAGTCATTCACCCTCACCAAATTTATCTGCAATCAATGCCAACACCGCGTCCAATGCTTCTTGCGCTTGATCGCCGTGGGTATCTAATGTCACTTCACTGCCAATGCCGGCGGCCAACATCATCACACCCATGATGCTTTTGGCATTGACACGTCGATCGCCTTTTGCAATCCAAACTTCACACGGAAAACTGCCCGCCAACTTGGTCAGTTTGGCTGAAGCACGCGCGTGCAAACCTAGCTTATTGTTGATGGTCGTGGATGCTTGGGGCATTTGGGGTTCCTGATTGATTTTGAGGTGCAGTGCAGCCGACGGGCATGATGCCTTGAGCACCACCGGCTTGCGCACGTGCGGCCAAGGCGTCTAAAGTTTCATGGCGATAGCAAACGCTTCGAAGCAACATGGGTAAATTGACGCCGGCTAACAAGCGTGTATCAATGCCATCATTGAGTTTTTGGGCAACGTTAGAAGGTGTGGCGCCAAACACGTCACTCAACAGCAAGACCTCCGTGGTGTTAAGTCGTGTCATGGCCGCTTTGGCCAAAATGAGGCTTTCTTCAGGGCTGGCATTTGGCAAGATGTCCAAAGCCAACACACCCTCAGCGCACTCCGGAAATACATGCAAAGCACAATCCCTCAAGGCCGAGGCCAAGGGTGCGTGAGCGACGATGAGAATTCCAATCATGCTGAATTATCGCGGTTTGCCCAATGAAAATAAACATAGGACCCCACGGCACACAAGCCAAAGACAGAAAATGCTGCTTGAAATGCCAAAACAGGCGGCCATCCAAATGACTTGAACAGGTCAATGCCCAATCCAATGCCCCACTGAACCACAAAAACACCCAAGAAAATAATCAAGTTATAAGCCGACAGGGCGCGGCCCGCCAAATGCGACGGGAAGGCCATGCCCACAGCCGGTTGCGCCAATGACACAAAGGTGCTGGTGACGCAAAACAGCGTCAAGGCAGCTGCCGTGGCAGTGCCAAGCGCCGGTCCTGCCCAGATGATCACTGCCAAGACCCCAAAGCTGATGGGCTGGCCTATTGAAATAACTTGGTTGGGTGAGATGCCTTTTTTGGCCAACTTGGGTGAGACCAAACCCCACGCCCAAAAGGTGACAAGCATCGCTAAGTTAATGGCGAACAAGCCTGTTGCAGCATCCATGGCGGTGTAGCCGCCCACCACCGTCATCCAAGGCGCAACCCACAGCGTCTGAAAAGCCAACAAGCCGCCGTAGCAAAAAAAGCCAATGGGCGCCATTCGCCAAAAATAGGCGCTACGCCATATCGGTGCATAGCCTTTTTCTGCTTCATCTGATTGAGAGGGTTGGTCTTGCGCTTTTTCCCAAGCAGGCACCCTAAAATAAATCAAGACCATCGACAAGATGACCAACACCGCCAGGCCTGCAAAGATGGCGCGCCATCCCATAAGGGGCATCAGCCATTGAACCGGTAAAGTTGAAGAAACCATGCCCAAAGAGCCTGTCATCAGCATCCAAGAGTTGGCGCGCAATTGGGAGCCAGCGTCCATCCAACGTCTGTATCCCGTCAAGGGCGACATCAAACAAGCACTGACCCCGACACCGCACAAAACCCGCGCAAACCAGAGGCCCGTGAAACTTTCGGCCAGCGCAAAAGCTGCGCAACCCAAAACCGCGACAACCAAGAAAGCCAAGAGAACTTTTTTAGGCCCGTGCCGGTCAAGCCATTTACCCAAAGGCAACTGTGTGGCCGAAAAACCCAAGAAATACCCGCCGGCCAGCAGCCCCAGATCTTGTGCAGACAGCGACAACTCTTGGGTCAATGTGGGGGAAAGGGTGGCGGTGATGGCGCGAATCAAGGCTGACAAAAAGTAAGCTGAAGCAAAGGCCAGAAAGACCCATACCATTTGTCGTCGCTCCAAAAACGGGCTGTTGGTGGGGTTCATGGCAACTTCAAACTTTCTATCAATTGATCTGCGCTTTGCTTGTTGTTTTGTCGATTTTTTTTGTTTTGATAAACCACAGCATGGACCATTCGCATTGAATTGCCTTCGACATGTGAAAACCAAACGGCGCGCGCACTGACCGGCTGGCCCGTTGCACTAAAGCCCAAGGCATTGATACTCATCGAGCCTGGTAAAACAGCTATTTTCCTGGGCGTCCAAGGCACCTCTTCAACTTGGCTGGCTCGGATGTTTTTCAATGTAGCTTGGCGCCAGCCCTGCAACAATTCATCGCGGTCTGCCGTTGGGGGCACCTGTGTCGACATCACAGCCCACACCGCATCGTCTGCCTCGCAGCCCACCACCGCCAGCTCTAATTGGAGTCCCGCCATGTTCACGGGCTTGACTGTTTTGTCGGGCTTGCAAGGCAGATCAAAGCTCATATTGCTGCCCTCAATTTGACTGGCTCGCCAATTCAGGCTGGGCTCACATGCGGTCAGCAATCCCGACAAAATGAGCACCGCCGCACCAAAACAAAACAATTTACGCATCGCCCAATTATCAACGCCTGCGTGTGACTTTAAATTTCGCGACAATGCGGGTATGAATTCATTAGACGGCATCCGTATCCTCGATCTCTCCCGCGTGTTGGCTGGGCCTTGGTGCACCCAAACATTGGCCGACTTGGGCGCAGATGTGATCAAAATAGAACGCCCTGGCTCAGGTGATGACACCCGCAGTTGGGGCCCCCCCTTCCTTCAGAATGCCTCGGGCAATGACAGCACTGAGGCCGCCTATTACCTAGGAACTAACAGAAATAAGCGCTCACTTACTTGCGATATTTCCAAGCCTGAAGGCCAGGCCTTGATCCGAGAATTGGTGATGCACTGCCAAGTCTTCATTGAAAATTTCAAAGTAGGTGACATGGCGCGTTATGGACTGGACTACCAAAGTTTGAAGGTGCTTAACCCGAAACTGGTTTATTGCAGCGTGACAGGTTTCGGGCAAACCGGCCCCTACAGCGACCGCGCTGGATACGACTATGCGGTGCAGGGCATTGGCGGCTTGATGAGCGTAACGGGCGAGCGCGATGACTTGGGTGGCGGCCCGCAAAAGGTGGGCGTGGCTGTGGCCGATTTGTTCACCGGCTTGTATGCCTCGGTGGGTATTTTGGCGGCCTTGCGCCATGCCGAAAAAACAGGCGAAGGCCAACACGTCGACATGGCCTTGTTGGACACCCAAGTGGCCATGTTGGCCAACTTAGGCGCCAACTACTTGGTCAGCGGCAAGACGCCGGGTCGTGCCGGCAATGCCCATCAGAACATCGTCCCCTATCAAGTTTTTGAAGTGAAGGCTGCGCCTGAATCAGAGATTGGGACGCGGGATCACTTAATCTTGGCCATCGGCAATGATGGTCAATTTGCTAAATTCTGCGATGTCGCTAGTCACCCAGAATTGGCAAGCGACCCTCGCTTTTCCAAAAACTCAGAGCGCGTCAAAAACCGAAGTGTTTTGGTTCCCATGCTGGAAAAAATCATGATGTCGCGGCCAAAAGCAAATTGGCTGGCGGCACTAGAAGCGGCCAAAGTTCCTTGCGGTGCCATTAACAATTTGGCCGAGGTGTTTGCAGACCCTCAAGTGGCTGCCCGCAACATGATCAATACTTGGCAGCATCCCCTCCAAAAAGATCTCCGGCTTGTAGCAAGCCCTCTGAAACTCAGTGCCACACCGGTGAGGCTTGACCATGTGCCACCTCAATTAGGGCAACACACCACCGAACTACTGCACGAGGTGCTTGGCTACAAGCTCGGGCAAATTGAAAAACTCAAACACAAAGGTGTCATCTGATGGCTCAATTTTTATTGGTGCATGGTGCGTGGCATGGTGCTTGGTGCTGGCGCTATGTCACTGAAAAACTCATTCGTGCAGGACACAGTGCTCATGCCCTCACTCTCACCGGCTTAGGCGAGAGATCTCACTTGCTTCACCGCGGCATTGATTTGGAAACACATATTCAAGACGTTTTGCAGGCACTCGATGCAGAAGAAATGCAAGACACTGTCTTGGTGGTGCACTCTTACGCTGGCATGCTCGGGACTGCTGTTGCCGACCGGCACGCTCAGCGCTTAAAACACTTGGTTTATTTGGATGCAGTTGTGCCAAAGCCCGGAGAAAGCTGGAGCAGCACACATGCCAGTGCCACGCAAAAATCTCGCATTGATGCAGCCGCTGAAAGCATTAACAACAGCTTTCCACCGCCAGACCCCTCTGTATTTGGCCTGTCTGCAGATGGCTACGAATGGGTTCAAAGAAGACAGACTTCTCACCCTGGTGGCACATACCAACATGTGCTTAACTTTGAGCCTGCGCGCGTTGCCAGTGTGCCTCGCACTTTCATCAATTGCACAGTGCCTCCCTTGGCCACCATCGACGCTGTTCGCAGGCGCGTGGTGGACCCTCAGTTTTGGAATGGCCTTTGGCTACAAAACTCGCGCGTGATTGAAATGAAAACGGGGCACGATCCCATGATCAGTGCCCCGGATGAATTGACCAAGCTGCTATTGGATTGCGCAGGTCAATAAACTGCTCATCAACCGTTGAGCGCTTTCAGCATTGACAATTTCAGTCCTTGCGGAAATTGTCGTGACAGTTTTTGCAACTGGAAGCGGCAGGTCCAAAAGCAGTTTTCAGAGCGTCGACATTGCCCACTTTGGCTGCGGCTGACAGCTTGACGAGCTCTGCTTGCATTTTGTCTGCAGCTTCTTTGAACTTCGCGCTGTCTTTCCAGATTTCTGGTTTGGCACGGGTTTCACCCTTGTCGCTGCCCTCTGGGAAAGCGGCCCAATGCAACTTAGACATGGCGACGGCAATGTCGACATTTTCAACTGCGGCTTTGGCGTCGTAAGGTGCTTTGCCTGTGGCCATGGCACCCACCCGACCAAAATGCGCTGACATGATGGTAAAGCCAGCTTTGCGATATTTAATGGCGTCTTCTGGTTTTGCAAATTGCGCTGCTGCTGGCACTGCCAGCAAAATGGTGGCCAAACCAGCGGCCAATGTGATTAGTTTTTGCATGGGTGCTCCTGAATTGATTGAACTGAATTACAGTTTCTCATGTTTTTTAAATGCTTGCAGGCTTGCGCCTTTTTGCTGAAAGTTTTTCATGATCCAAGTTCGAATTTGGGATTTACCCACCCGCATTTTCCATTGGAGCCTAGCATTGCTGATCATCGCCATGGTGGTCACAGGCAATGTGGGGGGCAACGCAATGGTCTGGCATTTTAGATGTGGCTACGCCATTGCAAGCCTGCTGATTTTTAGAGTTTTATGGGGCTTCACAGGTGGGCACTGGTCACGCTGGCCACAACTTCGATGCACGCCTTCTGCGTTGCTTCAGTACTTTTCATCCAAAACCAAGTCACCCCACTTTTTAGGCCACAACCCTGTTGGATCGCTTTCAGTTTTGGCCATGCTTGGACTTTTAAGTTTGCAGGTTGGCACCGGCCTTTTCAGCGACGATGAGATTTCAAATGCGGGACCGCTTGTGAGTTTGGTCTCAGAAAGTTATGTGAACTTAGCAACGTACTGGCATAAAAGCTTCGGCAAAACCATCATTTTGATTTTGGTTGTCACTCACATCTTGGCCATTGCATGGTATTTCTTTAAAAAGAAAGAAAACTTAACGCGCGCTATGCTCATTGGCGATAAGCCAAGTTCTGATGCGGCAATCTCTTCAAAAGACAGCCCAATCGATTGGCTCAAAGCTTTTGTGTTGCTCCTTGTCAGCGCCGGCTTGGTGTATGTCCTGATTAACCTGGGTTCTTCCACCCCTTAGTTCCTGACCATTTAAGGCTAAACTTAAGTTTCGTCCTTTGCTTCGACACTTTTAAAATTCTTTTGTCAGCATCTTCTCAACCACTCATTGAACTTGCCGAGCCCTCTTCGACTGAAGACATGGTTGCTGTTCGCGCCATCTTTTTAGAATATGCGCGCTCGCTCAGTGTCGACTTGTATTTTCAAGATTTTGAATCTGAATTGCAGCAACTTCCAGGCGAATATGCACCGCCGCGTGGGGCCTTGTTGCTGGCCATGGTGAACCATGAAGTGGCCGGGTGCTGTGCGCTTCGTCCACTCGATTCAGCAGACGCTTCCAACGCATCTGAAATGAAGCGCTTGTATGTCAGGCCCGCATTTCGTCGCTTGGGTTTGGGGCGCAAATTGGCGGAGGCCATTTTGGATGCTGCACGCCAAAACGATTACAGCTGTGTCTTGCTCGACACTTTGGATGAGATGGAAACAGCGCGAGCGCTTTACGAGGATTTAGGATTTGAAGAAATCCCGCCCTACTATCACAACCCCCTGCCAGGCGCACACTATCTCCGCGTAATGCTTTAAGGTGCGCTCGGGCCAGGGTTGTGTCAAAAGCGATTTGCTTTTTCGATGCGGCTGATAAAGTGCTTTTATGCCTTGGCTTGCGACAACATCGTATCAGCGTCACTCACTTCAAATTTGCCAGGACCTTCGATGTTCAGAGTAGCCACTTTGCCATCTTTCACCAGCATTGAATAGCGATTGCTGCGCAAGCCCATGCCGCGCGCTGTGAGATCCAATGTGAGGCCCGTGGCCTTGGTGAAGTCAGCACTGCCGTCACCCATCATGCGAACTTTGCCCGTACTGTGCAGCTCGCGGCCCCATGCGCCCATGACAAACGCATCGTTCACACTCACACACCAGATTTCATCGACACCGGCTGCATGCAACGCATCGAATTGCGCCACATAACCAGGCACATGCTTGGCAGAACATGTGGGCGTGAAGGCACCAGGCAATGCGAACAACGCAATGGTTTTGCCAGCAGAAGCCTTGGCCACATCAACCGGGTTAGGGCCAATGCTGCAACCGTTACCTTCTACTTCCACGAACTCGGTCAATGTGACTGCGGGAATAGTGTCTCCAACTTTGATCATGATGATTCCTTTAAAAATGACGTGAATGAATGAGTGGGGTGAGGTGCGTTTGAAAACACACCGACGAAAAAAAACGACCCACCATTGTGAGTCGTTTTTGGAAAGTTTGCTGAAATGAGCGATTAAAGCTTAGATCGCAACAGCCTTTTCAACCAAACGGGTGGCAACCCAGTTTTTGGTTTTGGAAATTGGCTTGCTCTCGGTGATTTCAATCACGTCGCCCACGCCGTATTGTCCGTTTTCGTCATGTGCGTGGTACTTGCTTGATTTGGCAACAATCTTGCCATACAAAGCATGCTTCACGCGACGCTCCACCAAAACCGTTACGGTTTTGGTACGCTTGTCGCTGACCACCTTGCCGATCAAGGTGCGCTTGAGGGATGTTTTAGCTTCCGTCATGGTCACTCCTTATTTGGCGGCTTGCTTTTGGGCAAGGATGGTTTTGGCTCGAGCGATGCTGCGGCGAGTTTCGTGCAGTTGGTTCGTGTTGCCGAGTTGCTGAGTGGCTTTTTGCATGCGCAAATTGAAATGGGCCTTTTGCAAGTCCTTGATTTCTTTAGCCAAACCAGCTTCGTCTTGGTTACGCAGTTCAGTGGTGTTCATTTTTTGAGTTCTCCTGAATTACTGGCCAATCATGCGAGCGACAAAAGTCGTGCGCAAGGGCAGTTTGGCTGCGGCCAATTTAAACGCTTCACGGGCCAGTTGCTCTGGCACGCCCACGATTTCATACAACACCTTACCGGGCTGAATTTCAGCCACATAGTACTCAGGGTTGCCCTTGCCGTTACCCATGCGAACCTCTGCAGGTTTTGTAGAGATTGGCTTGTCGGGGAACACACGAATCCAGATACGACCACCACGCTTCACGTGACGGGAAATCGCACGACGTGCGGCTTCAATCTGACGGGCCGTTAAACGGCCACGGTCGGTGGACTTCAAGCCGAAATCACCAAAAGCAACCGTGTTGCCACGGGTTGCGATGCCGGTGTTGCGGCCCTTTTGTTCCTTACGGAACTTTCTGCGAGCGGGTTGCAGCATGTTTACTCTCCTTTGGCACCGTCAGCTGCTGCAGCTGGCGCGACTACTTTACGTACGCGCTTAACGGTGGGTTTGACATCACCACCTGCTTC